>JBKHFA010000410.1:0-2507 GCA_046540615.1 Armatimonadota bacterium | reverse complement strand
AGTCGTTCACCTCGCAGATGACCGGGATCGCGCGCGAGGCCACGATGATCGAGGCTGAGGCGAAGAACGTGTAGCCGGGCACGAGCACCTCGTCGCCCGGGCCGATGCCGGCGGCCGCGACGGCGGACATTAGCGCAGATGTGCCGGAGTTGACTGCCAGCGCGTACTTCGTGCCGATCGTCTCCTCGAAGAGCCGCTCGGCCTGCCAGACCTTCCCCTTTCCGTCGCTGGGCCCGTAGTAGCGGAACAGGTGCGGCGGCGGCACGTCCTCGCTCTCGAGGATCGCGAGGATTTTCTCCTGTGCGTCATCCGAGTATCCCCACAGATCGACGATCTCCATCAGTTCTTCGCGTCCGGCTTTCATCTCTCGCACCTCCGAAGGTGGGAACGACATCTGACAGGATGCACAGGATACGAAGGATAAGGACCGACCCCGGGTCGTTCACCTATTATTGCGCTGACTTCGCGTCAAAGATATACTACGCAGGCCGCCATGCGAAATGCAATAAACGAAACGTGCGAATCATATACAAGGAGTGCGAAGGTCGATGAGCGTCGAGAGCACGCTGCTTGATTCCGATGAGATCGACCTGCTGCTCCACAGCGAGTGCTGGCAGCCAGTCTTCGGCGACTCCGACGAAGGCGCCGTGGACGATCCGCGTCATGACCGGTGGCTGCGCGAGAAACCTCACGCGCACACGCACCCCGAGATCATGCTGGTAGTGAGCGGCGGCGGCCGCCATGCGCACGGTGAGCGTATCTTCCCCTGCCGACCGGGCAGCGCCTTCTTCTTCGGTCCGTTCGATGCGCATGACGCCGAACCTGCCCCCCACCTGCCGGATGCGCGTCAGCTGTGGTTTGCGCTGCACGGAAACCGCGCGACCGCCCGGATGATCGAGGTGGCGGATGGGCGCTGGCGGCGCGGGTGGGCGCTGGTGCTGCCGCACAGCCAGGACGCGATCGCGCAGTGGAAGGTGGCGTGGGAGGCGTGCGAGCCTGACTTGCGGAAGCTTCGCCTGATGGCGGTCGCGCAGCTGCTGGTGGCGACGCTGCTGGAGGCGGGAGACGAGGCGGCGCGCGACGAGGACCGGGGCGGCTTCCAGCGCGCGGTGGTAGCCGCTATCTGCGACCACATCGAGGAGACCGCGGGGCGCGGCGACGACCTCGCGAGTCTTGCGCGACTCGCGGGCTACAGCAAGTACCACTTCGCGCGCCTGTTCAAGCGCGAGACGGGGATGACGGTGCTGGAATACATCGATGCCTGCCGCCTCTCGAGGACGCGGGAGATGGTCGATGCGGGGCGAACGTACGCGCAGATGGCCGAGGAGCTGGGTTTCTCCTCGGCCCAGTCATTCTCGCGGTGGTATCAGGGGCGGAAATGAGGGGACCAGTTGCAAAGCGAGGACGAGGAAACGAGGCCGGGACCGCGAAATGCCGGGCAGTCGGCGTTAACTGCCGCTCACGCGGAATGAGAGGCGAGAATGAATGCGCTGTCCACTGACCCTCGCACTGCTGCTGGTCGTATCCGCCACCTCCGCCCAGGAGCAATCGCTCGTCATCTGCGATTTCGACGAACACACAACACCGTGGCGGTCGAAGTTTGACCGGCTTGAAGTCGTGGAGGCCGGCGGTGACGCAGGCAACGCCCTTCGTTATGCCTTCGACCTTTCGCAGGAGCCCAACTACGACTGGATCCGCGCTCAGGTCGAGACCGGCGTCGATGTCCGCGACTTCCGCTACCTGAGCTTCCGGATCCGCGCGGAGGCGGGCGGCGAGCGGCTGACCCCGATGCTGATCCGGCGGGTGGAGCCATCTCCGGAACATCCGCAGGGGGAGATCGTGGCCTCGGCGAGCCGCCACTACGTCACGCTGGACTTCGAAGGCTGGCGGACGATCTCCGTGCCGCTGGAGGCGTTCGCGGGGCTTGACGAGATCGCATCGGATATCAACGAGTTCAACTTCTCGTTGCGGGCGTCGGGGATCGATCCAGCGGAGTCCACGCTGTGGATCGACGATCTCGCGCTGAGCGTTGAGCCGCGCGGTGAGGTGCTGGCGGAGCAGGTGCCGTTCCCGCCGGCGGAGATCGCCATCGAGGATGAGGCGGAGTTCTTCTCGCTGCTGGACCTTGAGCACGAGGGCCTCGCGGCGGTCAGGAACGCGGTCGAAGCCGAGGACTGGGAGGCCGCGAAGGAGGCGTGGTTCGAGCACCTGAAGACGCGGCGGGCGCCGAGGTGGACGTGGTCGCGCGACGACCGTGAAGCGATCATGGCGCTGGAGGAGGAGCTTTTCGGCGGCATGGAGCGGCATGTGCCTTCCGCCGAGCGCGTGCTGGCCCGTGAGTTCAATATCCTGGGCGTGCCGAAGACGCTGGAGCGCGACGTGCAGTGGCTGCAGGGGCCGGTCGAGTGGACGCACGTACTCAGCCGCCACGCGTACTGGAAGACGCTCGGCTACGCGTGGTGGGCCACCGGCGATGACAAGTACGCCGAGGAGTTCGTTGCACAGAT
>JBKHFA010000409.1:0-2523 GCA_046540615.1 Armatimonadota bacterium | reverse complement strand
TTTACTCGCGATGCCTCCGTCGCCTGACCGGCCCGTCGTTCTTGCCGGCCTCGCGGGCCGACTCCGCCCTCCGCAAAGCAATGCGGGAGGACCATGCCGCTGTGGCGCGCGAGCAGGAGCCGTTCAGCGTCCAGATGCGCCATCATCTGCCGCAGGTTGCGAAGATCACCCCGTGCGGCGCGATCGTGATGGCAGCATCATCCGCGTCCATCGGCGGTGTCGCCCGCACGATCTCGTCCTCGCGCACATCGCGGTAGTCGTTCCGCTCCTCCGCCACCGGCAGTTCGATCCGCGTGAGGCGCAGGGGGCCGTCACCTGTCAGCCGAATCCGCACCTCGCGCGGTTCCGGCGTCAGGTTGACGAGCATGATCGCAGTCGAGCCGTCCGGTCGGCGCACGGCCAGACAGTCGATCTCATCGGCGGCCTCTCCACTGACCCCGGCGCGGACCGGCTGTCCGCCCACGATCTCCTCGCGGATGGTTTTGAGCGCGAAGTACGCCCCTGTGCGCCAGATCGTCTCGCGTTTGAGGATCGCCCCGAAGCCGCCGCCGGATGCCTTGAAGAACGCCGCCCCCGCCGCGCCCGGCGTCCGGGAAAGCTCCGCGACCGCCTTCGCGACCGTCTGCGCGCCGCGCTGCATGAAGTTCATCCCGTGACCGCCGAGAGTCGCGTTGTACTCGGTCAGGTACGTGGGCTTTTCGTAGGCTTCGTAAAGGTCCTCCGCCGGGGCCGCGTAGTCGTAGTCGAAGCCGTAGTTGTGCCACGTGATCAGGTCGATCCGCTCGCGACCGACGCCGGCGACACCGTTCACGCCGTCGATGAACCAGTCGAGATACCAGAACCGCCCGTCGCGGGCGAACTGCTTGTGCGCCCACGAGGTCTCCGGGCCGCCCAGTGCCATCGATCCATCCGGATCGGCCGCCCGCGCGCCGTTGTGCATCGCGAGATACAGCCCCTGCAGCACGCCCTCGTCGATGGGCCGGGTGCGCAGGCCGACGTCGAAGCGCGCGTTCGCCTCACGCCCGTAGACCCACATCCGCCAGCGCACCGAGTTCTGCACGATCTCCCCGCCCGAATCGGTCTCGTTGCCGAGCGTCAGCATGGTCGCATGCTCGCGCAGCAGCGGGTCGGCCTGCACGTGCGCGACCAGCAGTTCGCAGAGAAGCGCGAAGCGCTCTCGTAGTCGCTCGAAGCGCTCGATGTCACCGATGCGGTTCGCCTCGAGGCCGCTCCACTCGACGAATCGCTGGTAGTCCACGATCTCATCCGTGCGGAGGTCCAGTATTTCGCCTGCATGGCGGTCATGCCACCGGAAGGGCCCGAGCCAGACCGGGGGGACGGGGAGGTTCAGCATGATCTGCACACCGTCGCCCAGACGGCACAGACCGTGCATGTACGCATCAAACACCGCCCAGTGCGGCGATTCGGCCGCAAGCTGCTCGCGCAGCCACGCCTCGAACGCGGCCTGGTCCCCGGGGGCATCGCGCGGAAGGTCAAGCCCGTGCAGACCGCACTCGGGGGCGTTGACCCACTGGCGGATCAGGCCGACGTTGAGCGGCCGGAGCGCCTCCCAGTTCCCGTTCGTGCCCGGCGGCGTGACCGAAAAGCGCTCCACGCGGCCCGGATCGGTATGCACTGCCATATTCAGGCCGACCATCTCCTTCGGCACCGGTGCACAGTCGGCCAGAGGCGAGGTTGGGTCGACGCGGACGATGGCGGCATCCTGTGCGCGCAGCACGGGAGCCGCCAGCGTCACGAGCATGATCGTCACTGCGGTGAGTCGTCGCATCGGCGTCATCGTCCTCAACGCTACTGCCAGTGTCCCAGATCGCGGTCGAGCATCTCCTCGAGCCGCGCGACGTCCGGCGCGTAGACCTCGCGAAGCTCCGCCCGGAAATCCGACGACATCCAGTCATCGGGGTCCGCGACGTCCGCGTCCGGGTTGACCTGGCTGTCCACCAGCGAGATCTCGACGTCGCTGTCCACGCCGAGAAACCCGAAGTACTCGCGCAGGTAGTTCGCGTTGCTCGCGGCGAGGTCCTCGTAGAGCGTGACGAGGACGTTTTCGCGCGGGAAAAGCTCGTAGATGTTCGCCAGATGCCGCGCGTAGAAGCCCGGATCGATCCACTGGCGGAAGTACGCATGGCCGTGATGGTGCAGCACCTTTTCGATCGGGACACCGATGCCCTTCTCCGGATCGAACCCGTATTTTCCCTTCTTCAGATGCACGTGCGCCCAACTGAGGAAGTAGCGCTCGACGGGGTTGCGCAGCGTCACGGTCAGGCGCACGTCCGGGATGTGCTCGGCGATCCGCTCCAGCGCCGGGCGGTAGCACATGTAGGAGTTGGAGAACTCGCCCGCGGCCGGCTCGCCTTCATAGCCCGAGAAGTAGGTCTGCTCGTACCAGTCGATCCCGCGCTGGTAGTGGACGGTGAAGAAGTTGACGTTGTCGGGCGCATCGGGCACGTAGATCTGCGGATGCTCCTTGAGGCACCGCCACAGCCAGCTTGACGCGCATTTGGC
>JBKHFA010000408.1:0-2567 GCA_046540615.1 Armatimonadota bacterium | reverse complement strand
GGAAGTCCAGTCCCTCCTGCCCGATCGACGTGGTGGCGAGGATGAAGGGCCGGAAGGGTGAGTTGAAGGCCTGCCGGACATCGCCACGCCGCGCCACCGTCCGATCCTCTGAACGCAGATCGCCGAAGCGCAGCGCGTACCGGCAGCGCACGCCCATGTCGCCCTTGTCCCATGTGTCTTCGCCGACCGACCTGACCGCCAGTCCGAGGTCAAGCGCGACGAGTTGCTCGCGCATGTCCCTGAGCGCATCTTCGGTGAGGTCAGGCGGCGGTGGCGTGAAGTGCTCGTCGCGCTGATAGGGCATGAGCATATTAAGCACGCCCCGGCCCGCCGGATCGTCCTCATCCGGCTCCGGTGGTATGATCGACTCAATGCTGAAGTCTTCGTTCCGCGCGGTGAACTGCAGGCAATACTCGACGTTGTGGTTGCCGAAGGCCGCGTCGGTCGCGTTAGCGGAGCCTATCAGCATGCGGGACAGGTGGCCCTGCTCGCTCACGATTATCTTCGCGTGGAGTCCGTGCAGCGTCTCTCCCGCTTCAGGCTCGTAGCCCGGAGTGGCTTCCTCCGCCTCGTCGCCGGAAGGCTCGTCTGCCACGTCGTCAAGCCAGTAGTGGATGCGGCAGTGATCGAGTGCCGCGAGCGTGTCCTCTTCGAGACGATCCAGCGCGTCCGCCCGCGACACGAGGATGCCCTCTCCTACGTCAGCGAGCAGTTCGGTCACAGTGTGGTCTGCGAGGAACGGCGAGATGACCAGCCGCCGATCCGCCCGGCCTGACGGTACACTGCTGTATCCGCGAATCCCGATCGGCCCATGGCGCATCTGTGAGAAGCCCTCAAGCCGGGGGAAGTACACATCGTCAAGCTCCCGCGACAGCGCCCTGATCTCGCTTCGGCGAGCATCAGCGAGCGGCTCGACGCACAGGTCCGGCAGCGTTCGAATGAAGTCGGACAGTGGCTGCCGATAGCCCCGTGCTGTATGCCCGGGGCTACCGTCCGCCACGAACATCGCGTCCCACGAGCGGTCGAGCGTCAGGTTGCGTGAAAGCACGACCAGCCGATAGCGCGGATCACGGCCCTCGGCGGTGTAGCGCGTCAGCCACATCTTCGGGTGGAAGACCCCGCCACGGGGTGCCCGCACCTCAGCGACGACCGGTTCAAGCAGGCCGAACAGGCGCGAATACTTTCCCGGAGGCACGATCTGTGCCTGCTGGCAGAAGACCGTGACCCGGCGTGCCACCCGCTGCAGCGAGGCCAGCGCCTGGACCTGGTCGGGCAGGCCTTCCTGCTCCACGTCCAGCGCTCCGAACGCCATCGGCACCGCGGCCATGATCAGGACCTGCAGGTCCAGCGAATACGTGGTTGCGACCGCCAGGTCCAGCTCATAGCCGGGCGGCGGCGACAGCGGCTCCCAGTAGACCTGCCGGTTGGAGGGGTCAAGCATCCAGGTCACGCTCCAGCCCCTCCACGATGTCGGCGATGATCCTGCGGGCGGTGCCCCAGCGGAAGTCGAGCGTCCCGACCGCGCCGGAGCCCGTCCAGCGCTCCAACCGCCGGCCGCCGTGGACGCGCGCACGGCGACCCTTGACCCGCGCCTCGCGCTCTCGGATCATCTGCTTCGCAGCGCTATCATCCACCAGTGCGCTCAGATCGCCCAGCTTCAGCACATGCGTCCGCCACACCCGCTCGAACCTCAAGGCGCCCCCGGCCGGGCGCCGTTGCTGGACCGTCAACCAGTCTTCCGAGTTCGAATTGCGCTCGTGGGCGGATCGCCGCGACGCGTTCGCATCGGCCCACGCGAAGAGCTGCTCACGGTAGTGATCGGGCGACTCCGCGCTCTCGTCCATCTCGGCGAGAACCAGCGCATAGAGCAGGTTCGCCGCCTGCATCAACTCCGCGAAGGAGCGTGCCCGATCGATCTTCTCCTGAAGCTCGGTGGACAGGTGCGCAAGCTGGGGAACCATCCAGAGTCGGCCGACTTCGGTGTCCCTGAACCCGAGGTCGATCAGCCGCGCCAGCAGCACGTCCGGGTGTTCCTCCATGATGCGATCGCGCAGGAACACCGCCTCGTCGCGCCTCAGTCTCAGGGTTTTCGCGTCCGGCCAGTCGTCCGGCGGATCGGGGCGCTTGGGATGCCAGTTGTGTGGCGGCGCGCTCTCCCGCCGGGCCTCGGCGTCAAGGCTTCGACGGCTGTCCAAACGTGCGTAGAAGCGGTCGAGCTGGCGGTGATAGCCCCTGCGCAGCCCCTCGAAGCGCCGGATGCCCCAGCTTGCCAGCCCGGTCCAGTAGATGCTGCTGGGCATCTGGCGCAGCGACCGCCCGGACTGTGCGCCGATGATGCCGCCCTCGTCGGGGCAGTTGCGTATCAGGGCCTCGATGATGTCGCCCTCGTATTCGCGGGCCCGGTCGGAAATGTCGGCGGAGGATACCTCCTGATCTTCGAGATCAAGATACATCCACGGGATGAAGAGCATGTAGCGTGCGCGCGTCTGGATGGTGGAGGTGCCGGGGAAGAAGAAGTCGGAGAAGGCATCGCGGATCGTCCCGACGCCGAGTTCGTCGAGCGTCTC
>JBKHFA010000407.1:0-2571 GCA_046540615.1 Armatimonadota bacterium | reverse complement strand
CCCGCCGAGCCGTCGAGCAGCGACCGGCCCGCGTACGTCGTGTTGGTTGCGATCTGATCGACCGTGCTCAGCGCCGAGTCCACCTGCGCCTGCAATGCGGCCCGGGCGTCGGCGTTCTTGTTCGAGTCCGACGACGCATCGACCGCGAGATCGCGCATCTGCCGGAGCAGGCCCGAGACCTCGTCCAGCGCCCCCTCAGCCGTCTTGATGAGGTTCACGCCCTGCGAGGCGTTCTGCTGCGCGACGTCGAGGCCTGAGACCTGCGATCGCAGCAACTCTGAGATCACAAGGCCCGCCGGGTCATCGGCGCCACGGTTGATCCGCAGACCGCTCGCCAGACGCTCGATCGAGTTGCCGATGCGCGCGGAGTTGTTCTCGAGATTGCGTTGCGCGTTGATGGAGCTGATGTTCTGATTGATACGTGTCAGGGACATCTACGTTCCTCCTTCATTGCATGTGAGAGAGACGGCCACGCCCCGCGCGGCGTCTGCCCTCGGGAAGGCCCCCGCGACGGGCCGATTGTTGTCCGTGCGTGTCTGTGCAGTCCAGTTTCGACCGGCAATCCGCCCGTGCCAGGTTCGCTGCTTGCAGCCTGTGGCTCGAAGCGGTGTGTGGCGATTGCACTATCGGCGCGGTCGCGGCCCGGCTTGAGGTAAAGCCGATGTAACGCTTCCGCTGCCCGGATGTGCCCGGCATCCCCCGCCTAAAGCTCAGCCGCTTCCCGCCGTTAACTACCTGGCAGACGCTACCCCGGCACAGGAGGCAATGCGCACATGAATGATCCACGCAGGCGCCCGGTCCCGACCGCAGTCCGCATCGAGCCCACCGGCCCGGCAAAAGTCACACTTGAGAGCGAGACTGTCTCGCGGTTCTCTCACCAACTGCGGTCGCTGCTGACGTCGGTCGGCGCGGCGGCCGAATACCTCCTCAACAACAATCCCGAGCAGGGCGTGCGGGACGAGATGCTCGGCATCATCTCCGAGCAGGCAACGCGCATCGACGGTCTGCTCGACGACTTTCTCGTCCTCACCAACTCACCATCGTCCTCGCGGGGCGCCGCCACCGCCGTCAACCTCTACCAGGTCACGCGCACCGTCGTGCGCGAGCTGGCGGGGGAGGCCCAGTCGGCGGGCGCATGGCTGGTCCTCGACACCGCCGGAGCCGTCGCGCCGGTCATCGGCTACCACCAGCCTCTCCGCCAGGCCGTCGCCGGTGCGCTCCGCGCGGTGCTGAGCCTCACCCGCCCCGGCGAGCGCGTTGTCGCCCGCCTTGAAGATGCGCGCGGTGATGACGGGGAGAAGCTCGTGCAGTTTTCGATCACCGTCCAGTCCGACGATCCGCGACTTGGCGAGCGCACCGACGGGCTCTCCCCAACCGACCTCTCCCTCGAGGCCGCCCGCCGCATCAGCGAACTTCACGGCGGAACCTTCGAGCTTCTCGACGACCGACCGGGGCTCGCCTGCCGGTTGCCCGCCGCGTCGATGCAGGGTGACTCGGCGGCGGCTCTGCGTCCTGAGAGAGGCATCGAGGCCACCGGCTGCTGAACCCCGCGCGCGTCTCCCCACGTGCGGAGGAGGGCCTCCGCGCCACGGGAACCACGACGCCCTCGGAGAGGCGGGACCCCGCTCCCGCCTGTGCCGTTTCGTACGACGCGCAACGGCCGCCAGACGCTGCGTCGTTGTGGGGCCGGAGAGGGCGAGGTGCCGTTTACCTCGACCGACGCCGGCCCGGCCGTGGTCGTGGTCGTTGTCGTTGCCGTTGTCGTTGTCATGCGACGCGGCACGCCAGACCCCGGGCCGCGTTCTCTCCACCCCCTCCGAAACAACCGGCAGGAGCTTTCGTTTCCGACGCGAAGGCAGGATGCGAGAGCAACTCAGGAGAGAGGGGATGGACAATGAGGATCTACGTTCCGTTCTACAGCCGCTACGGCAACGTCGAGCAGATGGCGAAATACGTTGCTGAGGGCGTCGAGCAGGTCGAGGGCGCAGAGGCGATGCTGGCGCTGACCGTGGATACCTGCACGCCCGAAGACGTCCGTCGGAGCGATGACGCATGGCAGGAGACCCACGAGCGCCTGATGGACGAATACCCGGCCGCGACAACAGACGATCTCGCCGCCTCGGCGGGCGCCTGCTTCGGCTCGCCCACGCGCTTCGGCAACGCCGCCGCGCCGATGCGCAATTTCTTCGACAGCATGGCGGGGCTGTGGCTCGGTGGCGATGTCATCGGCATGCCCGCGGGCACGTTCACGTCCACGGCCTCGCTGCATGGCGGTCAGGAGGTCACCAACCTGACCATGTGGCCGCCGATGATCCACCTCGGCATGATCATCGTCGGCGTGCCCTACAGCGTCGAGGAGCTTCTGACCACCGAGTCGGGCGGCACGCCCTACGGCCCGTCACACCTTGCGAACCAGGACGCAAGCCGGCCGGTGGACGAGACCGAGGCAACCGTCTGCCGCGCACTCGGCCAGCGCGTCGCGGAGATCGCCGCGAAGCTCGCGGGCTGAGCCTGCGCCGACCCGTCGGTCGGCGCCGAATCTCACGAGTCTCACGATTCCGGGAGCCGTCC
>JBKHFA010000406.1:0-2579 GCA_046540615.1 Armatimonadota bacterium | reverse complement strand
CCCTGCGACGATGCTGGCGCATCGCGCAGCGGCGGCCCCTCCGTACGACCTTGTGACGCCACACTCACGTTGATGCCCACGCGATTTCTGGAATGTGAGTGCAAACCCGCGCAGAACGCGGAGCACAGGCCCCCGCCTCACAGAAAGTCTGCTACTCCTCGTTACGCTTCACCTTCACCTCGACGTTCCCCTGCGTGACGGTGCTGCCGGGTGGCACGGACTTGCCGAGCCAGACATTCGAGCCGATGACCGAGCCTTTGCCGATCACCGTCTCACCGCCGAGGATCGTGGCGCCGGCGTAGACGACCACGTTCTCCTCCAGCGTCGGGTGGCGCTTGATGTCCTTGATCGGATTGCCCTCCTCATCGAGCGGGAAGCTCAGCGCGCCGAGCGTCACGCCCTGGTAGAGCTTGACATTGTCGCCGATCTCGCAGGTCTCGCCGATGACCACGCCGGTCCCGTGGTCGATGAAAAAGCTTCGGCCGATCTCCGCGCCGGGGTGGATGTCGATGCCGGTGGTGGTGTGCGCCCACTCGCTCATGATCCGCGGGATCAGTGGCACGTCAAGCTCGTAGAGCACATGCGCGATGCGTTGGACGGTGATCGCCTGCAGGCCCGGGTAGCTGAGCATGATCTCCGCGTAGGTGTGCGCCGCCGGGTCGCCGTAGTACGCGGCCTGCACGTCATCCACCAGCAGGTCTCTGACCCGCGGAATTTCGGCGACGAAGCGGTTCGCCAGCAGCGTCGCCGTCTCGCGGACCTTCTCATCAGGCTCCGAATCGCCCTTCGTGCGGGCGTAGGCGCCGGTCCAGCGGAAGGGCAGCGCGCGGGCGATCTCGCGTCCGAGCAACCGGTAGCCGCGCGCGAGGCGCTCCTGCACGAAGCTCTCGGTGGAGGATTCGGTGTCAAGCTCGGTGTGCATCCGGCCGGGGAAGAGCACGTCCATGATGCAGTAGAGCGCCTCGAGCACTCGCCCGCGCGAGGGCACGGGTGTGCCGACTTCCTCCGGCGTGTCGATGCCTGTCTCGCCGAAGCTCTCGAAGAGCCTGTCAACCACGTAGCACGAAAGCTGCGCAGGCCCGCGGCAGGCGCACACCTCACGCGCCTCACACTCCTCGCAGCGTCCGAGCGGGTACCTCTGCCGATCAGCCATCCCTACGCCTCCTCAGGTCCGGGCGGGAAGGGTATCTCGCGTCCCTCGTCCATGCCATCGCCGATGCAATAAAGCCGCACGTCCTCGGTCTCCGGGGGCTTGCGCGAGTCGCCGTAGCTCCAGATCGCGCGCACGTCCCCCGGCCCGTCGCGGTGTCCCATCACCGGCTTCACGTGGTTGTGCGAGTACTCCGAGTCATTCGTCAACTGTCGTGTCAGCGCCCACGTTCCCCCGCCGTCGGGCGAGCGCCACTCCTCGATCTCGCCGCCGTCCTCATGCGGCTGGCTCGGCGCGCTCGGCCCCCAGATGCGGATGTCGGCGTCGCCGAAGATCATCAGCGCGCCTGCGTCATACATGTGATCGCTCTCGGTGACATCGACGATCTGCCAGCCGTTCGGGGTCACTCGGGCGACCTTCCACCACGCGTGGAACGTCTCGACCTCGCCCTCGAGGAAGAGGATCATGGGGTTGCCGGCCGGGTCGATCTGAATGTCCTTGATCCAGACCCCGCGGGTGCCCGAATCGTAGAGAAGCTCCGCGCGCTCCTCGTCGATCGGCAGGGTATACGCGCGGTCATCGCTCCGCCGCCACGTCTCGCCGCCATCGTCGGAGTACGTGTAATAAAGGTTGTACCTGCGGCCCCACAGGTGCTTGCGCTCGATCTCCTCGGGCGTTCCTCCGCCGAGGCGCGACCACGCGAAGTGGACCGTGCGCGGATATGCGCCCTCCTCGGCGACGGTTGCGCCGTAGATCGCGAACTCCTGCGCGCCGCGGGCGTCGGGCGCGACGCCGAAGGCGGCGATGTCCACCGGGTCTGACCACGTCTTCGCGCCGTCGGTGGAAGTGCGGCAGCGCCACCCGGGGGCCTTGCGGTAGGAGACGAAAAGCTCGCCCTCGCGGACCATCCACGGCTGCGGGTAGCTTGCGCCCACCTCCTCAAGCGGCGCTCGCTCGTCCCACTCGCTGATGTCATGCGGGCGGACGGAGCGGCTCACGAAGCTCTCGTGGCCATGCGCGCCCCAGAACATGTAAAGGTGGCCCTCGTCGTCGATGAGCAGCGTCGGGTTGCGGTGGGCGTCGCCGTCGGGGTTCTCGCCGATGACGACCGGATACGCCCACTCGGCCGTGGTGTGGTCGTAGAAGCTGATGGAGGGCCGATTCCCGGCGCTGCCGTAGACGAAGTACGTGCGGTTCGCGTCATGGCGGTAGATCGCCATCGGGCGGTGCCATGCGCAGTAGGTGGCCATCGGCCCGGAGTAGACCGCGCCCTGGGAGGGCAGCAGGTTGGCCGAGCCGCAGTGGTACCAGACCCCTCGGGTCTCGGGGGGCGGGAGTTTGTTTTCTGCGGACATGGTGACCGCTCCCTGATTTCGGTGCGAGTGACGGCAACGGCGGACGGCGCATTACAGGATGGACAGGATGAACA
>JBKHFA010000405.1:0-2599 GCA_046540615.1 Armatimonadota bacterium | reverse complement strand
TGACGACCGACGGGCACGGATGCCCGTCGCACGAACGACTGACGACCGACGGGCAGGGATGCCCGTCGCACGAACGACTGACGACCGACGGGCACGGATGCCCGTCGCACGAACGACTGACGACCGACGGGCACGGATGCCCGTCGTTCCCCCGCTTCCCGCCTTCCTTTCAGATCTCGATCTCCACGCCGCCCTGTTCGCGCGATCGGCGCGCAGCGTCGATAACCCCGATGACCTCGACCATCTCATCGCCCGGGATGGGCATCTCGCCGCTCTCCACCATCGACAGGAACGCCTCCATCATCGGGTGATAGAGCGCGCCGAGGTAGTCCACGGTGTGCCAGCCGTTCTTCCCGCAGATCGTGAACATCTGCCCGCCGCCGATGACATCCCGCCAGAACATGTTGAGTACCACCTGCGCACCATCGCGGCGCTTCATGCGGATGATGTCGCGGTCTTCCTCGCCGACGTTAATGACGGACGTGACGCCCGCGCCGAGGATTCCGTAGACGAACTCAGTGGGGTGAATCGCGTAGATGTGGAACTGCCCCTGGCCGCTGACGCCGGAGAAAAGCTCGATCTTGCCGAGTGCGCTGAGGTGCTCACGCATCTCCCACGCACCATCACACCAGCGGAAGCTCGAACATGACATGAGCGGCGCGTTGTTCGCGGCGGCGAGCTCCACGATCTGCCGCGCGACCTCCGGCGTCTCCGCCAGCGGCTTGTCGATGAAGGTCGGCAGGCCAGCCTCAAGCGCCGGAACGACCAGTTCCCACTTGTCGTAGTCCCCGCTGTCGGCGGCGATGACCGCGTCGGTGCCCTCGGTCAGCTCCTCGGGCGAGTCGCAAACCTCGTCGATCCCGTAGATCTCGGCCATCATCTCGGCGCCCTCGCGGTCCTCGTCGTAGATCTTGACCACGCGCGCCCCGTCGACACGCTGATCGGTTGCGCCTCCGGTCTTGAAGCCGAGTTCGGCCGCCCGCTCCTTATCCCACCCGTTGAACATCGAGGAGTACGCATTTCCGTGATTGCAGCCGCGCTCTCCCTCAAACCTGACCGCAGCCGTGATCCCGATGCGAATCATCGTCCAACAGCACCTTTCGCGGGCCCCGCGGCCCGTCATCTTCCACCTGTGAGCAGAGTGAGTGCGGCGGTTCGCGACCTACGCCGGTGATTCCTCCACGCCGGTCTCTCGCGCCCGCTCGATGGCCTCGACGATCGCGACCGACTCCACCATCTCCTCCGCCGGGATCGGCATTTCGCGCGTGCGGCACATCTGCAGAAAGACCTCCAGCAGTGGCGGGTGTATCTCACCGAAGTCCGCGGTCTCCGCGTGGCCGTCGGGGCCGTAGACGATGAAGCGCCGCCCGCCGCGAATGCTTCTGTCATACATGTGCAGCGTGGCCTGGCGGCCGTCCTCCCAGCGCAGGCGCACGATGTCGCGCCCCTCGTCGCCGACATTCGCCACGCCAGCGACGCCCGCGCCCATCAGGCCCAGCGCCATCTCGACGCCGTGGATGGCGTAGACGTCGAAGCTGGACATCGACATGATGCCGATGAGCAGCCTCGCGCCGCCGATCTCATCCATCTGCGCGCGGAGGTGTTGCGCGCCGTCGCAGTACCGCCAGCCGGAGCAGGAGAGGAGCGGCGCGTTGTGCTCCGCCGCGAATGCGACGATCTCGCGGGCCTCGTCGGCCTGCAGCGCGAGCGGCTTGTCCATGTACGTCGGCAGGCCGCGCTCGAGGAACGGCCGCGCGTAGGTAAGTTTGTCGAAGCGCCCGTCCTCGCCGATGAGGCCTGCGTCCACGTCCTCCGCAAGCTCCTCGTAGCTGTCGCAGACGGTGTTGATGCCGAAGACGCGCGCCATGCGCTCGGCGCGTTCACGGTTCGGGTCCCACAGTCGCGTGATACGCGCGCCCTCGAGGCGGCGATGCCCCGCGCCCGAGCCCGGCCAGTCCTCCGCCTCCGCGCGCTCCGCATCGAAGCCGTTGAGGATCCCCGCCCACACGCTGCCGTGGAACGCTCCCGTCTGTCCGGGTTCCGCCGCGCCGAACGCCATGCCGATTCGTATCATCGCTTCGCTCCCATCGATCGTCTTCTGCACGTCGGCACTTTTCGCCCCGCAGGCGGGAGGGACCTCGCATTTTGCGTCAAGGCGGAGGGTTCCGCCAGTTCGCGCCGAAGACTCCCGCAACCGAGAGAGCGTGACGGCCAGGAGGCCCCGGAATGAAGCGATGGCAGATCGTGGCGAGTCTACTTACGATGATTGCGGCAGTTCCCCTGCTGCTCCTGGGAGCGTCCGCGCTTGCCGCCAACGGTGATGGTCCGGTGGCGCAGTGGACGTTCAACGGCCAGTACCGGCGGCTCAGCCGCGATGTCGCGGCCAACAAATACCACGCGGTCGCCGGCGATGACTACGCGTATGTCGAATCGCCCGGCCTCCAGGCGCTTATATTTGACGGGGTGGACGACTTCCTGCGGGTCCCCGACGATCCGGAGTTGGTCATGACCGATGCGGTGACGCTTGACCTGTGGGTGATGCTCGACTCGGTTGAGGGCGGCCCGCAGGCCCTCATCGAAAAGGGCGGCGAGCGCTACC
>JBKHFA010000404.1:0-2613 GCA_046540615.1 Armatimonadota bacterium | reverse complement strand
TGTCGGTGAGGTTCGCGGGCTTGCGGTCGGCCATCGGCACATGCACCCACGCCATCCCGCCGAGCGTCTGATCAAGACTCGCCTCGACGCGGTAGGATCCCGAGGCCAGCGGCTCGCCGAGGGTCACCGTCGCCTCGAAGATGCGGTCATCGACACGCGCAAGCGCGGTCTCGCTCGCGACCTCACCGTCATCGGCCTCGAAGAACTGGATGTCGATCGGAGGCTCGGTCTCGTCCCACGGCTCAGCAAGCCGCGCGGTGAAAGTCACCTCGCGCGCACCCGGCTCCGGCGCCAGCCGCTCGGGGCCGATGGTCACGACCGGCGCGGGGGCGGTCTGCTCGAAGGTCACGTCGTCGAACCACGCGGTGCCGGGGCCGAAGAGCCGCAGCAGGAGGCTGGCGCGCTCGATCTCCGGCGGCAACTCGACCTCAAGCACAATCTGCTGCCAGTCGCCGGCGGTGTCGGTGAGACGTTCGCGGACGTACTTGCCAAGCGGATTCGACCCCTCGGCGGTGTATCCTTCGATCTTCATAGCGGCCTGCGCGCGCTCGCCGGCAGCCTCGCCGCGGTACCACGCGCTCAGCCGGTAGGTCGCGCCGCCCTCCAGATCGCGCGCGACCTGCGCCACGTAGGCGTTCGAGGCGCCGGTCTCGTCGCTCAGTCGCAGCGAGGCCTCGCCCGAGCGCGCGACGTCCGTGTCCACGGACGTGAAGTCGGGATGGACGATCGACCAGCCACTCAGACCGTCCTCGAAACCGGGATTCGTCAACTCGATCTCCATCGGATCCTCCTGCGCGAAGCAGGCTCCGGCGAGCAGAAGCAGTGCACTCAGTGTCATGACTGCGCTTCGGGTCATAGCGGTCACCTTTCAGTCGAGCGGCATGAAGTCGTACGCCGTCCGGAGGGGCCGGCCCGAAGGGCTGAGGCGGAACGAGTGTCGTCTACGAGTGACGCCTCAGTCGCCTGACCGGCCCGGTGTTCTAAACGGCCCGAAGCGGCGGGCAGCATCTTCTTCCCAGCGCTATGCGTCCCCTTCGCGCTCTGTGAACCCAAACGCGTTCGTGAACGCGGTCCCGCCCGTGCCCACGATCTCTGCGCGAACGTAGTTGTCGATGCGGTCATCGTCCCGGTAACGCAGTGTCGGGCCGTCGTGCACAACCTCGCCATCGACGATCCACCTGTATCCCGCATCATCCAGCGGCTCACCGCCGACGTTCGCGGCAATGGTCAACGTGCCGTCCCGCTCGCGGTGCGTGATACGGGTGATCACCGGGGTGCCCTTCACCGAGCGGTCCGCCTCCGGCTGGGTACTCACACTGGCGGCGTAAAACGCACCGGACGTCATCGCATTGCGAACCCCATCCTCCGTCAGCGCCGGCAGCGGATAGACCGTCCAGTCCCTGCCCAGATGGCCGATCGAGTGCATGTCATCGTTCGCAAAGGCATGCACCGGACGCCCGGGCATCATCTCCTCGAGCAGCGCATCCCATAGCAAGCGATCGTTCGAATAACGGTTTCCGCAGTTGATGATCTCCAGACCCACGAGGTGGTCGTGGCGGCTGAAGATCCCCCTGTAACGCTCCAGCACATCCGCCGGCACCGTCCCCTCTTCCGTCGGCTGCCAGTAGCGCCCGGGGTGGCAGAGGAATGCCAATCCGTTGTGTGCCGCAATCTCTTCCAGCGCGGCATCGTGGTCGGTCTCGTCGGTCTCGAGATGACAGAACAGCGCGTTCGTGTCATGTCCAGCCGAAAGCTCGTTGCCGGAGATCGCCAGCATGCCAAGCTCTGTGGGGTCGCGCCCGTAGTCCGTCCACGGCCATGTGTTCTGATCGTGATCGGTCAGCGCGAGGATACGGTAGCCGCGCTCATTGTACTCGTCGATCACGTCCGGGGGCTCGATGACGGCACCGCGGCCTGCCGCGGTGTGCGTGTGCAGATTGGCCTTGTACTGACCCACGGCGTCCCAGTCGACGCCCTCGTAGGGGTTCACGACAAGCGTGTTCTCGGCAACCGCCAGTCCCGCCGCAACCAGCAGGCACAGCGCAATGGTCGGCGGCAGCAGTCGGCGCCACGATGATCCGTGTGCGTTCATCAGTGTCATTCCCAGTTTCTATGTAATCTAACGTGGCGGCAACAGTCAGGTCCTATCGTCGTACCATCAGGCCCGCCAGTGGACGACCTCATCGCCTGACTGAACCGAGACGTGCCGATCCTCCGCCCCCCGCCTTCGCGTACTCCCGCAGCATCCGCAGATATGCGCGGTAGTTCTCCAGCGACACCCCCGGCGGGGTCTGGTGGTCCACGCTCGGCACGAACCGCCCGGAGCGCATCAGCGGCAGGAGGCGCTCAAACTCCGCGCGCATCGCGTCCTCGCCACGGTTCATCACCATCTTGTCGTAGTGCCCGATCAGCACGAAATCCGGGTGCGCCTCGCGCAGCGCCATCCCGTCCACGCCCGCCTGCCGCTCCAGCGGCAGCACGCCGCGGATTCCCGCCCGCTTCAGCCACGGGATCATCTCGGTCACGTCGCCGTCGCTGTCGCAGATCGGCGTCGAGCCGATCTCGTCGATGACGGGCACGACCTCCCGGTAGTAAGGTTCGAGGAACTCCTCG
>JBKHFA010000403.1:0-2622 GCA_046540615.1 Armatimonadota bacterium | reverse complement strand
AGATGCACATTCTCCGTGGGCGCCGCGCGCCCTCCGTCACCTCAGCTTCGCGGACGTCACGGCTTGCGTTTTCGGCGGGGCTGTCGTATAATCGCCGGTGTCGCCGCGGCGGTATCGGCGGCCATGGATTCGAGGACCTCAATACGTGAGGATGGTCGCAGAAGGGGCTGATTGACCTTGAAGCGTCTGCTCGCGATCTGCAGCATTGCAGCGCTTGTCGTCGTGTTCGGCTGTCAGACCACCACGCCCACAGGCTCGCCGATGGTTCCCTCCGGACAGGATGCTCAGGACCTCGATGGCGACGGCATGAGCCCCGAGCAGCAGCAACTTCTCAATACGCTCGAGGCGAAGCTCGACTCGCTCGAACAGCATGGGATGACGCTCGAAGATGCACTGAAGCGCATGCAGGAGCAGGAGCGCGCCGAGGCCGGACCGCCTGATCTCGTCAAGGACATCTGGCCGACCGAGCGCGTGCTCAACGAAGCCATCGAAGCGGCACGCTCGTCGAAGGTCGATGAGACGGTCGCGGCGCTCGATCGGCTCACGCCGCTTGTCGTCGCGGTCAAAGGCGACCTTCCGGCCTCCCGGATCATGATCCACTGCGAACGCGCCCTGGCCCACCTCAGCCAGAATGCGCTTGACGAGGCGGGCGCCGAGATGGCTTTCGCCCACCGGGTTGCCGACGGGACGAAGTTCGCGACACTCGTTCCGCCGAACGTGATCTCGCTGATCCAGACGTCGGCCCGCAGCCAGATCCAGGCCGGCCGGACGCGCGAGGCCGCCGACGTGGTGCGCACGATCCTCAATGCCGCCGCCGATCATCAGAGCCTCGACCGGATGAGCCGGATCGAGGACGCCATCGCGGGCGCGCGGGTCGCCGTGGACCGCGGAGCATGGCCGGTGGTCGAGGCCGAGCTTTTCGAGGCCCACCGTGAGTTGACCGATCTCTCCGAGACCATCCGCCCGGAGCGCTGGGACCTTTCGGGTGCGGAGATGGACGAGGCCGCCGCCGTGACCGATGATGAGGGCGCCGCGGAGGGCGACGAGCCGGCCGAAGAGGGCGAGGACGCTGACGAGGACACACCGGGCGAGGCCGAAGAGCCCGAATCCGGCGTGGAAGCCGGGCAGGACGCGGACGCCGAGGCGGATGACACACGCCCGCGGCCGCGCCGCATTCGGCGCTGACGCACCACCCGCACCGGTTGTGCCCTGCAGTATCATCACGCGCGGGCCGGCAGCAGTGCCGGCCCGTGCGCGCAAGCAGTTTCCCGTGATCCGACGCCGAACCGCCGCAGCAGCTATCATACGACCACAGGGGCGCCATGAGTAAGCAGACACCGGAGTTCGTCCACCTTCATGTACATACCGAGTACTCCCTCCTCGATGGCGCGACGGCGCTGTCGAAGCTGCCCTCGCGCGTGGCCGAGCTTGACATGCCCGCGTGCGCCATCACCGACCACGGCGTGATGTACGGCGCGATCGACTTTTACAAGGGGTGCAATGAGGCGGACATCAAGCCGATCATCGGCTGTGAGTTCTACGTGGCCCCGCGCACGCGCTTCGACAGGGAGAACCGCGACCGCTCAGCCTACCATCTCGTGCTGCTGGCGGAGAATAACGAGGGCTACCGGAATCTCGTCGCGCTCGCCTCACGGGCGTCGCTGGAGGGCTTTTATTACAACCCGCGCGTGGACCTTAAGCTTCTCAGCGAGTACAACGAGGGTCTGATCTGCCTCACCGCCTGCCCGCAGGGTGAGCTTGCGAAGCTGGTCGCGGGCGACGACATTGAGGGCGCGAAGCAGTTCGTCGAGCAGTACCGCGAGATGTTCGGCGAAGACAACTTCTTCATCGAGATCCAGGACCACGACCTTGAGATCGAGCGGCAGACGATGCCGGGCATCATCGAGGTGGCCGAGGAGATGGGCGTGCCGCTGGTGGCGACGAATGACGTCCACTACCTCAACAAGGAGGATCACCGCTACCAGGACGTGCTGCTGTGCATCGGCACCAACAAGTGTGTGCATGAAGAGGATCGGCTGCGGATGGAGACCGAGCAGTTCCACCTCAAGTCGCCCGAGGAGATGGCGGAGACGTTCGCGGACTACCCGGAGGCGCTGAGCAACACCGTCAGGATCGCTGAGCGCTGCAACGTGGACATCGAACTGGGCACGCTGCGCCTGCCGCACTACGATGTGCCCGAGGGCCACGACCTCGACAGCTTCCTGCGCGCGCGGGCGATGGAGGGCCTTCGTGATCGCTACGACTGCGCGGAGGGCGAGGACCCGCCCGAGGAGGCCGTCGAGCGACTGGAGTACGAGCTTGACGTCATCCGGCAGAAGGATTACTCGGGGTATTTTCTGATCGTGGCCGACCTGTGCGACGAGGCGCACCGCCGGGATATGCTGATCGGCCCCGGGCGTGGCTCGGCGACAGGCTCGATGGTGGGCTACGCGCTCGGGATCACGCAGCTTGATCCGCTGAAATACGGGCTGATCTTCGAGCGGATGCTCAACCCGGACCGCGAAAGCCCGCCGGACATCGATCTCGACTTCCCGGACGACAGGCGCCAGGAGATCATCGAGTACTGCAAGGAGAAGTGGGGCGAGGACCACGTCGCGCAGG
>JBKHFA010000402.1:0-2663 GCA_046540615.1 Armatimonadota bacterium | reverse complement strand
ACCGTTCGCGCGCGTCTATTCGCCGCCGCCGGCTGCGGCACCTCTCCCGGCGCGGCCCGGAATCGGCAGGTGGTAGACCGCCCACGAATCGTTCTGGTAGAGCGGAGTCCACGGAAGGGGGTGATCGGTCCAGGTCACCAGCAGATCGGCGTCGTAGCGCTCACCGAGCGTGACAAGCTCCTCTGCGGAGAACGAGCGGAAGTCGGTGCAACGGATCTGAGCGGGCCCCGCCGCCTCGCAGCCAAGATCCTGCATCCGTCGCCACCACTCGATCATGTTGTCGGCGTCATTCTCGTGGGGACCGCCGTCCTTGAGCGTCCCCACCACCGGGCGTTCGGAGAAGAAGCGGAAGCCCTTGCTGGTCGGCGGCACGAGCACCATCGTGTCGATCGGAGTGTGCTCCCGCACCCATCGTTGCGCGTCGTACCACTCTGCGGATATTCCGCCCCACCAGTTGGTCCACTGCGCCTCCGCGCGCTGATGGACAGCCATCGCGCCGCCCCCCGCCAGCACCACGAGCAGGCCCGCCACCGCGATCCGACGCGGCCAGTCAACACCATCTGGGGAAGCTCCGCCCCGATCGGGTGTCAGCATATGTGGGAAAGCGAGCACTGCCGCCGCCGGTAGACCGGCCACCCAGAGCGCCGGCGTGACTGCCAGCGCTGTCCAGGCGGTGGCGATCCGGCCCCACCGGCCGGTGCTCATGCGCAACACCTGATGGTGGCCGAAGTAGAGCAGCCCGATCAGCACCGCGAACTTCGTTCCGCGGAAGAGCTGGGCGAGCGCGATCAGCGGGACCGGTCGCAGTTCGGTGAAGATGAAACCGGGTATCCACAGGAGCAGCGGAACCACGAACCAGGCCATCGCCGTCCGGTGCCGCCGCTGCGCGAGGCCGACGGCCAGATGCGCCCGCAGACCGATGGTCAGCAGCAGGAGCGTCCCGAGCCAGCGGCTCAACTCCCAGCTTCCGGGGAAGATGTGATGGCCCATCCGCAGTCGCAGGAGATCGAACCACTGCTCGTTCTGAGCAGTGGACGCCCCGGCCGCGCCCGGCTGCATCGCAATGCCGATGAGCATCGGTGATGCGCACACCGCGGCGGCGAGCGTGGCGAGGGGGAGTCTGCGGCGCGCATGCGGGTTGAGCAGCGCTCCGGCGAAGATCATCATGCCGACAACGCCCGCCGACATCGGGTGGATGTTCACCGACAGGCCGATCAGCACCATCGCGGGCAGCAGGCGCAGGTGAAGTGCGAGCACCAGCGCGAAAAGCAGCCACGGGAAGACGACACTGCGCTGCACCAACTCGGGCCAGACAACACGGATGGGGTCAAGTCCAAGCCAGTACGCCATCGGTACCGACAGCGTCATGAGCAGGAGGCCAACGCCGGCGCTCTTCCGACTTCGAGTGAGGTTGACCGCCAGTGCCCAGACACCGATGATCGTCAGGACGGAGGCAACCACGTGGAGGATGAGAATCAGCGCCGAAAGCGGGACGATTGTGGCGGCAGCACCGATGACCCGCCAGAAGATAGGTTGCATCATGCGCATGCTCTCGAGCAGGAGATCACCAGGATAGAGTGCCTGATTGAGACACCGCTTCACGTACGGCAATAGTATCGTTTGGTCATTGAAGCCGTAGTTGTAGCCCTGGATGGCGGTGGCCAGCAGGCCCGCGGCGGCCATCAGCGTCCAGTCGCGCCCGCGCGGCGGCAGGCCCGCGAAAATCACGTCACGGATGACGCTCGATCGGCTGGCTTTGTGGTGCCCGGCGGGGTGATCAGACTCCGTCATCGATTCGCCTTTCGCTGCAGGAGTGCGGCAACGCCGGTTCGTTCGGCGGGCGATAGGCTCAATCCTCCCCGGATTTCGGCAGGTGAATGACGCCGGGGGCGGAATATGCGTACACGGTATCTTCGGGCAGTCTCACGTGGAGGTGGCATCGATGGACCTGACCGACCGCATTCAACGCGATCCCAACCCGCTGCAGAAGCTCACAAAGTCCATCCCGGGCTTCGCCGGCTATCTGGAGCGCGAGCAGCGACGGGGCGCCGACAAACTGTTGCGCGAGTTCCTGTGCGATGAGATCGACGGTATCATCGAGCGGATAGAGCGCATCGCGACCACCTGGTCGAATGAGGGCGAACTCGACTACATTGACGACCTCGAGGAGGTCTCCGGGCGGCTCAACCGGGCCGCGGACAACCTCCGCTACGCCGACTACGGCTACTCCGGCTTCTTCGACCTCGTGAAGATCGACGAGGAGGACCTGCACCGCTTCTACGAGTATGACCTGTCCCTTCGCAGCTTCATCGCCGACATTGATGACGACGTTGATGCGCTCGCCGGGGCGGCCGATGATGAGATCGAGGATGCGCTCAATGACCTCGACGCCGACATCGACGATCTCGCCGAGATGATCGATGACCGCGAAGCCGTGGCGACCGACCTGGTACCCTGAGGGAGACCCGACAGGTGGCACGGCAGCCGTGGCTGCAACTCGATGACGAACTTCTGCTCGATGACGTGGACTACCGCGTCGTCGCGACGCTGGTGGCGCACACCAACCGGCTGAGGTTCCAGCGCGTAGCGCTCGTCGGCGAGCTTCGCGGCGAGCGCCGGATGGTGCTGCAGACCGAGGACGAGATCATGGAGGCCCGGGAGAT
>JBKHFA010000401.1:0-2701 GCA_046540615.1 Armatimonadota bacterium | reverse complement strand
CACGTCCTCGACATGGTCGAGTGGATGCCGAAGGTCGGATACAACGCGTACTTCCTGCAGTTCCAGGTTGCCGGCTACTTCTGGCGGCTGTGGTACGAGCATCGGCTCAACCCCGAGTGGGATGACACGAAGGAACTCACCGAGGAGGAGTGCGAGGAACTCGACCGCGAGGTCATCGCCGAGGTCAAGCGCCGCGGGCTGATCCTGCACCAGGTCGGCCACGGCTGGACGGCCGCCGCGCTCGGGCTGCCCACCGATGGATGGGTGGTCTATGAGGGCGAGATCGACGATGAGGACCGCGAACTGATCGCCGAGGTCGACGGGAAGCGCGAACTGTGGGGCGGCATCCCGATCAACACCGAGCTTTGTTACTCCAACCCGGAGGCCCGGCGGAGGCTGGTTGACACGGTGCTCGACTGGGCGGACGAGCACCGCGAGGTCGATGCGCTGCACTTCTGGCTGTCAGATGCGCCGAACAACCACTGCGAGTGCGCGGGCTGCACCGAGCACTCGCCCGCCGACTGGTACGCGATGCTGGCGAACGATTTGACGCCGCGATTGGCCGAGATGGCGCCTGACATGAAGATCGTGCTGCTGGCCTACCACGACCTGCTCTGGCCGCCCGAGACCGTGGAGATCGACCGCGCCCATGAGAATCTGATCTCCATGTTCGCGCCGATCAGCCGGTGCTACGCCCACAGCCTCGCCGACCCCGAGTGCGATTCCGGCGAGGAGCTTACGCGCCCGGCCCGCAACGACATGCAGATGCCGCGGCAGAACCGACAGCTTGTTGCCCTGTGGGAGATCTGGGACTGGGGCGACCGCGACAACTCATTCTGCTTCGACTATCACTTCATGTGGCCTTACATGGGCGACCTGCTGTCGATCGATCTCGGACACCTGATGCCCGAGGACATCGAGGACTACGACGCGATGGCCCTCGGTGGGCTGATGAACTGCGGCAGCCAGCGGGCGTTCTACCCGACCGGGTGGCCCTACTGGGAGACCGCGCGGCTTCTGTGTGGCGAGAGCATCGGCCGGGACGATCGTGAACGCTACTTCGAGCTGTGGTTCGGCGATGATGGCGACACGGCGATGGCTTTCCTCGATGGGATCGCGGAGGTCACGGGAGCCCCGCGGCATGGCGCCGACTGGTGGCAGCAGGTGGCGCCGGGACAGGCCGACGGGCTGCTCGAGTACCTCGACGAGACCGCGGCGGAGATCGGGGAGTGCGCCGAGCGCGCCGAGGGCGGTCGGCATGAGTACGCATGGAGGATGCTGGAGCATTTCCACGAACTGCTGGGGCACTGGCCGGTGGTGCAGCAACACAAAGAGGATGGGCGGGTGGATCGGGCGATCGCCGAGATCGAGGCGGTGGAGGATTTCCTGCGCGCCACCGAACCGGAGACCGCGCCTGTGCTGGAGACGTACACGCTGCTGAAGTACCTTGCCCGGCTCAAAGGACAGTGGGCCGACGAAGAGCGTTCGTGACGCGGAATGTCGCGCACGTTTGTCCGACCGGGCGCCGCGGTGTGCACTGTGGCGGCCCGCGCAGGCGGTCAGCGAGTCAACTGAAGATGAGGGTGATGACGCGTGGCAGGCAATGGCGCGACGACAGTTCTGGTCACCGGCGCGGCGGGCTTCATCGGCTCGCATGTGAGTGAGGCTCTTGTCGCACGGGGCGATCGGGTGATCGGTCTCGACAGTTTTGACGACTACTACGATCCGGCGATCAAGCGGAGCAACATCAGCGCCCTGAAGCTCAGCGATCGCTTTCAGATGATCGAGGGCGACATTCGGGACCCCGAGACGGTGACGGAGGCGTTCGACGCGCCGATCACCGGCGTCATTCATCTCGCCGCCCGCGCCGGGGTGCGCCCGTCGATCGAGTGCCCGCTTGATTACGCGACCACGAACGTGGACGGGACGGTGAATCTTCTCGAGGCCGCCCGGGCGGGCGTCGTCGAACGCTTCGTCTTCGGCTCATCCTCATCGGTCTACGGCGCGGCAAACGAGGTGCCGTTCTCCGAGGATCAGCGGGTGGACCGGCCGATCTCACCCTACGCGGCCACCAAGGTCGCCGGCGAAGCGCTCTGCTACACGTGGCACCACCTCCACGATCTGCCGATCGTCGTCCTGCGGTTCTTCACCGTCTACGGCCCGCGGCAGCGCCCGGACCTCGCCATCAACAAGTTCGTCGGCCTGATGGAGGCGGGGGAGCCGATCCCGCAGTTCGGCGACGGCTCTTCGAGCCGTGATTACACCTACGTGGCGGACATCGCGCGGGGCGTGCTCGCCGCACTTGATTCGGACTGCGACTTCGAGGTGCTCAACCTCGGAGGCTCATCGCCGATTCGCCTCGACGAGATGATCGCGGCGGTGGGGGAGGCCGTGGGCGTGACGCCCGAGGTCAGGGTGCTCGACAATCAGCCGGGCGACGTGCCGCGGACGTATGCGGATGTCAGCAAGGCGAAGCGCGTGCTGGGCTGGGAGCCGGAGTGGACGCTGGCGGAGGGGCTGCGGGAGTTCGTCCGCTGGTACCGCGAGACCGGGGCGGACTCCGCATAGCTCTCACCGCGCGCAGGATGCCTTCGGGCACGACTCGGGCGTCGGATGCGCGGCGTTCAAGTGAGCCCCGGCGCCGCTCGATTGTGTCGAAGATATTCACCTTCCGCCGCTTATCCCGAGATCTCAGTTGATG
>JBKHFA010000400.1:0-2708 GCA_046540615.1 Armatimonadota bacterium | reverse complement strand
TCCCCCCTCCCCCTGCACGCCACAAACGACGTGGCGTGGGGCGGGAGAGGGGGGAAGAACGGCAGTTCCCGCAACCGTCGTTCTGTCTTTCTGCAGGAGGGCCTGCGCGCCCTCGCCGATTGCCTGTCGCAGCAAGGTCTCGATGAACGCCGGGCGAAATAACCCTCGAGTCCATCACCCATCGGCAGGTGTGAGGTGCGTCTGATGAAGCTCATTCGACTGCTGCTGGTCGCCGTCGTGGGCCCTGCGCTGTGTGTGTGCGCGTTTGCGCAGAGCGAGGCGCCGCGTGATGAAGTCGTATTGCCGCGCTTCGAGGCGGCCCCTGAGATCGATGGCCATCTCGACGAAGCCGCATGGCGGGACGCGCCGGTGCTGGACAACTGGACGATCCCGCTTACCACGCAGCCGCCGCCGAAGGAATGCGCGGTGCGGCTCGGCTTCGACGACGCAGGCATCTACATCGGCGGGCGGTTCGGTGAGCCCGAGCCGGATACGCTGCAGATGGACGCCGAGGACGGTGGCAGCGATGTCTGGAAAGATGACTGCATTGAGGTGTGGGTGCGCACTACCGACGATCGCGCGGACTTCGATCAGTTCATCGTGAATGCAGCAGGGGCGCGGCAGCGGGCGCGCGGGCGGGTCGGCTCGATGGACAGACCTGAGCCGGACTTCCCTGTCGCAACGCGCGTTGGCGATGATCACTGGAGCGTCGAGCTTTTCATCGCCTGGGCCGACGTGGGGCTTGACGATGCGCCGGAACCGGGCGAGATGGTGCAGATCAAGTTCGGCCGGGAGGACCCGGTCGGCCGCGAGACAACGCTGTCACACTGGCCTCCACGCGCGGCCTACGGCGCCGCGGAGGGCTACGGCCGGGCGTACTTCGTCACCAGCAACCTGCTGCCGAACGCCGACTTCGCAGACTGGGAGGACGGGAACCCGGCAGGCTGGGGGCTGCATGACCTGGTGGAGGGCAACGTCGAGGCAGTCGAGGACCGGGGGCGGGATGCGCTGCGCTGGGAGACACGCGGGTCATACTCGACGCTGCAGCGGAGCATCCGGCTTGAGCCGAACGCGCTCTACCGGCTGGAGGGCTGGACGCGCGGGGACGCGGGGATCTACCTGCGCGCGAGGACGCGCAAGACCGCGGACCAGGACGCCTCGGACGCGTACTCGGTGAATGCCGAGCCGAGTGAGGAGTACGCGTATCATTCAGTGACTTTCCCGACGGGCGAGGAGGGGGGCGCGCTGATCATCCTCGGCAACACCGAGGGGCTCGGGGCCGGGACGGCCTACCTGTCAGGGCTGGCGATCAAGCGCGAGGCCGGGATGGAGGTCTCCGGCCCGGCGATCGCGCTGACGCCCGGTGAGACCCGGCGAATCACGGACATCGACGTGGCCGAGTGCCGATCGCTGCGCGGGTTCGTGGGCGGGCCGGTGGACGGGCGGGTCGATTCGTTCGCGTGGAACGGCTCCACGTGGGAATACGGCGCGCCGCACGCGGGGGCCGGCGTGTACTACGACTTCGCGGATGGCGACGGTCTGAACGTGCGCCTTGCCGACGCCGGGGGCGTGGACGCGGTGCAGATCCGCGGCGGCGCGAAAGTGCAGCTTTACCGCGACGCGACATCTTACTACGAGCCGGGCGACGGAGAGCTTGTGTGGGACTGGCAGGCGAACGCCGAATCGTCGCGGGCGGTTTTCGGCGAGCGCGTGATGAGCGATCGTTTCAGCTTCTTCAACCTCAAGGACGGCTTCATCTCCGACCTTTACTTCCTGCGGCTTGATGAGGATGACGCGCTGCCGGAGCCGACGGTGCTCAACGCGCAGGCGGGAATCGATCTCCCCGAGACGCTGGCGGATGCGGCGACGCAGTTCGGCCCCGATGCAGGCGCGGCGCATGCGCTGGCGCAGACTGAGATGGCGGTGCGCATCGAGCGGGATGAGGGCGACTGGCTGCACCTGATGACTGAGCCGATGACCGAGCGGACGGGCCTCGCCGCGGTCGGCCTGCGACTTGATATGCCCGACGCGCCGACGGGGTTGCCGCTGGAGGTCGCGGTGATGGACCCGTTCAGCCCGGAGCACCGGGTGATGAACGTGGAGTTGACGGTGGAGGGGCCGGGTGTGTCGCACGTGGTGCTCGACCATCTCGACCAGGTGGTGCCCGAGGGCGGACGCGTGTGGGTGGCGATCAAGACCGGCGGCGCGGTGACGCTCAATACGCCGCAGGTGGAGCTTCACTACGCGCCGGTTGAGGACGTGCTGGCCGAGGCGGTGGAGTACCGGATGTGGATCGTGAAGACGATGTTCGCGGCGCTCAGCGAGCCGAGGCCGTGGATGCGCCTGCGCAGCCGCGACGTGGACCTCGATGAGTGGGCGAAGGACGCATTCGCGGGGGAGAAGGTCGTGAAGCTGCTCGAAGAGGTGGCGTTCGCGAAGGAGCTTGCTCCGGACCACCCGATCGTTCGGCAGTACGACGAGTGGCTGTGGCAGCGCGCGGGGCTCGAGCCGGTGGAGCCGCGAATCGACGAGGTTCCCGGCGCGCCGGAGTGGGCGGTGGCGCTCCGCCAGGCGTGGCTGGAGGCGCGGGACGTGCCGAAGTGGTGGCTGGAGAATCGCCTGGTGCCCACCGGTGAGCTTGGCGGGCGCGTGGGCGATGACACGGACATGTATCAGAACTACGCGATGTTCCCGATGATCAGCGACGA
>JBKHFA010000399.1:0-2710 GCA_046540615.1 Armatimonadota bacterium | reverse complement strand
ATCAACCAGGCCATCGACGAGCAGTGGCAGCCGATCGAGATCAGCGAACTGCTCCTCGACATGCGCGCCACCGGTATGTGCCACGACGAGGAGACGTACGCGCTCTACCGGGAGATGTTCCGCGTCTCGGGCGTCAACGCGACCGTGAACACCGCGGGCGTCGGCCCGGCGCTCACCCGAGCCCTGCGCGGCACCGCGCGCTTCACCCAGGTCTGCGACGTGCGCCCGGATTTCTGGCAGAAAGCTATCCACTCGGACGAAGCGCATCGGGTCTTCGATGAAGGCCGCCACGCCATGTTCTTCTCCGCCAACAACCCGCCCGCCCACGTGGGCTTCGAGGATGGTTATGACATCCTGATGTGGCTGGAGATGTTCCATCGCTTCGGCTACCGCGTGATGCACCTGACCTACAACCGGCGCAACTTCGTGGGCGACGGCTGCACCGAGTCGAGCGACGCGGGGCTTTCCGACTTCGGCTTCCAGGTCGTCGAGATGATGAACAAACTCGGCATCATGATCGACACGCCGCACTCGGGCGTTCAGACCACGCTCGATGCGTGTGAGGCGTCCGTGGCGCCCGTGGCGGCGACTCATACCGTCTGCCGCGCACTTCACGATCACCCGCGCGGGAAGACCGACGAGCAGCTTCGCGCCATCGCCGAGACAGGTGGCTTCATCGGGATCACCTGCATTCCACATTTCCTCGCCGAGCATGGCACGATCGTTGACATTCTTGATCATATCGAGCACGCTATCGACGTGGTGGGCATCGACCACGTGGGCATCGGGACGGACGTGGCCTTCAGCGCGCCACCGCCGGTGGAGCCGGAGATGAAGCCGATCCCACCGGGCCGCAATCGCTGGTGGGCGCTGTGGCCGGAAGGAACAGGCTCACCGGGCGGGGAAGTGTCGCGCGAGAACAGCCATGGGAGTCTCAACTGGATCTGCTGGCCTTATTTCACGACCGGCCTGCTGATGCGGGGTTATTCAGAGGAGGAAATCGCGAAGATCGTGGGAGGAAACATACTCCGCGTGCTGGACGACGTCGAGGCCGCTGCAGAGTGGGCGCCGGCGACGGTGTAAGTCAGAGGAAAAGGTCGTCGGGACTGCACTGCTCTCTTTGCAGCAAGCAGTGGCCGTCACCTTTCCAAGCCGTTGCCGTTGCCGTCGCCTTTCCCAGCCGTCGCCGTAATCCTGTGCCGTTGCAGTCAGATCCTGGCGGGCGAAGCCCGATCCTGTTAAAACGCCGTTCGCCGTTGCCGCGGGTTACGAGAGGAGACTGCTCATGCGCACTGAAGCTGCTCTCATCCTGATGATCGTGATCGGCCTCGTCTACGGTGCGCCGGACGCGTCGGCGCGCTTTCCTGTGCAGCACCCGGTGTTTCCCGCGAATGTCGATGACAATGATGTGCCCGCGCTCAAGGAGCAGACCGCCATGGTGATGGAGTTCACTCCCGAGGAAATCGATGACTGGATCGTTGCGAAGAGCAGTTTTCAGATGATTGCCTGCCCGAACTGCGAGTACCCGGGCGGCCGCCGAGATCGCAAGAACTACTGGCGCTGGACGCCGGACGCGCCTGAGCAGATCACGTGCGCCAACTGCGGCATGGTGCACCCGAACGAGCAGTATCCGATGTCGGAAGTCGACGAGATCGTCGATCCGACCGGGCAGGTCCAGCAGTTCCCCTACTACCCGGGCGAGGACGGATACAAGTATTACATCGCCGGGAAGATCGACAACGCGCGCAAGAGGCACATGGAGAGCATGGTCCCGCGCCTCGCGAATCTCTATGCGGCCACCGGCGAGGATGAATATGCCCTGCAGGCCGCGGCGATCCTCGATCGACTCGCGGAGGTCTATCCGCATTACAACGTGCAGATCTGCCGTCGAGCAGGCAGCCCGCTGCTGATCGAGGACATCGAGATCCTCGAGCCTGATGAGAACGGGCTTGTCGAGGTTCCGCCGGTGGACTCCGGCAGAGCAGGCGGCAACGACGGCGCGCACTACCCCTACTGGTCGAACCGCCGAGGCGACGGCTGGAACGGGTGGTTCTACTCCGAGATGCCGGTCGGGCTGGCGTACGCCTGGGACCGCATCGCTGGGTGTGGCGAAATCGGCGAGGACGTGCGCGTGAATGTGGAGGACTACCTCCGCGCGACCGCCAACTACGCGCGGAGCTATCCGCCCTACCTCGGGAACATGGACCCGTCGCTGATCCGCGGGTTTGCGGTCATCGGACGCGTCATCGGCGAGCCGGAGTACGTGCACGACGCGCTGCGCCGCGTGGAGCTGAGCCTCGAGAACCGCTTCTTCCCTGACGGGAACTGGCGCGAAGCGGCGCCGTCCTATCACAGTCAGACCGCGAAAGGCCTCCGCAGCGCCGCCGCGGGCACGCTCACCGGCTACTCCGATCCGCCCGGCTACGTCGGCATGGAGAGCGGGGTCCACCTGGAGGACCTCAACCCGATGCTTGAGCTTCCGATGCTTCAGGAGACCCTCGACACGCTCGACGCGCTTATCACGCCCACCGGGGAGTACGCCTGCATCCACGACACCTGGTCGCGCACCACTCGCGGCAGCGCCCATCCCGGCCCGCGCGACCGCCCGATGCCCTCGCATCTGCACTGGGGCATGGGCCATGCGATGCTCGGCACCGGAACCGAGGCCGACGGCCTGCAGGCGCACCTGCACTTCAGCGGCGGCTACGGG
>JBKHFA010000398.1:0-2721 GCA_046540615.1 Armatimonadota bacterium | reverse complement strand
CCGTTGCGACCTCTACCACGCCCAGACCCCGCAGACCTTCCGCTATCCGTTGCTGCTGGAGGCATACGAGCGCGCGCGTGACGAGGGCCTCGATGTTACCGACGATGCCTCACTTGTTGAACGCATGGGGCATCCGGTCTACGTGAGCGAGGGCCACCGGGACAACTTCAAGATCACGACCGCCGAGGATCATACGCGCGCTGAGTGGCTGCTCGGCAGGCGCGGAGAGGGTGGGGGAGAAGCGATGCGTGTCGGCAGCGGCTATGACGTGCATGCGCTCGTCGAGGGCAGAGAGCTTATCATCGGCGGGGTGCATTTCGAGTCCGCGGTCGGGCTTGCGGGTCATTCAGATGCCGACGTGCTCTTCCACGCGATTTGCGACGCACTGCTCGGCGCGGCCGCGCTTGGTGACATCGGCCGCCACTTCCCCGACAGTGATCCGTCGCTGAAGGGCGCCGACAGCGCGGAGCTTGCGCGGAGGGTAGCCGAGGTGCTCGCTGACGCTGGCTGGCGGCCCGCGAACGTAGACGCAACGGTCATCTGCGAGCGGCCGAAGCTGGCGCCGCGGATCGACGAGATGCGCGGCAACATCGCCTCCGCACTCGGCATCGCTCCGGATGCGGTCTCGGTCAAGGGCACCACCACCGAGCGTCTCGGCTTTGAAGGCCGCGGCGAGGGGATCGCGGCGGAGGCCGTCGTGCTGATCACCGCGAAGTAATCCTCGGAGGAGATTGCCATGCGCGTTCGCACGGTGCTGGTGCTGTCGTGCGGCCTCTGCGTACTCTGCGCGGGGGCGTTCGCCGACCAACTGATCCCCGAGCACGGGAAGTACTCCGAGAGCTATCAGAGCGACTGGTCGGAACTGCCGACCGGCAATGAACTCACCCGCCGCGACGACATCGACCTTGAGACGCTGCGGGAGGTCGCTGGTGAGGACGTGCAGCGCCGCTTCATCGATGAGGAAGAAGTCCGCCTCTCCGGGGATCGTCACGTCGTGCGCTGGGATGACCCCGAGTGTGACAAATACGGGCACACGCTCTACTACTTCCGCAACTGCGAGCGCGTGATCATCGAGGACATGGTGATCGTTCAGGCCGACCCCGACTGGCGGGCGTCCTCAACGTTCTTCTTCGAAAGCTGCGGGCGGGTGGAGATACGCAACAGCTACCTCGCCGGGACCTCCGGGCGGGCCTTCATACGCATCGAGGGCAGCGAGGAGTACTTCGTGGACCGGGTCGAGATATCAGGGCTTGTCTATGAAGAAGTCGGCGGTCCGGCTCGCTGCGGGCCGGGCATCTGGGTGAACAACGGGGCGGGTTACGAGCCGGAGACCGGTCGCCAGCGGTACATCTCCGACGACAACGCGCGCGACCTGCGCTTCGGCGTGATTCAGAACTCGTACTTCCATGACTACGGCCTGACCGACCCGGTGCATAATCACGACGCAATCCTCTTCCATGCGCCGGCGGACGGGGTCGTCTTCAACTGCTGGTTTGAGAACTGGGAGGCCGATTCTGCGCTCGATGACTCGCATCGCCGCAATGACGAAGATTATCAGAATCACCTCCATCGCATCGAGCGGTGCGTCTTCAATGATTGCCATCGCGTGAAGACGAACGGAGCGGTGGGCAGCGCCTCCTGCTCGATCCTGTGGTGCAACAATCTCTACGTTGACAGTTCGCTGACCGACTATCACACCGGCTGGGAGAACTGGCGGGTACATGAGACATATGTGTTCACCCGCAACCGCGGATACTTCCACGTGATGCACTACCGCGACGGGCTGAAGCTCTTCCGCAACTGCCTGCTGGCCTCGGAGGTCGCTCTGCGCAGCATGTACGAGTCGATGGGCGACACGCCCGATCAGGACATCCACCAGCTTCGCCCGGATTACTTTACGTATCTGATGCCGGAGCCTCTGAACTGGCTGTCCCCGCGAAGTGACAACACGCCGACCATCGAGACGTGGGCGCAGTGGCGCGAGGAGGGCTTCGACGCCAACAGCGCGCTGAGCGATGCTGATCCGCGGTTCGTCGGTGCGGCCTCCGGCGACTACCGCCTGCTGCCCGACTCCCCGGCCGCGGGCGCGGGGACGCCGGAGATGCTGAAGGCGACGGACCTGCGTCCTGCCGTCAGTCATGATTTCTACGGCAACCCGCGGCCGAACCCGCCGAGTTCCGGCGCGTTTGAGGTCGCGGAGGCACCCGTTGACTGAGGACCGCGCCGATCGTCATGCGGTCGGAGGACGAAGGGGGCCTCGCGGCGAATGTTCGTCTGCCGGGGACGGAAACGACCTGACGAGCGAAGCACCTCGGACGGACGTCAAAGCCGGGCGCTGCACTGTCGCATCGAGGAGGACACAGAATGAGGTCGGCGATTGAGCTTGTCGCGGAGGGCTTCGAATTCCCGGAGGGGCCGGCGTTCGATGTCCACGGGACGCTTTACATCACGCAGTGCGCCAACGGCTGGATCACCCGCATCGCCGGCGGCGAGACCGGTGACTACGTGAACTCCGGGGGTAAGCCGAACGGTCTGGCGTTCGACGAGGACGGCGTGCTCTGGATCGCGGAGGCCGGGACCAACCAGCTTCTGCGCCATGATGGGGAGGAACTGGTGGAGGTGGCCGCGGAGTGGGAGGGGGAGCCACTGCAGAAGCCGAACGACCTCGTCTTCCATCCGGACGGCACGATCTTCATGACCGGGCCCGGCGGGTCCACTGAG
>JBKHFA010000397.1:0-2734 GCA_046540615.1 Armatimonadota bacterium | reverse complement strand
TCCCGGAGCACCTGGTCGAAGAGCAGCTCCTCTACGAAGCCCGGCAGCGGCTGGCGGAAGCACGAAGCTGGCGCCGTCTGGAAGACGTGGTCGCTGACCGTGAATCATGAGTTGGGACGTCCTTCTGAGCGACCAGGCAGAGGATGATTTGGAGCAGCTTGATGGGGCGCTTCGCGTCCGCGTTGAGAAGCGCCTTGCTCGTCTCGCGGAACACCCGACGGGCCCTGGTACAAAGCCCCTTGCGGGTGCCCTGACGGGCTTTCGCAGCCTACGTGTCGGCAGATACCGGGCGTGCTACTGGATCGATGATAATCATTCCGCCGTTCGCGTCGTCATTGTCGGTCACCGGCGTGACGTGTACAGGCGCCTCGAACGCCGTCGGGGCTGGTAGGTCTGAGAGAGTGGAGGTGCAGCATGGCTGAGAGGGAGATCATGGATACGCGAGAGTGTGCCGAGCTTCTGGGGGTATCTGAGGAGCGCGTCCGGCAGTTGGCCCGCGAGGAGAAGCTGCCCGGCGCGAAGATCGGCGGACGCTGGCGCTACTCTCGGCGGCAGGTGCTCAGGTGGGCCGAGTTGTTCGCGATCCCGCGGGAGTGGATCCCGCCCAAGATGCCCTGTTCATAGCCTCAATCAGTGAGATCCGCGCAGGTAACAGGTCATATCGCGTTGCTTTCTGCGTGATTTGCATATATACTATGCGTGGTGATTGCGATGGAGGAACGAGTGACGACATGGGGCGAGCGGGCGCTCAGTGAGCTTTTCGGGTCGGAGGTGCGCGCGGCGGTGCTGTCGTGGATATGCGCGCATCCGGACGGCCTGATCGTGGGGGCGAAGCTGGCGCGGGAGCTTGAGATGTCGCCCAGCGCGGTGGGCAAGGAGCTTGCGCGGCTGGAGGAGCTGGGCATGCTGAAGGCCGCGGAGCCGATCGGCGCGGCGAAGCCCTACACGCTCAACGAGCAGTTCCCGCTGCTGCCCGGGCTGCGGTCGGTCTGCCTCTACGCGACGGGCGTAGTGGCGGTGTTGCGCGAGCTTTTCGCGGACGCGGAGGGCGTCGAGGTGGCGGCGATCTTCGGCTCGCTGGCCCGCGGCGACGACCGCCCCGACAGCGACGTGGACGTGCTGGTGGTGGGGGAGATTGATGGCGGTGACCTCGCGGCGATCGCCTGGGAGGCGCGCGATCGCACGGGACGCGAGATCAACACGGTGCACTACTCCATCGACGATTTTCACCAGCGGGCCGCAGACGGTCAGGGTTTCATCAGGCGCGTTCTCGACGGTCCGATGATCTTCCTCAGGGGGGGAGCGGATGGCTTACGACGACTTGCTGCGTGAGGGGCGCATACGCCGACACCGGGCGGAACCCGATGACATAGCCGCCAGCCTTACCCTGGCGAATGCCCGCCTCGGCGATGCCGCTCTCAGCAACATATCCAACGACGGTCGCTTCGTCTTCGCCTACGATGCGGTCCGATCGGCGGCGGAAGCCGTGATGGCTACTGAGGGATACCGTCCGGCGTCCGGAATCGGGCACCATGAGACCGTGTTCCGCTTTCTACTGGTTGCGGCCGACGGTCGGTGGCGGAAGATGGCCATGGAGTTCGAGCAGGCCCGCTCGAAGCGCAACGCTGCCGAATACGATGAATGGGGCCTGGTTACTGAGACTGAGGCGAACCGACTCCTGGAAGTCGCCAGGCAGTTCGTCCGGGAAGTCAGCGAGTGGGTCGCTGGCCCCGGGGGCGAGCAGGCTTCACGTATCGAGGACGAATAGCCGATGGCCCATGAGGCCGCCGTGCGAAAACCGATCTCCCTCACCGCGAAGCTCTGGCTCGCGGGCCTTGTGTTGATGGTCGCCGCAGTGGTGGCGAGCTTCATCGGGATGCGCCCGGAACGCATCCTGCCTCTGAACCGTTGATTCCACCAGCAACCCACCTCTCACGGGGGAGTGACGCCACGTGGCCGACGTAGCGGCGCTGGGCAGGCGCATCGTCGAGAATGTCGAGAAGGTCATTGTCGGGAAGCGCAGGCCCGTGCGGCTGACGCTCATCGCGCTGCTGTGTGAGGGCCACGTGCTCCTCGAGGACGTCCCCGGCGTCGCGAAGACCATGCTCGCACGCTCGCTGGCCACCTCCATCGGCGCATCGTTCGCGCGCGTGCAGTGCACCCCCGACCTGCTGCCCTCCGACATCACCGGCGTCTCCGTCTTCAATCAGAAAGAGTTCGAGTTTCAGTTCCAGCCCGGCCCGATCCTCAACCAGCTTCTCCTCGCAGATGAGCTGAACCGCGCCACCCCCCGCGCGCAGGCCGCCCTGCTCGAAGCGATGGCCGAGCGGCAGATCACCGTCGATGGCACCACCCGCGAGCTTCCCGAGCCCTTCTTCGTGATCGCCACGCAGAACCCCATCGAGCATGAGGGCACCTTCCCGCTTCCCGAGGCGCAGCTTGACCGCTTCCTGATGCGCCTGACCATCGGCTACCCGAGCTTCACCGACGAGAACGAGGTGCTCGAGCGCCTGAAGCTGGGTCACCCGCTGCGCAACCTCGGCAAAGTCGCCTCCGCCGAACAGATCGTGCAGGCGCAGAACGAGATCCGCGAGGTTTTCGTGCATGAGAAGGTGAGGCAGTACCTCGTGCGGATCGTGCATGCCACGCGCAGGCATGACGACCTCGCGCTGGGGGCCTCGCCGAGGGCGTCGATCGCGCTCTACCGCACCTCGCAGGCCCTCGCGGCGCTGGA
>JBKHFA010000396.1:0-2738 GCA_046540615.1 Armatimonadota bacterium | reverse complement strand
TCGAAGCCGTGCTGGGCGAAGATCTCGTCGCCGAGGTGCCACTTGCCCATGTGCGCGGTGCGGTAATCGGAGAAATCCGCAAGCTCCGGCAGACACTCCACGTCCTGCGGGAGCGGGACGTTGTTGGCGGTGCAGCCGTTGGAGTGCGGGTAGAGACCGGTCAGGATCGATGATCGCGAGGGCGTGCAAACCGGCTGCGTGACATAGGTGTTCTCGAAGACCAGACTCTCGTCGGCGAGACGGTCAAGATTCGGGGTCTCGATCTGGTCGTTCCCGTAGGCGGACATGGTCTTCGCCGCCTGCTCGTCGGTGTAGAGGAACAGCAGGTTCGGTCGCCTCATGATCAGCCTCCTCGGTCGCTTCGGGCTCTGCACTGTCACCTTCGACAGGCGGGCCCGGGCACCTTCGTGGATCGCGGAGGAGGTTCGTCACGCGCCGATGGAGATCCCGGGGGGCAGCGATGCGCTCACAGCCCCTCGGCAAGCTCCCCCGCGGCCTCGCGCAGGTCGGGGAGGACGTTCGAGGTCGGCGTGAGGGCGTCGGTGAGCGCCACGAGCACCACGCTGTCGCCCGCCGCGAGCGCGATCACGTGCGCCTCAGGGCCGCGGACGATGGCCTCGCGCGGGTCGCCACCCGCCAGCGCCCGCGAGGGCGCCTGCGCGGACGCAAGCAGGTCCGCGCCGAGCGCCGCGAGTGTGTCTGCGTCGGTCGCCTCATCCGCGTCCGCGGCAAGCAGAAGGCCGGTCCGCGTCGCCAGTGCGAGCGCGTTCAGCGCGGGCTGGTCGCCGCGTACTGCGCGCAGACGCGTCCCGACCCCGTCTCCGTTCTGCGTCAGGTTCGCTGCCATCAGTCCTCCATCGGCAGCTTGATCGTCGCGCCGCCGTTCTGCCACGACCGGTCCATCGCGAAGCAGACCTCGTGGGTGTTGACCGCGTCGGCGATGTCCACGTAGCTGTCTTCGCCGGACTCGATGCAGTCGAGGAAGTGCGTGATCTCGCCCTCGAAGGGATGGTGCTCGACGTCGCCGGAGTCGGGCAGCACCGCCGGCACCTCCGCCCAGCCGCTCTGCTCGGGGAAAAGCTCGGTGGAGAACACGCGGTTGTCGCGGATCGCGCCGCCGTCCCCCATCAGGTCTACGTTGAACTGGTAGGGCATGATGCAGTCCACCGACGAGGAGAGCTTGCCGATCGCGCCGTTGGCGAACTTGACGGTGCCGACGACCGTGGCCGGGTACTCGTAACGCTCATCCCAGCCGCCGGCGTACGCGCCGGAGACCTCGACGATGTCCGAGTTGGTCAGCCAGCGAATCGCGTCAACGGCGTGGCAGCCGCCGAAGAGGAAGCTTGAGCCACCCTCGGCGATGGTCTTCGCCCAGTCCCATCCGGAGTACCAGTCGCTGACACCGTGCCAGTAGTCGGCCTCGGCGTAGAAGACGTTGCCGATGGCGCCCTCCCGAACGAGCTTTGCGGTGTTCCGCAGCGAGGGATTCCAGCGGAGGCAGAAGCTGACGACGGTGCGCACGCCCGCCTCCTCCACGGCGTCGCGCAATTCGTGGAGGCCGTCGAGCGAGATGGCGACGGGCTTCTCCATGATGAAGTGCTTGCCGGCCTCGCAGCATCTGACGCCATGCTCGACATGCACGTGGTTCGGGCCGGTGATCGAGACCGCGTCAACGCGTTCATCTGCGAGGAGTTCGTCGAGGTCGGTGTAAATCTCGGCGTTCGTCACGCCGGCCTTCGCTGCGGCGGCAAGCGCGCTGGCCTCCCGCCTGCTGCCGATTGCGACGACTTCCGCGCGGGGATCGGCGAGGTAGGCGTTGATGTGCTCGTCTGCGACCCATCCTGCACCGTAGATTGCGCATCCGAACGTAACCTTTGACATCTGACAGCCACCTCCGTCGGATCGCGCCCCGTGAAACCCACTGACTCATTGGGGTGGGCGAGACGCTCTGCACGTACGAGGGCATTCCGTCCGGGGTAGCGAGAATCCTCCCGAGGTGGGAAAGATGACGCGTTCATCCCCCCCGGCAGGTCGAGCGCCGGGCCTGCCGTCAGGGTACGATCAGTCGCGTCGGAGGGGTCACCGTCCGAGCAGCGTCGCGAGCCATCCTCGCTTCCCGCCTCTGCGAGGTCTGGCAGCAGGCGCAGAACGCTTACGCTCCGCTTCGTGCACAGCCTGCTCCTCCGCGGCCCATGTGGGCTTCGGGGCCGGACCCGCGATTCGGAAGCGAGCCTCAGGGTCGTCGATCACTCTCTCGAGCAGCATCTCCGTGTCATCCCGGAGGCCAGCCTCGCCGTACTGATCGATGTCCTCCTGGGTGATCCGGACCCATCCCACGCCCCGGAGGAATGATACCCTGGGTGTGAGAGGAGGTCCGAGAGCCGTCCATCTCGCGGTGAGCATGTGCGGACACCTCCCGCATTTCTCGACGGCCGGTGGCGTGGATCGCCCCGTCGGGGCGGCGACCTTTGACACATGTGCGCCCTGAGTATACCCGCATGGGCGGCAAGTATGCCGTACTCTGCGCAGTTTTTTTGCGAAGATGCATCACTGCACGGAGTAATCCGTCAGTTCGAACATCGCCGTGAGGACGCCGTCATCGAGTGCCTGCTGCTTCACCTGACCGACCCCGCGCGCGAACCAGGTCAGGGTCATTTCCGTGACCGGGTCGCCATCCTCCACCGGCCGCTCGTACGTCTGCTCGACCCGGACGCAGGTGAAGGTGCCCGCCGGGACGG
>JBKHFA010000395.1:0-2753 GCA_046540615.1 Armatimonadota bacterium | reverse complement strand
GTAGGTCAGACCGCTGTTCGAGACCGAGTAATCCTTCCCGCCGACGCTCAGCACTACGCTGGACGGATCGACACCGGCAAGACCTTCATCCTTAAGATCCAGCGCCACCACCGAAGTCGCCGTCGCGGCGTCGGCTGCGGGCGCAGCCTGTGCAGCCGTGGGCCGGGTACTGTCGATCAGCACGCGCCGGTGCGCCGTCTCAGACCACAGCCCGGCCGAGTCCTGTGCGCGCACATGCAGCCAGCCATCGACGTCGCCACCCTCAGCGTATTCCACATGGTCGGCGCTCGTCGTGAGCTTCTCCGGAAGTTCGGTCGATGGGCTGTCTGTGATCGCCCAGTTCACACCCGCGACGCCTGCCAGGTCGAGCACATTCCACGCAATGCGCAACGGCTCAGCCGCGCTGACGATCGGGACCAACTCGAAGTCGTCAATGTGATAGCTCTGCCCCGGCGCGTTCGACGTCCACCCGCTGTCGGCGATCCACATCTGCAGCACCTTGTACCCCGGCGCGTGCGGATCGTTCCGACGCAGCATTTCGTAGAGGTCAAACTTCGCGGTGTGCCACTGGTTGTCCGCCTGAACGTTCGGAATCTCGCCGATGCGCTCGTAACTGCTGTCAGTGTCGGTGAAGCGTATGCTCTTGCGCGCGCCGTTCACGTGTACCATCAGGTCCGCGCGCAGTTGCTCAGGAACTTTGTACGCGAAGCGCACCAGTCGGTAGCGCCCCGCGTCGAACGCTGTCTTGCGTATGTAGGCGCCGAAGCTTCCGCCGTTGGTCGGGTTATACAACTTCAGCGACTGATCGCCGCTTGCCGCCATCGTCGGATCGAGACTCAGCGCCGCCCCACCCTCGGCCCCCCAGTTGCTCCACTCGCCCATCCCGTCCTCAAAATCATCCGCTATGACAGGGACGTCGCCCACCACGATCTCCGGAGCGGGCGGCGGTGAGGAGTCTACGTCCGGTCCAGCCTTGAACGCCCAGCTTTGCTCGTCAAGGGCGTTCTTATTCCGGTCCGCGAGCGCCAGCAGCTTCACCTCGACTGTCCCACCGGAGGGGAAGGTCTCCCCGAGCATTGCAACGTCTACGCTGAGCACTTCGGCCGCCGGATCGAAGCTCACCGCCTCGTCCGCGAGAGTGAGCTCCCGTTCGCCCACTGCGAGCTTCACGCTGTTCGGATCGACGCCGATCCCGTCGCCGTCGCTCAGCTGAATACGCACCACGCCTCCATCCGCGAGGGCGTTTTCCGCAGGCTCCACCGATACCACGCGTGGCGCGCTGGTGTCGCGGCGGATCGGAATGCTCTCGACCTCGCCCCACTGAGCCTCAGGCAACTTCGGCATCGCATGCACGTACCACGTGCCGTCCTCGCTGGCGCTGAAGGTCGCGGTTCCGTCCTCCGAAGTGACTTCCTCGGGCGGGCGACCGTTCGGGTCACGATCCACGCTGATCGCCCAGCCTTCGACGGTGACGCCCGATGCTGCCTTCGCGGCCACCTGCACCTCATCCCCGGCGGGTTTGAGCAGCCTTACGTTGTCGAGGCAAAGCTTCGCACCCGCGTGGTTGCCGCCGAAGCCTGCGTCGAGGTAGTCCTCGCTGGACATGTTCCCTATGAAGAGATCACTGGCGATGAGCTTCGCATCAGAGCCGAAAAGACGCTCCGCGTGGCCCAGCAGATCAAACTCCGCGTGATGCCACTCCCCGTCAGCCTGCACACCCGGTACCTTCCCGAGGAGCGTGCGGCCACCTGCGGGCTTCTCCAGACCCGCGAAAACGATTTCGCACTCTTCGCCATCGACGTTCAAATGTAGATTGACCTTCGCTTCCGGGTCGAGGCGGTAGTCGAACGACAACCGTGGTAGGTCGCGCAGATCGAAGCGCCCCTCGTGCAGATTCGCCGCGAAAGTGCCGCCCGCGTACGTGTTGACCAGCTTCGCGCAGCGCCCCGTTCCGTCGGCGCCCGGGGTCGCGAGTGTAACCGCCGCACCCTGGTCGCCATCGCGATTCGAGATCCCCCCCAGGTCAGTCTCAAAGTCCGTCCCGCGCGACGGATGCGTGCTGCTCGAGATCGTGGCGTGGCGCGGATGGGCCTCCGTGACATGGCGCACGGCGAGGTGGTCCGTCGGGATCGGGTCGCGTGGAATCTGCTCCTGCTCGTAGTAGATCTTGATGCGCGAGATGATCAGTCCGTTGTCCCGCGCCCAGATCGCTACGCGACCGGTCTCCAGCGGGTTCGGATCAGTCACCTCGGCGACCTTCACATCATCGACCCAGAAGGTCAGCCTGTCTCCAGACTTCTGCACTCGCAGCATCCACCACTTGCGGTGGAACTCGTACGTCGAAGGGTATGCGTCCTCGAAGATCGGCAGCAGCGCCTCGGGGTTCCGATTCTCGGCGAGGATCTGCGTGCCCTTCATGATACGCGATGCGCTGTTGAGTTCGCCGCCGTAGATGAACGAGTAGCCGCTGGAGAGATTCGCTCCATCCCCGAAGATCGTGATGTTCATGTCGTTCGGGTTGCGGTACGAGCGCGTCGCGGGGTGCACGCCCATCTTGAACGCCACGTGGGCCTCCACGGTGATGTCGCCGGTGAACTGCCGCTTGTTCCACATCGCGGCGATCCCGTCTTGCTTGAATCCTCCCAGCCACGACCACTGAGGGCTGCACGTCCACCGGCTGGTGGTCTCCCACACTCCGCCGGCGGTCAGCCAGTCGGTCGGCGGGTCGGAGAACGTGTAGTCGTACACGTGGT
>JBKHFA010000394.1:0-2765 GCA_046540615.1 Armatimonadota bacterium | reverse complement strand
GAAGGCTGGATCGCGGACGCGCGGATCGACCTTGAGGCCGCGCGACTGCTTTCGCAGCACGTCATCGCCAACCACGCCATCTTCCACGCCCGGCAGGCCCTTGAGAAGCTCCTCAAGTGCGGATACCCGATCCTCCTGAGCCGCCCGATGCCCCGCGAACACTCCCTGCAGGCGATGGTCCACGATGTTTTCGGGAGGATACCCGAGCCGATCTGGGCAATCATCAAGAGGCTCAACCCGTTTTACATGTCCACGCGTTACGTTGACGCCGCCGGCGGCCCGCCCTCGGATCGATTCGAGCCCGAGGACGCGCAGGAGGCGGTCGAACTGGCACAGGAGGCCTTCGAGTGGATCGAGGCGCAGTACCGCGAGAAGAGCTGATCGAGGAGATCCGCGAGTTCATGCGGCGGGTCGAGGTCGAGGACGCCATCTTCTTCGGCTCCCGGGAGCGTGGCGATGAGCATCCCTACTCGGACCTGAACCTCGTTCTGCTGTCTGAGCGCTTCAAGGGGCGACCGCTCAGCAAGCTGCTGCCTGAACTGCAGAGAGCGTGGAAAAGCGACCTGCAGCTTGAACTGCTGCCGTGCTCGCCGGACGAATTCGAGGCGATGCAGGAGTGGAACGCGCTGGCGCGAGACGCGGCTGAGAACGGATTGCAGATTCATGTTGAGATGGACGGGTCTGCCTCGGATTGCAGGGGTTGACGCCGAGGTGCATCGGCAAACCGGGCCTCACCGGCACTTCGCACAGCGAAGTGAGCGATAAACGACATCGCGAGGATAGCAGCCATCCTTTGCCCCCCTCTCCCTTGCGCCATAAACGACATGGCGCGGGCGGGACGAGGGGGGAGAACGACAACATGCTGCTGAAGCTAATCGCTAATGCGGACCCGAAACAGACGAGGAGAGAGAGCAATGAGTGAGGTACTCGACTTTGATGCGCTGGACGTCGCCGCGGAAGCGGAAGTTGTCGTTGTCGGAGGCGGGCCGGGCGGGCTGTGCGCGGCCGTGGCCGCCGCAGAGGAGGGCGCCGACACGCTTCTGATCGAACGCTACGGCTTTCTCGGCGGGATGGCCACCGCGGGGCTCGTGAACCCCTTCATGACGTGGCATGCGGGCGGAAAGCCGATCATCCGCGGACTCTTCGAGCGGATCACCGGGCGGCTCGACGAATACGGCGGGTGGGGCGGCCCGCGCAGGGCGTCGGCCTTCGACGAGGAGATGTTCAAGTTCGTCGCCGAGGACCTCTGTGAGGAGGCCGGCGTGCGGCTTCAGCTTCACACGATGCTGGCCGATGTTGAGGCCGAAGACGAGCGGGTGAAGCGGATCACGACGCTGAGTAAGTCCGGCCTGCGCGCGGTGGAGGGCGAGATCTTCATCGACGGGACCGGCGACGGCGACCTCGCCGCATGGGCCGGGGCCGAGGTCGAGATCGGGCGCGAGGAGGACGGACACTGCCAGCCGATGACGCTGTGCTTCCGCATGCAGAACGTGAACATCGACCGCATGCCGGCGCGGGCGGACATCAACGAGCTTTACGACGCGGCGAAGGAACGCGGGGAGATCGACAATCCGCGCGAGAACGTGCTGCTTTTCTACACGACGCACGAGGACGAAGTGCATTTCAACACCACGCGCGTGGTCATGCACGATGCCACGAACGCCGAGGATATGACCGAGGCCGAGTTGATCGGCCGCAGGCAGGTCCGGCAGATGGTGCGCTTCCTCATCAACGAGGTGCCGGGCTTTGAGAACGCGTGGCTGTCGGAGATGGCGCCGCAGATCGGCATCCGCGAGAGCCGGCGGGTGATAGGCGACCATGTGCTGGACGTGGATGAAGTACTTGGCGCGGCGAAGTTCGACGACGGGATCGCGCGCGGATCGTACTCGGTGGACATTCACAATCCGGCGGGGACCGGCACCGTGATCAAGCGCCTGCCGCCGGGCGAGTCCTACGACATCCCCTACCGCTGCCTGACGCCGCGGGGCTTCGACAACCTGCTGATCGCCGCCCGCTGCATCTCCAGCGACCACGGCGCGCACAGTTCGCTGCGCGTGATGCCGATCGTGATGGCGATCGGCGAGGCGGCAGGCTGCGCCGCGGAGATGGCGCTCGAGGACGGCGACGTCCGCGCGGTGGACACGGACGCGCTGCGGGAGACGCTGGTCGGGCGCGGCGCGAGCATTTACGGCAGGGAAGAGTGAAACGGCGAGGGAAGAGGGAAAAGGGGACGGCGGCGGGCAGGATGCCCGCCCCACATGGGCCCCGTGTTTGCTCGGGCATGGACCTCTGTCTCAGCGAACCAGTCAATTGAGCATGTGGCGCGGGCTTCCAGCCCGCTGTCGTTCCGCGGCACGGGCGTCTCGCCCGTGCGCCTTTGGGGCGTTGCCTTACCGTGGTGCGGACGCCCTCGTCCGCACATCCTTTGAGCCGTTGTCATCGTGGCCCCGGCGCCGTCGCCGGGGAGTCGTTCGCGCCTGGCAACGGCGGCGGGGCACGGGTCCCCGCCCCACAAGACGGCGGCGCTGAGGACCTGAGGAGTCATGGGCGGAGCAGCAACGATCGCATTCATCTTCGGGCCGCTGATCGTCGGGGTCCTTCTGCTGTGCGGATGGTCGGTCTACCGACTCTTCGGCATGGTCGTCGTTGATCGGATGCTCTCCATCGGGGAGTTCGCGCTCATCCTCGCGGTCATGGTCGGGCTGATGATGCTGACCTTCATGATGGCCGAGCAGACGAATGACCCCTACGTCGCGGTTGGGCCG
>JBKHFA010000393.1:0-2773 GCA_046540615.1 Armatimonadota bacterium | reverse complement strand
GACCGCAAGTTCAAGAACGAGTTCCGCAAGAAGCCCATGTGGACACTCAGCCCGAGGGGCGAGGTGGGCGTGAAGGACGAGGACTGACAGGGCACACCCCGGGGCGCCGCGGATCAGCAATCGCGGGGCGCTCGACATAAAAACGCTCAGTATGTAACCTCCGCGACTTTGACAACAGATTATCACACGAAGGCCCCCGTTTTATCACGCGGGCGACCTCATCGGACAGAGCGCGCATCAGTCGTAACACGGAAGGTGGCGACGATGATGGGTGCAGTGCGATGCTTCGTGGTGGTTGTTGTGGCGGTGATGATCTGTGACGCAGCATGGGCAGGCACGCTGGTGGTGACTGCGCATGCGGCAATGACACCGGTGGCGGGGGCCAACGTAGAGGTTCAGCCATGCGGGATCACGGGCCGGACGAATGCCGACGGAAAGTGGAAGGGCGCCGTTCCGGCAGGGCGGCAGCAGGTGATCGTCTGGGCGACCGTCCGGGGGGCGCTGAAGGGCGGCATAGCGGACTTCACGATGCTGGCGGGAAACCACGACCTCTCAGTGCCGATGGTCGACGCGGTCTGGATCTACGACTACTGGCCGATGGCCGTCGGCAACGCCTGGCAGTACGAGTATCGCCACTCAGGCGCCGATGGGGCGTATCGCGCGACATGGCGCGAGCGTATCGATCGGACTGAGGCCTATGACGGCGACACCGCGATGGTCGTTGCCGCAAGCAAGGACGGCGTCCCCGAGTGGGAGGAGCTGCGGGCCTGCAATCGCAACGGCTTCGCGATGTACACGCAGCAGCATGGCTCGGACACGATCAAGTTCGACCCACCGATCAAGTTCGGGCCGCTCTTGCCGCTTGGCTACGAGTGGGTGCGGCGGACGACCGCCCGTCACAGCGATGGCTCGCCCGACACTCCAGTCCTCATGCGGGCGAAGTTCAGCCGCCTCCACGATGTGCGCGTGCCCCGCGGGCTCTTCCCGGACTGCGCACAGATCGACGTGCGATTTGAGCTTGGACCGGACGGCAACGACCTCACCGTGTGGATGGCGGAAGACGTCGGCGTCGTGCGTGAGATAGAGAAGAACCGGGAGCGGACCAACACGAAGCTGCTGGAGGAGTACTCGGTCCGGGGAGTGCTGCCGCTCCGGCCGATCAGACCTGTCCGTCCGCTGACGCCGACGTTCCCCTGAGCGGGAGAGGATCTCTGAATGACAGAGCGCGAACGGAAGCTGCGCGCGCACATTGACGCCTGCCACGAGCGCGCTAAGCAGCACCTTGGTGCGACAGACGCCAATGTTGAGCGAGGCACGGAGCTTCACCGCGAACTGCTTGTCTGCGACAGCTTCACACTGCCGTGGAGCATCCCGTCAAGCGCGGGAATCGCGCGGCTCAACGCGTGCATCGAGGCCGGATGGGAGTGGTCGGATGTCCAGCAGCTTCGGCTGGACATCAACGCCGCGGACTGCGCGCTCGATGAGGAGGCCGCGCGGCTGCACGAGGTGATCTTCGAGGCCTCAGGCGTCGACTGCACCGTGATCAACGCCGGTCCCGGGCCGGGGCTTGAGTATGCCCTGCGCGGGATCGCGCGCTTTCAGCAGGTCATCGACGGCCTCCGCGACCGCTGGACGAAGGCCACCGGGGCCCGGCATGCCCGCGGGGCCTTCGCCGAAGGCCGGCGGGCGATGATGTTCTCGGCGAACAACCCGCCCGCCGACGCCGGCTTCGATGATGGCTTCGAGCAGATGCGGTGGCTCGAGTGGTTCCAGCGCATCGGCTTCCGCATGATGCACCTGACATACAACCGGCGCAACTGGGTCGGGGACGGATGCATGGAACTCAATGAGGGCGGCCTCTCGGCCTTCGGCTACGACGTGGTCGCGCGGATGAATGAACTGGGCATCCTGATCGACACTCCGCACACCGGGAAGAAGACCACGCTGCACGCCGCTGAGGCGTCCTCCGCCCCGATCGCCGCATCGCACACCGTCTGCAGGGCGATCAACGATCACCCACGCGGCAAGTGTGACGAGCAGATACGCGCCATCGCGGACGGTGGCGGGTTCATCGGGATCACCTGCGTCCCGCACTTCCTGGGCGAGGGCGGCGGGACAATCGTGGACCTCCTCGATCACATCGAGTCCGCGATCGACGTCGGCGGAATCGATCACGTCGGCATCGGCACCGACAACGGCTACGTAGCGCCGCTGCCGGAGGAGCCGGAGATGCTGCCACTCCCGCCCGGGCGTGGGCACTGGTGGAGCTACTGGCTGCCCGGCACCACGGGCACCGGCAGTGACGAGGCTCGCGACGGGAGTCTGAGTTGGGTCTGCTGGCCGTACTTCACCATCGGGCTGCTGATGCGCGGGTACTCCGAGGAGCAGGTCGCGAAGGTGGTGGGCACCAACGCGCTGCGGGTCTTCGAGGACGTGGCAGAAGTCGCGCCGTGATGGTGCCGGACACTCCGGGGACGATGGCAAACGACTGGCGGGCACAGGTCCCCGCCCTGCAACCCACGTCGTTCCGTGGTGCGGAGGCCCTCCTCCGCACGCCGTTGCGTGACACGCGATCGGCGCGGGACGGGCATCTCCAGGGATATATTTAACTGACAGAATTGATCTGAATTCGCGGGAGGATCAGTATGTCCAATCTCGACATCCGCATGGAGCAGATGCACGAGCATATCGACGAATGCCACACACGCGCGAGGCAGTGCCTCGGCGCATCCGACGCGCAGGTCGAGGCGGGCTTCGAGCTTCACAACAACCT
>JBKHFA010000392.1:0-2774 GCA_046540615.1 Armatimonadota bacterium | reverse complement strand
CCGCGCCGAGCTCGGCGACGGTCTCGACGAGGTGGGTGTCGAGGTCGTAGCGGTGCAGCGGGTTGCGCTGGGGCGCCCCGCGCAGGCCCCCCCACTGCGGCAGCAGGGCCGAGAGCAGGCCGGTCTCGCCGGCGTCGGTGAGCGCCGGCACGGCCTCGCGGCCTCGTCGCAGCACCCGCAGCAGCGCGCCGCGCATCGCCGCCACGCCATGCTGGAATGCGCCCATCGGGCATGCAAAGCTGGCAACCGGGCACGCCCAGCAGTTCAGCACCGGCACGCAGATGCCGCGCAGATCATAGAGGAAGAGAGCGTTGACGAGGAATGCAGCCGAGAACTGAACCCAGAGACGGACTCTCAGGTAGAGCGGTGGACGGGTGCTGCCATCGGCCATGATCGGGTCACTCCACGGTGAGGCCGATGCACGAGGTGCACAGGGCTTTCGCCTGCTGCTCGACCACGGTATGCCGGGACAGATGCACTCCCCAGACGATCATGCCGATTCCGATCGCGAGAAGAGGTATCCAGACCCAGCGCATTACGCTCAACCCCTGATGTTCTGAAGATAGATGCAGTCGCGGAGCACCGCCGCGCGCTTGTCCTCGACATTCGACGGGCTGAACTCCACCGCCACGTAGCCGTCGTACCCGTTGTCCTGCAGCAGCGAGACCAGCGGCACGAAGTCGATGACGCCCTCCGCAAGGTTCGTTCGCTCGATCCTTCCGGGATCGCCATCAAGCGCCGCGTAGTTCTGAGCGTGAAAATGCGACACGTAGGGCAGCACCCGCTTCAGGCGCTTGACGGGATCGGCATCGAGACTCGGCAGCGGCTGGTAGTTGAGGCGGAAGTTGTCCTCGCCGACGTTCTCCACGAGCCGCTTTGCGCTGTCGGCCGTGTCGGCCAGTGTATTCGTGTGCATCTCCACGGCGAGCTCCAGTCCCATCCGGTCTGCCGCCCGCGCCGCCTCGCGGCACTCCTCGACCGTTCGCTTCCAGAGGTCCTCATCGGCCTCGTCCGAGCCGACGTCGCTCGCCCAGATGCGAACCAGCGGAACGTCCAGCCCCGTCGCGATCTGCAGTACATCGCGCAGAGGCATGCTCTCGGTATTGACGGCGCCCGGCCGCAGGTACGATCCGAAGACCGCCACCTCCAGCCCCCGGTCGGTCACCATTTTCCGCGCGGCGGCCACGCGATTGGCGTCATACTCCTCCGAGATGTGCGGTTCGCGGCCCCAGATCTCAACCCCGTCGATTCGGGCCTCACACGCGAGGTCGAGACTGTACTCCAGCAGCCGCTCGCGGAATGCGATGCTGCACAGGGCGATCTTGACGCGTCCGTTCTCTTCTGCCACCTGCCGACGACCCCTCTCTCTCCGCAGCTCTCACATGCCTCAGACGACGAGCCTCCACGCTCTCGCGGTCAGCGATCAAGGCAGCGTCAACGCTCGATCTCCACTGGCTCTCCGCTCTCCGCCGACTCGTGAATCGCAACCAGGACGCGAGTGTTTTCCAGCCCGTCCATCGGACGTACGATCGGCTCACTTCCGTCAATGACAGACTCGGCAAAGTGTCGGATGCTCTGAATCCCGAAGCCGTTGGGCGTGCCGTGTACGTCAGTGACCACGGCGACATCCGCGTAGCTCGCGCCCTCCGGGGTGAAAGTCTGCAGCATCCTGTGCGAGCTTGCGTCGGCGAAGGCCGTGCCCTCCGATCCGATCATCTCCATCTTCAGATCGAACACGGTCGGCATCTCGGTGGACATGATCCAGCAGTTCTCAACATGAGCGACCCCGCCGCCCTCAAGCTCGCAGATCGTGTGGAAAAAGTCGGGGGTGTTGACGCCGCGTTCGGCCAGCACCCGCGAACGCGAGACCGAATACACCCGGCTGATCTCGTCGTCAAACAACCAGCGCACGAGGTCCACCATGTGACTGCCGAGGAACCACACGACCGTCGAGTCGCCGCCCCAACTGAGCATCTCGGTCGGCACGTAGATCGTGTCATTGAGCCGGCAGGTAAGCATCTGCGGCTCGCCCATCTCGCCCGCGACGATCTTCTTCTTGATCCCCCACATCGCCGGGTTCCAGCGGTTGTGAAAGTCCACCATCAGCAGCACGTCGTTTGCCTCGGCGGCGTCGATCATCGCCTGGCAGTCCTCAACCGTGGTCGCCATGGGCTTTTCAAGCAGCACGTGCTTGCCCGCCTCGGCGGCCGCGACCGCTACCTCACGGTGCAGAAAGTCGGGGGTTACAACTGAGACCGCGTCGATGTCATCGCGGTCGAGAAGCTCTTCGTAGTCGGTGGTCCAGCAGCCGACGTCGTACTGCTGCGCGCGCTCCTTTACGAGGTCCTCGTTCAGGTCGCAGATGCAGACCAGTTCGCCGCCCGGTTGCGTCGAGTAGGTCTTCAGGTGTGTCTCGCCCCACACGCCTGTGCCGATGACTCCGAATCCACTCACAACTCAGCACCTCACTCGTCATCAACGCTGATGCCCGCCACATTGTCGCCTCTTCCTGCCTGAGACATTCGCGATTATAGGCGATTGCGAAAATGCGTGTCAACGTGGTCTTAATCGCGGGCGTATTCTAAGAACGTCACGCAACGCGAAGGGGCGGCGACGAACTCCTCCCCACCGCGTTTTCGCGCAAAAGGGTTTCGGACGCCGCCGATCGGGGTGCGACCGGATTTTGCAGGTAGATGCGAACGACGGCCTCCCCCGCCCGAGCTATGCATTACGCACATCTTGACAGCCCGCCGGTGGGCCTTTTGTCGTCAGGA
>JBKHFA010000391.1:0-2777 GCA_046540615.1 Armatimonadota bacterium | reverse complement strand
CCAACGTATTCGCTCAGCACGGATCCGGCCGATGACGTTCAGCTCACCGATGGCGAGCACTCTGTGGGGTACTTCTGGGCGCAGGAGACGACGGTTGGCTGGAGCCTGCGCGAGCCGCTGGAGCTTACGATCGACCTCGAGCAGGTTGAGCCGATCACGGGCGTCTCGTTCAACACCGCAGGCGGGACCGCCGGGGTGGGCTTTCCGTCGATGATCTTCGTGCTCACGAGCGAGGACGGGGAGAGCTTCGAGTACCAGGGCGAACTGATCGCGCTGAGCGCCGAGCATGGCCTGCCCGAGCCCCAGGAGTACATGGTGCACCGCTACGCGACCGACCGCCTGAACGCGTCGGGGCGCTACGTGCGCTTCGTCGTCTCCCCCGGATCGAAGTACCTCTTCGCCGATGAGATCGAGGTCTGGCGCGGGGACTTCGACGTGGCCGATGCCGAAACCGGTGAGCCCGTGGAGAGCACCGAGCAGGTCATCGCGGACCATCGCCTCGACGGCATCGTGGGCGTACGCCTGATGTACGACATCCAGGACTTGCGCGAGCGCATCGACCGGGCGGAGATCGACGCGGGGCTCAAGCGCGAACTGAGCGACCGCCTGAACGCGCTCGCGGATGAGGTCGTCGCGCAGCACGTCGAGGACGTCGAGCACTGGCGCGGCCTGCCTTACAACGACCTGCACGCGCGCATCTACGCCGTCAACGCGCCACTGCTCCGCGCGCAGGGGGATGACGAACTGACCGTCTGGCCCGCGCAGCGCTGGGATATGCTCGACCCGATGGGCGCGCCGGAGCCGGGCGAGGTCGAGATCAACGTGCTGAAAATGCCGAACGAGTACCGCTCGGCGGCATTCAATATCACGAACCCGACGGATGAGTCGGTCACCGCGCGGATCATCGGCGGCCCGCAGGTCCACGAGGTGCAGTACGTGCAGACGCAGGAGCGTGAGGTGACGTCGAACGCGCTGCCGATTGCGCCGACGGATGACGAGGGCGCGTCGCTGGTCGAGATTCCGGCCGGGCTGACGAAGCAGGTGTGGCTGACATTTGGCGAGGGTCCTGCAGAGCCGATGCAACCGATCACGGTGCAGATAGACGGCGAGCAGATTGCGTCAATCCCGGTTGACGTGCAGCGCACGGGCTTCGAGATGCCCCGCCCGCCGGTGAGCGTGTACTGCTGGGACTACGTCGCGAACAAGGACGAGTACGTTCCGGGCTTCACCGACATGGACGCGCTGGCGGAGGACCTGCGGGCGCACTTCGTGGACGCCCCCTGGGCAGCCGCACATGTGCTGGACTTCCCTGAAGACGGGACCATCGACGCCGATGGGCATATCACGGAGGAACTCGACTGGAGCGGCCTCGACACCTGGATGGCGCGCTTCCCCGACGCGCGGACGTACATGATCTTCCCGAACTTTCAGTGGGACCTGCGCGCGCAGCTTGAGGACTACTCCCCGCGCTGGAAGACCGCCATCGGCGAGTGGGCGAAGTCGCTGGAGGATCATCTGCGCGAGGTGGGCGTCGAGCCGTCGCGCGTGGCCCTGCTGCTGATCGATGAACCGCACAGCGAGGATCAGGAGCGCAAAATCATCGAGGTGGCGCGCGCGATTGAGGCGACCGCGCCTGAGTTGCGCATCTTCGAGGACCCGGTGCGCACCGACCCGACCGAGGCGCTGCAGGGGCTCTACGAGGTCAGCGACATCCTCTGCCCGAACCTCCCGAAGCTCTATGCGGGCGGGCAGGCGGCCGTCGACTTCTACCAGGCGCTGCAGGAGGGCGGCAAGGAGCTTCATATCTACCAGTGCTCGGGCCCGCACAAGCTGCTCGATCCGATCACCTACCACCGGAATCAGTTCTGGCACGCGTGGACCCTGGGCGCGACCGCTTGCGGCTACTGGGGCTACATCGACGCGTCCGACACCGGCTCAAGCTGGGACAACTTCAAGGGCGGCGGCACAAGCTACTCGCTGGTCTACATCGACGGCGGGAACCGGCTCGCGACGAGCAAGCAGTGGGAGGCGGTCCGCGAGGGCGCTCAGGATTACACGACCCTGTGGATGCTGCGCGAGGCCGTCGAGGGACACGAGGGCGCGGAGACGGACGCCGTGAGGCATGCGCGCGAGCTGCTGGAGACGCTCCCGGCACAGATCGCCGACCGCAACATCTCAGGCACATACAAGTGGACCGACGAGCGCGACCGCTCGGCGACCGATGAGGCGCGGGAGCAGCTTCTGCGGGCGCTGATGGCACTGCAAGCCGAGAGGTGAAGCAACCGACACAAACTCGCGAGAATCGTGCAGGAGAATAATCCGCGGTTGTTGAAGGTAATAACGAGGCAGACGGGCAGAAGCGAGGATTCCCCCCCCAGCATGCCCTGAGCCTCGTGCCCCGGCTCTCTCCGCCAACAGCCGGGGCGTGTACCCGAGGGCCCGTCCACCGTCCGGTCTCGTGACGACTACCGCGGCTTGCGCGCCTCGTCATACATCGCCAGCACGTTCTCAAGCGGCGTGTCCGGCTGGATGCAGTGGGCGGGGGCGAGGATGTAGCCGCCGCCCGCGCCCATGACCTCGATGCGTTCGCGCACCTCGCGCCGCACGTCCTGGGGCGAGCCGTGCGGGAGGGTCTGCTGCGTGCTCACGAGGCCGCAGAAGGTCAGGTCGCGCCCGAACTCGCGCTTGATCACGGCCGGGTCCATCCCCGCGGGCTCGGGCTGCATGGCATCGAGGATGTCGAGGCCCATCTCGATGAAGGTGGGCATGATCTCGTG
>JBKHFA010000390.1:0-2779 GCA_046540615.1 Armatimonadota bacterium | reverse complement strand
CCCGCGACGATCAGCGGCACACCGACCGAACCCTGGAACATGTTGCACTTGAAGAAGCAGCGGAAGTCGCCGAGCAGATCGCCGTGGTCGGCGGAGTACACGATGATCGTGTTCTCAAGCTCGCCCATCTGCTCGAGGTACGAGACGATCCGGCCGATGTTCGCGTCCTGGAGGCTCACGAGGCCGAAGTAATGCGCGCGCGCATTCTGAATCGCCTCCGGCGACATGCGGTCCCAGCCGTAGGAGACGGGCCAGTGGCGGTACATCGGGTCGCGGTCACACAGCAGGTCGATGTCGCCGATGGGAGGCGGGATCTCGCGCGGGTCGTACATCGCATCCCACGGCCGCGGCGGGTCGTAGGGCGCGTGCGGCTTGGTGAATGACGCCCACATGAAGAACGGGCTGTCGTCATCGCTCTTGAGGTGGCTGTCGAGGTTCGCGATTGTGCGGGTCCCCACCCAGCTTTCCTCGTGAAACTCCTCCGGGAGCGGCGAGGCGGCGGGGTGGACGTCGTTGTTGCCGATCCCGTGCGCGCGCTCATACCCGCCCCATCCGGTCTGATAGAGCCAGTCGTGGTAGTCCTCCAGCCCCTGCGTCTGCCCGGTCGGGTCGAAGCTCGCGATGATTCGGCCCTCCTCACAAAGCTCCGCGTGCTGGAAGCCGTGCAGCAGTCGCGGCTCACCGGGCGGTGAGTAGGGCACGTAGTGCAGCTTCCCGATCGCGGTCGTTCGGTAGCCCGCGTCGGCGAAATGCTGCGCGATCTTCGGCTGATCATCGCGGATGCGGCCGCCGTTGGCCTTCGTGCCGGTGGCGCGATGCGAGTAGTTCCCGGTGGTGATCGACGCTCTCCCCGGCACGCAGATCGGGTTGGGTGTGCAGGAGTTGGCGAAGGTCACGCCGCGCTTGGCAAGGCGGTCAAGGTTCGGCGTGGAGACGAAGTCAGCGCCGTTGCAGCCCACTGCGTCGCGCCGCATGTGATCGGCGGTGATGAGCAATACGTTCGGTCGGTCTGCCATGGTAATGTGCTCCCTTCACAGGATGTTGGCATCCCTGCCCACGCTGCGCGCGGGATGGAGACACCCCCTCGCGGGGCTCTCTGCGGGTAGTTCGTCGCAGCTTCGCGTTACGCCTTCATCATCACCGAAGGGAAGGTGATCTTCACCGCGGCGCGAACCTGCCAGCATCGTAAGCCACCGTCGTGACGCGCACGACGTCGTAGCGCCCGGAGGTGTCCGACATGCGAACCCGGCGACTGCTGCTGCTGCTGATCGTCCTCGTCACCGCATGCACGACCGCCTGGTCCGCGGAACTCGCGGCCGGGAGGCACGGTGTCCTCCTCGATCTGCACGGATACAACCACGCCGGCTCGGTCGTGGTCCCGCTGCCGCCGCTGGTCCACTGGCTTGGCGCGAGCGTTGCCGACGTGGGAGAGTGGACGGTCATCTCGCGCGGCGACGAGCACGTCTACCTCAAGCTTCCCGAAACGCGCCCTGACGGACTCGGCGCGCTGATCTGCGTCCGCGATGTCGCCGAACCGCTCGGCGCGACGGTGCGCTATCGCGCCGCGGACAGCGATGAGGGCGCGATGCTCGGGTACATCCCGCACGTCGAACTGACGGACGGTGACCGTGTCGCGCGGGTCATCGTCCACGCGGCGCCTCCGCAGTTCGTCTCCTCGCTGCTCGCGAACATTGACCGCGGCGATCACTGCGTCGCCTATCTGCTGCGCCTCTCAGCGGTGTCCGGCGACTGGGCGAAGACACATGAGCCGCAGTGGCGCGAGCAGTTCGGCTTCGAGCAGGCGTACATCACCGGCGTCCTCCAGCACGTTGAGGGGCGCTGGCAGTACGCGCTCCGCTCCAGCAAGGTCTCGCACACTCCCGAGGAACTCGCCGACGGCGGCGTGCCGCTGGAGGTCGCGCAGGCCCTTGGGATGGAAGTCGAGGAGTGAGCCGCGGACGAGACTTCTCGTCGGCTGCCGTCTTCGGACGCCTTGCAGGTCTGAGCCTCCGGGCGCGGAACCTGTCACGCACAGATCAGTTCGTCGCGTCTGAGGAGAATCGCCGATGCCCCGCGCCGACAGAGCAAGCTTCGACGCCGAACGCCCGAACATCGTACATATCCACGCCGAGAGCATGGACGGCCGGAAGATGGGGTGCATGGGTGAGCCCGCTCTGCAGGGCCTGACCCCGAACCTCGACTCGCTGGCCGAGGACGGCGTGCTTTTCACCAACGCGTACTCCAACTGCCCTGTGTGCAACCCCTCGCGGGCGAGCATGTTCACCGGCAAATACCCGCATTACTACGACAACTGGAACAATCACAACGGCCTTCGCGAGGGCACGCCGATCCTGCAGGACGCCATCCGTGGCGCAGGCTATCAGAGCACAATGATCGGCCCGCTGGATTACTCCTGGGGCAAGCACTCCATCCGAGACCAGGTCGGCTCGTGGACGCGCTCGGCCAACATCCTCCGCCCGATCAGCCGCACGACGCTTCCGGAGGTCACCGCCGACGACTCTCCCTACCGCCGCGACTGGCAGTGGACGTGGCAGGCGTGTGAGTGGATGCGGGAGGCGGTCGCGCAGAGCGCGCCCTTCATGTGCTACCTCACCACCGGCCTCGTCCACCCGGCCTTCCGCGCCGCGCAGCGGCACATGGACATGATCGACCCCGACGCCATCGAGATGCCGCCCGACATCGGCCCGGTCAGCGATGAGGACCACCCGGTCCTGCGGTACATCCGCATCACCAAGAACTGCGACAAGGGCTTCTCGCG
>JBKHFA010000389.1:0-2793 GCA_046540615.1 Armatimonadota bacterium | reverse complement strand
ATCTAACGATACCTGGCGAGCTGAAGGCACCCTGTTGTCGCAAAGCCGCGGGCCGACTTCGCCCTCCGCAAACGACGCGGAGACCTCAGGCGGCCCCTCCACCGGACGTACGACGTACATTCGTTGCGCCGGAGATGTGGTTAAAGGTAAGCCAACAGCAAACGACACGCTCTGAGCCTTCGCACAGGGTAGCCCCCCGGCATACGAACTCACTTGTGCGGAACGCAGGAGGATGAGGAGAAGGAGCCCACTCATGGCACGTGAAGCGTACATCGAGGAGCCGCCGCGGCGTGTGCCGGTTGTTCACGAATGTGATATCTGCGTGATCGGGGGCAGTTGCACCGGCGTGTTCGCGGCGGTGCGCGCGGCGCGACTGGGCGCGCGAGTCGCCATCGTCGAGAAGCAGAATTGCTTCGGCGGGATGGCGACTGCGGGACTCGTGAATGTGTGGCACAGTCTGCGCGACACCGAGGAGGAACTGCCGATCATCGGCGGCCTGACGGCCGAGGTGATCGATCGTCTCGACACCCGCAACGCGATGATTCGATCTGAGAGGGCGAGGGTGAGCTTCCGGCTCAACACCGAGGAGTTGAAGATCGAACTCGATGAGCTTGCCATCGAGCATGAGATCACTCCGTTCCTTCACACGTTCTACTGCGCGCCGGTGACTGATGGCGATCGGCTCGACGCGGTGATCGTGGAAAACAAGGGTGGCCGTGGGGCGATCCGGGCCGCGCAGTTCATCGACGCGACCGGCGACGCGGACCTTGCGCTGGATCTCGACCTGCCCGCTCACGAGCCTGAGGCGCTCCAGCCGCCGACGACCTGCGCGAAGTTCTACGGCCTGCCGAGCGTCGATGACTTTGACTGGGTTGAGGCGATCCGCGAGCACGGCGAGGAGTTCGGCCTTGAGCCGGACTGGGGCTGGGGTGGGCCGATCCCCGGGATGCCGGAGCTTTCGTTCCGCGCGGACACGCACGTGTTCGGACTGGACACCACCTCGGCGGAGGAACTGACCCGCGCGGAGATGGAGGGCCGCCGGAAGATCCGCGCGATGCTCGATGTCATGCGCGCATACGGGCCGGAGGACGCAGCCGTCCACCTTGCGGACCTCGCGGCGACGCTCGGCATCCGGGAGACACGCCGCATCTGCGCGAGCTACCGACTGACCGGCGATGACGTGCTGAGCGGGCGGCGGTTCGACGACGCGATCGCCAACGGCTCGTATCCGGTGGACACGCACCACAGCGACGGCGCCGGCATTACCTTCCGCTACCTCGACGGCACGCAGAGGACCGTGCCCGAACGCGGTCAGCCTGCGATCATGGGGCGCTGGCGCGATCCGATCCCGGAGGACCCGACCTTCTACCAGGTGCCCTTCAGGAGCCTGCTGCAGGAGCGAGTACCCAACCTGATGCTCGCCGGACGGATGGTCGATGCCGACGCGGCGGCCTTCAGCGCGGTGCGGGTGATGGTCAACACGAATCAGACCGGCGAGGCGGCGGGCGTCGCGGCGTGGATGGCGCTGGATGGCGGAGTGCCGGTCCAGCAGGTCGATGCGGGGCGCCTGCGGGAGACGCTCGCGGCCGGAGGATCGGTGATTATCTGAGAGCGCGGCCGCCGGAGAGGCTCTCCCGGCGGCCGCATGTCTTCTACGCCGGCGCAGTGGATCGTTGCCTACCGCGCCACCCCGATCGACTCGTCATGCAACGCCTGAGCGTCCAGCATTGCGGCACTGCTCTCAAGGTCGCGGTAGTACGCGCGGAACTCGCTTTGCGCCGACCACCACGGCCCCCCATGCGTGACCTCGCCGGAGCGTATGTGAATCAGTTCGTGCAGGAAGATCGTCGCCCGGTCGAGCACATCCGGATAGCGCTGCAACATCGGTGTGTTGATCCAGATCTCCCGCGTGTTGATGTGCGCGAAGGCGTTGAAGCGCGCGTCAAGTTCGGGCGGTGACACGATTCTCACGTTTCCCCGAGCAAGCAGTTCGCGGCCCAGTTGCGCGTATTCCCCCATGCCGGCCGCTTCGATCATGTCAATCCAGTCATCGGCGAGTGCGTTGATGGTTGAAGTGCCGCTCGGCGTTCTCGTCGGTTCGCTGGGCGTTGTGACTTCTTCCTCGCCCATCGACAGGTCCGCTCCGCCACATCCCGTCAGGTAGATCCCCGCGAGCAACACGGCGCAGGTTACGACCGCGCCGCGGAGTTGTCGTCGGACTGCGAGTCTTTGCATTAGCCCCTCGTCTCCCGGATTGTCGGGTGGATACTCACCCATGACATCGGTTGAGCAGGGGCGTGAATGAACGCGACCGGGCAACGATGCTGTCAACGCGGAGCAACAGACATGTGAAACTGACGCGGGCTCAAGTCCGGTCGAGTGGCGCCGATAGTACGACGAGGGCCGAAGGCGACAGGAGCATGAAGGGAGCGGTCATGGCGACAATCGAGACGGAGACCAGCTCGGAGCACACGGAGGATTTTCAGGCGTGCGTGGCGGAGTACCGTGCGGCGATGGCGGAGCTTCACGAGATCGAAGAGCGCATGACGCGCTGCGTGCACGCAATGCGCGCGGACGGCGCGTCGCGTGAGCGGCTGCTGGCGGCCAGCATCATCGTAGGGAACGTGCGCGAGTCGCTGAAGGTGAGCGCGCTACCCCCATCCGATGAAGCAGCGCGGCGGCGGGTGGCGTAGGAGGCCGGTGGTCGCGACCGATGTCGGAGGCTGCGCGGAGGCCGTGGTGCATGGCGAGACGGGCCTTGTCGTCCCGCCCGAGGATCCGGCCGCCCTCGCC
>JBKHFA010000388.1:0-2797 GCA_046540615.1 Armatimonadota bacterium | reverse complement strand
GTCCGCGCGGGCGCCGAGCACATCAGCCAGTTCACCTTCGGCATCCACAACATCCAGTGCTGGCACAACGCCTGCATGGCCATCGCCGGATACTACCTCGGCGACCCGGACCTCGTCGCGAGGGCCGAGGAGGGGGCGATCGGTTTCCACGAGCAGATCGAGGAGGGCATCCTCGAGGACGGAATGTGGTACGAACGATCGATGGGCTATCACTACTACACCCTCAACGCGCTGATCGCGCACATCGAGGCCGCCCGGCGCAATGGCAAAGCGCTGCACGAGAATGATGGGATCCGGCGCATGTTCCTCGTTCCGCTGCTGCTGGCACAGCCGAATCTCGTCACCCCCTCGTTGAACGACCAGGGGTACACGCGCGGCCCGATCAACAGCGACACGCTCGAGGTGGCCGTCGGCTGGTATGACGATGATGACGCGCGTCGGGCGCTACGCGAGTTGTACGAGAACCGGGGACGATCGCGCAGTCATATACGCGCTCTGCAGTACGGCGAGGACCTGCCTGAAAGCGGCGGATATCAGCCGCCTGAAAGCAGCGACCTGGCCGGTGTGGGCCTCGCGGTCCTGCGCGAGGGGCGTGGAGACGCCGCGGTCGCCGCCATGCTCGAATACGGTGAGCACGGCGGCGGGCACGGCCATCCTGACAAGCTGCAGCTTATCCTCTACGGACTGGGACGGACGCTGATGCCCGACCCGGGCACGACCGGCTACGGCGTACCGTTGCACCGCGAGTGGTTCAAGACGACGCCCGCTCACAACACGGTGACGGTCGGGACGAACTGGCAGCGCGCCACCACCGCTGAACTGATCGACTTCCAGACCGGAGACGGCTGGTCCAGCGCGGCGGCGCGATCGACGGGAGCGTACGAGGGATGGGAGCTTGAGCGCCGAGTGTTGCTCACGGAGGACGTTCTGGTGGATGAGTTCACGGTGAAAGGCGACGCGCCGGATACGCTCGACTGGTTCGCGCGCGCGCCCGGCGGCCTGTCGCTGAGTGTCGAGGTAGAACCGATCACCGAGGACGCGCCGAACGCGACCTACGGATACCTGCGGGAGATGCGTGGCGCGACAACCGCCGAAGACTGGTCGGCGTGGTGGGCGATCGACGATGACGGCTCCGGTCTGCACCTGACCTTCGAGAACGCGCCTGATACTGAGGCCGTCACCTGCCTGGCTCCCGGCCTTCCGGGTGACGACCCGTGGGAGACGTTGCGGGTCCGGCGCACTGCGAAGGAGACGACATTCCGGGTGGTCTATCAGATGCTCGCAGACGAGGAGCCTGAGCCAGTCGCATTTGAGCCGGGGCGCATCCGCGTCGGCGAGATGGTGTTCGTCCGCGCGGGAGATGGGCTGCAGAAGAGGTGATCGAGCGCCCGCCTGCGCCTGTTCGGCGGTCGCCCTCAGGCGCAGGTCCGCCCTGGTCGCGCAGTCATGCGGAGCCTCACCGTCTTCGCCGGCCGCGCCGCTATCACACAAAGGGCGTCCGGCACGCGCAGTCGTCATCGTCCGTGATGCGGCTGATCGTCTCACGGATCATGCAGAGCAGATCGTCGCGGCGCTGGGCCATCAGTTCTTCGACCTCACCGTGTGTGATCGGCTTATCTACGATGCCCGCCGCCCAGTTACTCACAACGCAGACCGTGGCGTAACACAGGCCGGCCTCGCGCGCAAGGACGGTCTCGGGGACGGAAGTCATGCCGACCACATCGCCGCCGAGTCGCTGATACATGACGATCTCCGCGGCCGTCTCGAAGCGCGGCCCCTCGGCACAGACGTAGGTGGCGGCCGGGTGCGACTGCTCGCCGAGCGCCGCGGTGCAGCCCTCGCGCATGATCTCGCGCAGGCGCTGGCAGTAGGGGTGGGTGACGTCCACGTGGCGGACGTCGCCGTCGTCGCCCTCGAAGAACGTCAGCGGACGCTGCTTCGTAAAGTCGAGGAACTGATCGGGCACCACGAGGTCTCCCGGTTGCATCTGCTCATTCAGCGAGCCCACCGCGTTGGTCGCGATGACGCACGAGCAGCCGAGTTCGGCGAGGGCGCGGATGTTCGCGCGGTAGTTGATCCTGTGCGGCGGGATCGAGTGGCCCCTGCCGTGTCGCGGGAGGAACACCACCTCCCGTTCCTCGTCAGCTTCGATCACCGAGACGACCACCTCGCCCCACTCGGTGCCGACCGTCTCCTCGCGCGGCCGCTCGTGCTCGTAAAGCTCTCCTGCGCCACTGCCGCCGATCAGTGCAATGCGCATGATCTCAACTCCAGGTCGTTAGCCGAAAAACACGTAGTAAGTGCAAACGCCCTCACCGAGGAACATCCCGATGATGCCCCACGCGATGCCCGCGGTGAAGGAATGCCCGGGCCTCCCGGGTGATCCGTGGAAATTCGCGGGACGAGGTGTGGTATTCGCGACGCAGGGCGCGGGGACCTGCCGTGGAGCACTGACTGCGCGCCGGAATGAGGCCGGTCTCTCCTACTCCCCCGCCGCCTCGGACTGGTCGATCGCATCGCCGAACTGTCGCTCGAAGAGGTCGGCGTAAAGTCCCTGGTTCTGCAGAAGCTTCGCGTGACGTCCGACTTCCACCACGCGCCCTTCATCCATCACCACGATCAAGTCGGCGTTGAGGATCGTTGAGAGCCGATGCGCGATGATCACGCTTGTGCGGCCCTTCAGCAGCACCTCCAGCGCCTCCTGGATGAGGTGCTCGCTGGTCGCGTCGAGGTGGCTGGTCGCCTCGTCGAGGATCAGGATGTCGGGGTCCTTCAGCAGCGCCCGCGCGATCGCCAG
>JBKHFA010000387.1:0-2799 GCA_046540615.1 Armatimonadota bacterium | reverse complement strand
CCGCTTCACGAATCTCAGCAAGCCCCCCGTCCCCCTGCCAGATCTGACGGAGCGACTGCTCGCGGATGTTCCCAAAGGCCATCTCGGGCTGCGACAGATTGATGCACGGATAGACTGTCCCGTCCGCGTCCAGCAGCAGCGTCTGACTGGCCGTCCCGCACCCCTGACGCATTGCGCATGATCGACACGTCTGCGCAAGGATTGACACGTAATCTCTACCAAGCAGGCTACCCAGATCAGGCTCCGCGGAAACGAGCTCGGTGATGGTCCGCACGACCTCCGCGAGATCCGGGAGCCGAAAATCGCCGCCGCCGGCGAGCGCCTTCACTGGTATAAACCTCGCTTCGTCCACGCTAAGTTCCCTGGCCATGTGCAGGTAGCCCGGGATCTCCCCCACATTCTCCGCGTGGAAGACCATGCTGATGATCGTGTGCGCACCCGCGTCGCGAAAGGCCTCAACGCCCTCGACTGCCTGCGCGAATGTGCCCTCCCCGCGTACCGCGTCGTGCGTCTCGGGCTTCGCGCCGTCGATGGAGACCTGGCACTCGATCCCGATCTCGGCGGCACGGCGGGCAAGGTCTTCTGTCACGAGCGTGCCGTTCGTGGAGAGGATCGGCGTCATTCCGCGTTTCCGCGCCCACTCGCCCAGCGCCAGCGTGCGCCCGGGCGCCATCAGCGGCTCACCGCCGAGCATCGCCAGCGGCGCACCGCGCACAGTCCAGCGCCGGATACCCTCCAGCGCCTCGATCATCTCGTCCGAGGATAGCTCATTCCCGTGGTCCTCGTGGTCGCGGTTGTAGCAGAAGGTGCAGTTGAGGTTGCACCGATTTGTCACGTTGACCGAGATGCTCTCGATGCACGTCTTCGGCGGTCGGTTGCGCTTGCGGCCGATGACGCCCGCGCGCTTGAGCGCCTGCACGATCGATGCCGCGTCGCGCTCGATCCCCGGGCGATGCGGCAGGCGATCGAGGGCCTGCGCGGGAGACTCGCCCTCGACGAGGCCCGCGATGAAGCGGTCGGCGTCGCAGTCTACCACCGTCCACCACGGCAGGTCGCCCCAGACGAGGAGGACGCTGTCACCGCGGCGCTCGCGATGGTCGGGCGCGAGGGCGATCATTGCGTCGCCTCCGCCCCACGGAACTGGCGCGCGGCGGCGAGGCAGAGGACGCCGATCACCACGAGCAGCGTCACCGGCCAGCCTGCGGCGAGTTCGTAGTCGAGGTAGGAGACCGCCACAGTTGCGAAATTCCAGCCGATGTGCAGGGCGATAGCGGGGAGGACATGGCCGGTGGCCCACGCGAAGATCGCGGCTACGAGGCCGACCCCGGTGATGATGGTCACCTCCGGGATACCCCAGTGCGCAAAACCGAAGGCGAGGGTGCTGGCGACGATGGCAGCAACGCCACCGAGCCTCCGCTCGACAGCAGGCTGCAACGCTCCGCGAAAGAAGAGTTCCTCGATGATCGGTGCGCCGATGCCAACCCAGATCAGCCCCCAGAGGCCCGCCCACTCGACCGCCAGCAGTGGCGCGAGGCGCTCGGGAAGAGTGGGACCGATCCAGATGCCGCCTGCCGCCCCGAAGGCCAGTGCGCCCACGGAGGCCATCGACACCCACCGGCGCCGCGAGGTGATTGGGTAGAGGTCGGAGGCGATGCGGCGGACGACAATTGCTCCGGCGAGAAGAACAAGCGGGGGGATGACCGAGACGAGGAGCCATGAGCCGATGCTTTCAGGGTCGGCGAAGATCCCGTGCAACACGCCGGTGCCGAGGAAGTACGCCGCCAGCACCAGCAGCGACGCCTCCACGGGCGTGAGCCACTTCGCGTCCGATTGAGTGCGCTCTTGTGCGATCATCGCGTCCCCCACGAGTCACACGACGCGCCACTGGTTCATCGGAGCTACTCGGGCGAAATCTGCCCGTTCACCAGCGTGCTCACGGTCTCCGGATCGTCCTCGACGGTGCCGCCGTTCTGCTCAAGGTGCGAGAGCGTGGTCGGCTCCAGGCCCGTCTCCCTGATTCGGTCGATGATCCCCGGCAGCGCCTCGACCGAGCACATGTCGCCCTGGTGCATCAGGATGACGTCCCCCGCCTCCAGTCCCCGCGTGGCGTTCGCAATGATCTGCTCGGGGCTTGGCTTCGTCCAGTCGCCGGTGTTCTGCGACCAGAACGCCGCCGCGTAGCCCAGCGACGCCATCGCGCGCAGACCGCCCGGTGAGCAGCGCCCCCCCGGCGGCCGGAACCAGCGCATTCGCTCCCCCGTCACGCGCTCCACGATGCGGTCGCACGACGCGATCTCCGCCCATGCCTCCTCGTCGGGAAGCTGGCTGATGCGTCGGTTCGAATACGCATGGTTCGCGAGTTCGTGCCCGCCGCGCACCGTCATCTGAGCGAGCGCGGGGAACTGCTCGACCTTCTGCCCCACCACGAAGAACGTGGCCTCCACGCCCTTCTGCGCGAGGACTTCAAGCATCAGCGGCGTGATCATCGGATGCGGACCGTCATCGATCGTCAGCGCGACGTAGTGCTGATCGCGCCGTCCGTTGAAGATCGCCTCCACCCTGTTCTGCAGGGCCATCTGCGTCTGCAGACGCCCCCCGGTCGCCTCGGTCAGCAGCGCGTCCCAGCTTTCGCCCAGCGGCGCATCGGGAAACGCGGATGCCGGGATGACGGTCGCCTCACTCGCGTCGAGCGCATAACGGGTGAAGACCGGTGAGTAACGCACGCCCTCGAGTGCGTCCAGCACCGCCGGCCCCTCCCCCGCGCTTGCGACGGCATCGAGATACTCGCGCCGCGAGACG
>JBKHFA010000386.1:0-2805 GCA_046540615.1 Armatimonadota bacterium | reverse complement strand
TCGTGATCTGCGGCACAGAGACCGCGGTGCGCCGCGTTCGGAAGAAGGCTATCTCAGGCGGAGCGGCCACGACCGAGCAGGCGCCGTCACCGATCGGCGTCCGCTAGTGCGTCCGCTCGTGCGTCCGCCCTCCGTCGCATGACGACTGTCGTCTCCTTGGCGTTGTGCGGCATTCGCGCGACGCGCACGACCTCGTAGCAGCGCGACAGGATGTTCGTCGCCTCGCCGATGTGCCGGTCTCGTCTTCGCGTGACGAACTTGATCGTCATCACCGCCAGCGCTCCCGGCTTCAGCAGACGCGCGAGCTCACACATACACTCCGCAGAGCGCGCGGGCGCGAGGTTCATGTCGTTGGTCAGCACGTCAAAGCGTCCGATCTCCTCCGGCTCAAGCTCCTCGGTTCGGCAGCGCAGATGCGTGACATTATTCAGTTCCGCGACGCGCTCGTCGAGATCCGCCGGATCCACCGCCACCACCTCGCGCAGATGACGCGCGAGCACCCGCGTCCATCCGCCTGGCGCCGCGCCGAGGTCGAGCGCACGCGCGTTACCCGCAAGCTCCAGGCCGAACTCCTCGATCACCTCGCTCAGCTTCAGCTCCGCCCGGCTGATCGGCCGCTCCCCCGGCGCCCAGCGACGCATCCGCTTGAGTTCCTTGCGCAGCAGATCGCGGGCGTCGTTCATACCCATGAAGAGCAGGTCCTGAAAGACCTCCACCGACAGCACCTGCTCGGGGCTCTCCAGGTCCACCGGCGGCTTCCCGCCCTGCACGAATGCATCAGCGACCGACAGCGCGATGTCTTTCGACTTGAATTGATGCTGGCCGCGGCGGTTCACCTCGACCATGAAGCTGCGCTCTGGATCGGGGGCGGGGAGGCGTGAGGCAGCTTCCTGCACGGCTTTGACCCAGCCGGCTTCGGGTCCGATCTGCATCCTCAGCGTCACCGGCGTCACGTGCGCGATGACGTAGGTGTCGGCTTCGCGGATGGCGTCGAGCGCCTCGTCGAGATCCGTCGCAGGGCGCGCGACGATGTTGCCGCCGATGTAGAGGTTTTCGACGCGGGCGCCCGGGAGCAGACGGCGCAACTCCTGCCGCGCCTCAGCCTCCCATCCGCGCGGGCAGGTCACGAGCAGAACCGGTCGGTCGAGGATCGTCGGATGTGCTTCGGGCAGGGTCATCAGCGGCACCTTCGTCGCGTCATCATTGCTGGCTCGTAGAAGAGGAAGGTACACCTCCTCCGCGAATACTGCAAGCAGTCGGAACCGACAACCCCGGGAAGTGGTCAGCATGAAGCAGGGAGTCCCGCCAACAGTAACGTGGAACGAAGACCGCGGCACGGTCCGGATGATCGATCAGACGAGGCTACCGGGCGAACTCGTGATGCTCGATTGCAGCGATGTCGAGTGCGTTGCGCAGGCCATTGAGCGCCTGAGCGTTCGCGGGGCGCCCGCCATCGGGTGCACCGCCGCGCTCGGCATGGCGCTTGCGGCGCATATCTCGGACGCCACTGAGATCGAGGAGCTGAAGGGCGACCTGCGGGCGGCGCGCGAGCGTCTCGCCGCTACGCGGCCAACCGCGGTCAATCTCTTCTGGGCGCTCAACCAGATGGATCGGGTCATCGAGCGGAACGCCGATGAAGGCGTCGATGACCTGCGGGACGCGCTGCTCGAGCGGGCGGAGGAGATCGTCGAGGACGACCTGCAGCGCTGCATGGCGATCGGGCGTAATGCGCTGGAGCTTATCCCGCAGGGCGCGAACATCCTGACACACTGCAACGCTGGAGCGCTCGCCACCGCGGGCTACGGGACGGCGCTCGGCGTGATCCGCGCGGCTCATGAGGCCGGCAAGAATGTGCATGTGTGGGTGGACGAGACCCGGCCACTGCTTCAGGGGGCGAGGCTCACCGCGTGGGAGTTGTGCGCGGAGGGGATAGACGCGACACTGATCACCGACAACATGGCCGGCTATGTGATGGGTCAGGGGAAGGTCAACTGCGTGGTCGTGGGGTCGGACCGCATCGCCGCCAACGGCGATGTCGCGAACAAGATCGGGACCTACACCGTCGCGGTGCTGGCGGATCGCCACGACGTACCCTTCTACGTTGCCGCGCCGGTCTCGACGATCGACTACGAGCTTGCATCGGGCGACTTGATCCCGATCGAGGAGCGCAGCCACGAGGAGGTGTCGATGCTCGCGCACCGGGTCGACGAGCCGGTCTGCCCGGACATCGCGATCTACGCGCCGGCGTTCGATGTGACGCCTCACGATCTTGTGGCCGCGATCATCACTGAGAAGGGTGTCGCGAGGCCTCCCTACGTCGAATCTCTGCGCGGGATGGCGGATTGAGCACGATTTTCTCGTCCACAAGAAGGACTTGACCGCGACAGCGGATAAATTACAGGGTACACTGGTTCATCGATTCGGTCGAGATCAGGCACATTGACATCACGCACGTTCCCTCAATCATCACCCCAACGTGATCCGCGCATTGTTGTCAGATTGCACAGGAGGGGTAACGATGACTCAGCAGGATTCCCAGGGGCCGGAATCGGCGCAGCGGAAGGCGGCGCGGCGCGAGCGCGAGGCCCGGCGGGGGCGTCTCGGGAGGCAGCGTTTCGACCATCTCGCGGGCGACTTGGCGCGCGTGATCCGGCTGGCGTTTCAGGCGGGCGACACGGGCAGTCTCTTCGGCCTTGAGGGACCGCTCCGGGCGGGCATTCGCAGCGACCTCTGCCTCATGGGCTGGAAATGGGCGGATGCGGACTTCATGGCCCGCGAGCTGCTGGACGAGGCCTTTAACGGCGC
>JBKHFA010000385.1:0-2820 GCA_046540615.1 Armatimonadota bacterium | reverse complement strand
CCGTTGTGCAGGGGCCGGAGAGGGCGAACTGCTGTTTGGTTCACCCGAGGCCGGCGGTGGAAGATTCCATGTCGCTGCCATCGCCCTTGCTGCTCCTGTCGCCGTCGTTACCGTCGGTGTCGCCTTAGCTTATACTGAGACGGTCCCGCGACAACCGCCGCCCGAGAGGTGACAGAATGATTCCTCGCTCGCTTTGCTGGTGCCTGCTGCCGTGGGCGGCCTGATTGCCGTGCCCGCCCGCCGCATTACTCGGAGAACTACTGGCTGCGGGTGATGGACGCCGAGCCGTGGCTGGCGGAGAGGCCGGGGGCGCTGCTGGGACGGGAGCAGTAAGGCGGCCGACACAGAGTCATGTGACGCGGGTTTTCAGCCCGCGGCCGTTGCCGTTGCTGCCGTTGCTTTCGTTTCCGCCGTACGTGTAACCCTTTCCGCCCTCTCCCCCACTACCGCGAGTGAAAGACCCATCACATGACGCGGAAGGGGAGAGGACGATGAGCAGGCGAACGGTTGTCATTGGAGTGATCGTTGCGGCGCTCGGGGTCGCGGCGCTTGGACTGGCGTGGGCGGCGGGGCCGGAGGACGAGGACGCCGACCGCCCTGGAGTGAAGATCGCGGAGCTTGTCCGCGCGCGCATTGGCCGGATGGTTGAGCTTCGCGGCGAGCTGGACGTGACCGACCAGCAGCGCTCCGAGATCCGGGAGATCGTGAAGGCGCATCGCGACGACGTGCGGCCGAAGGTCGTCAGCGTCATCGAGCACAGGCGCGCTTTGCGCGAAGCCGTCATGGCGGAGCAGCCCGATGAGGCGGCGATCCGCGCGCAGGCCGATGCGCTGGGCGAGGCCATCGGTGACACCGCGGTCGTTATCTCGCGGGTCACGGGCGAGGCGCGCACGGTCCTGACCGAGGAGCAGCTTCGCATGATCGAGGACGCGATGGCCGAGAACGAGGCGTCGGTTGACGAGTTCATCGCGAACGCGCCGTAGGCGGCAACGAAAGCAACGGCAGCAACGACGGCCTCACCCCCCCAACCCCCTCTCCCTGGAGACGCAAACGACGCGTCTCAGGCGGGAGAGGGGGAGCAAACAACTGTAGTCGGTGATCGGACGCGAACTGTGAAGGGCGAAGCACTATAGGCGCACAGGTGACCAGGATGTCTCACGCAGCATGCCCGACAACTCAGAGCGCGAGCGCGCCGGGGCTCCCCCCGGCGCTCGCGCGGCTGCTGCTGGCGGTGGGCGAAGATCGCTCCGACCACCTCTCCACGCCGCAGGCGGATGCGCTGGATGTGCGGCGGAGTCTCGACGGCGACGAAGGCGCGTTCCGGCGGCTGATCGCCCGCCACCAGGAGCGGATAGCGTCGATGATGTGGCGCTTCTCGCGCGACCGCGCGACCCACGAGGAACTGGTGCAGGAGGTCTTCATCGAGGCGTGGACGAGCCTGGACGGCTACCGCGCGGAGGCGCCCTTCGAGCACTGGCTGTCGCGGATCGCCACGCGCGTGGGCTACCGGCACTGGCGGGAGGCCGAGCGCGAGGGGAAGATTGTGCGCGTGCCGCTGGCGGAGCATCCGGGCCTGGCCGCGCCGGAGGAGCTGGAGCCCCCGGCGGCGGGCGAGTTGCTGCACCGCCTGCTGCAGGATCTGTCGCCGCGGGACCGGCTGGTGCTGACGCTTCGCTACCTCGAGGAGAAGACCGTGAAGGAGACCGCGGAGCTAACCGGCTGGAGCGAATCGATGGTGAAGGTGCAGGCCCATCGCGCGCGCGGGCGACTTCAGAAGCTCTTCGAGCGGGCCGTGCGGGAGGCTGAAGAGACGAGGAAGAGACCGTGAGTCGTACCGAGGGCCGCGAGGAGTTCGTCACCGGGAGCGCGAGCGAGCGGCGGCGAAGGTTCCATCCCGGCCTGTCGTTCAGACGACCGCTGACGTTCGAGGAGGTACTCCCATGAGCGAAGAGCCGCTCAGACAACTGATCGCCAGCGCCCGCGAGGAGCGCGCGCCGCGGGTCGATGTCACCGACAGAGTGATGGCCGCGGTGCGCTTCCGGCGGCGGGAGCAGCCGGCTTCGCTGCGCCCGCTGGGGTGGGTGGCCGCGGCAGCGGCGGCGGCCGCGGGGGGCGTCGCGCCTGTCGGGCTGGACCTCTGGGAGCTTATGACCGATCCGCTGCTGGGACTGGCGGGCGAGATTGTGTGGTGGCTGCTGTGAACGACAACGAACGGCAGACGGCCGCGAACGACGGGATGACCCGGCGTCGGTGGCCGAGATGGCTGGGGATGGTGCTGCTGGGGGTGGTGATCCTCGGCTCGGGGATTGTCATCGGCTCCGTCGGGACGCTGATGGTGGTGCGAAAGGCGATGGTCCGCGCGGTCGAACACCCCGAGCAGATGCCCGAGCGCGCCACGAATCGCATGGCCCGGCGCTACGACCTCACCGAGCGGCAGCAGACCGAGGTGGAGGCGATCCTTCGCGAGCGGCTCCAGCGCATGGCCCGTATCCGCCACCAGATGCGCCCGCGGCTCGACGCGGAACTCGACAGCCTCCGCGAGGAGGTCGCGGGGGTGCTCACCGACGAGCAGGCCGCGGCCTGGCGCGAGGATATGGGGCGGCTGCGCGATGCGATTCAGGTGCCGATGAACGCCCCTCACGCGCCGCCAAACGACGGAGCGACCGCTCCACGGTCTGAGTGACTGGAGCGTTTTGCCATTCTGCCCTTTTGCCAGTAAAAGGACAGAAAGTGGCCGGTCTGCTCATCCAGCGGCAGAACGACCGCGTCACACCTCGACGGTGCAGGCAAGTTCCAGCGTGGCGTACTCCAGCGGCTCCG
>JBKHFA010000384.1:0-2829 GCA_046540615.1 Armatimonadota bacterium | reverse complement strand
TCATCGACGCCGCCGACGGACAGCTTGCGTTCCAGATCGGCTTCATGGGCGGCGATACGGCCCACACCAGCATCAGCTCGATGCGCACCTCAGACCTCGGCAGCACGGCCGCGCTGTCCTCGATCGACATATCCACCGTGGAAGACGCGGAAAGCGCGCTGACCGTCATCGACGAGGCGATCAACGAGGTCTCGGCGGTGCGCGGCGACCTCGGCGCGTTTCAGGTCAACGAACTTGAGGCGGAGGCGCGATCGCTGGCCGTTGCGCGCGAGAACCTCTCGGCATCCGAGAGTCAGATCCGCGACACGGACTTCGGCCGCGAGATGGCGGAATTCACCACCAGCCAGGTGCTGGTCCAGTCCGCGACGGCGTTCCTCTCACAGGCCAACTCGCTGCCGCAGAACGTGCTGCAGCTTATCCAGGCGTAGGATCCAAGTCGCTCGACCAACAGCGGGGCGCCCTCATCCGGGCGCCCCGCTCCATGTTGCCCATCCGATACTCCGCTACTCCACGACCACCACCCGCACCTGCTTCGGCGGGATCGTCAGAGAGATCGTCGCGATCTCGCCCTCGATCTGCGCCTCCAGCGCCACATCCTCCCACGCCTCCCGGTAACTCGCACCGTCCGCATGCGGCACCTCGATCAGCGCGCCCTCCGCCGTGAAGGGCAGGTCGTTGAAGAGCACGTAGACCTCGTAATCATCGCCCGGGAAGCGGTTCGCGTACACCCCGCGCTTGAGGGTCGGCGCCAGCCACTGAGGCTCCGTGGTCGCGAAAGCCTCCGGGTAGCTGCGCCAGACCTCGCCGACGCGCCGGATCGCTGCCGCCGTCTCCGGCGCGTACTCCGTGGGCTCACCCGCCATGTAGAGCGTTTCGCGCCCCCACATCGCGCGTAGCGGCAGGCGGACGTTCTCCCAGATGTTGTTCGCATTGCCCGCGTAAAGCTCGAAACACTTGACCTGCGGCGCCACCCAGTAGATCGGGTTGATGAGGAAGCTGCCCGGCCGCTCCCACTCGTAGCGATGCGTGTGATTGAACGCCCCGTCCTGCCACTGCGTCATGATCTCGGTCGGCACGAACTCCGAGTACGTCACAACGTCCGTCCCTACCCGGTTGACCGCCTCGCGAATCTCCTGGACCAGCGGCGCCTGCGCCACGCGCATCCCCACCGGCATCGCGTGGTCATGTTCGGGATTCCAGCAGACCCACGTGTCCGCGTTCCAGTAGCCGACCTGGTCCATGTAAAGCCCGCTCACCGGGAAGGTCCTGCCCACGCGCTCATACGTGTTCGCCCAGTACTCCCGGCATTCAGGAACCGCGCCGCAGGTGTAGAAGTTGCCCGCCGACCAGCCACGTACTTCGCCATCCGCGCCGATCAGCTTCCAGTCGCTTGCCACCTCCGCCGCAGCGGCCTTCTCGTCCATCAGCAGCGGGTCGAGGTAGAGGCCGGTCCGCACGCCCTCATCCTCGAGATCCTGCATCGCCCCCCGCCACGCCTCCTCGCCACCGAGGTAGTCGTAGTGCGAATAATCGCCCTGCCCGCCATGCTCGGGCGAGGCAAACCAGCCGTAGACGTGCTGGTAGTCGATCGGCCCGAAGTGCTCCGCCATCGCCTCCACATGCGGCGACAGATCCATCCGGCCGTCCTCGCCCAGGAACACCGAGAGCGTCGGCGTAATGCCAATGAAGGTGCAGATGCGCCGGAACCACTCCGGGTGCGCGGCGGTCGGCTCATACCACGTCGCCATCCAGTCGCGATACGCCGCGACCGCGGTCTTGTAGTCGCCCAGATACGCCCCGAGCGCCACCTCCGGCATCGCCGCGGTCTCACCGGGCGCGACATCGAGGTAGAGGTAGCGCGTCGCGGCCGTCACCCGGCCTTCGTACTTCTCCAGCACGTAGTGCGCATCATAGCGCGGTTCGGTGTCGTGCCCGGCGACGTAGAGCCCGCCGCCCTTCTCCGGCGACCACGCGGTCACGAGGCCCACCGGCAGGTGGTCGGACTTCACGCTGTCCTCGAAAAACGGTTCGTTGCTGATCATCGTGCCGAAGCCGGGGTAGAACGTCCACACGTTCTCCGGCGTCCCGTCGATCACAACACCCGGCATCGGCGTCACCGTCAGCGACCCCCGCAGGTCCCCGTCGGACGCGTTCGTGACCCCGACGGTCATCCCGATCTCCGACGCCCCATTCCACTGCAGCGTCAGCCGGCCCATCAGGGGCATCGGCGCATTGGCATTCCACTCGATCGTGGCCATCGTCGGCGAGGTGCGCTCGACCCCCGACACCTCCACCTCCGCGCTTGTCAGCGTCCCACCGTCCGTCTCCAGCGTAAAGAGATCGCCGACCGGCGACAGGTCCTGCCCGAGCATCCCCGCGACCATCAGCGACGGCCGGATGCCGTCGGTCACGTCAAGCTCCAGCGTCAGGTGGTCGCTGCGCATCGCGACCGCGCTCTCCCCTACCTCGACCTCGGTGTGATCGTCCGGCGCGCGGTTTGTCACGCGCGTCTCAGGCGGCAGCGGCCGCCCGGCCTCGGGCATCTCGAAGAGCGGCTCACCAGTGCGCTGCAGCGTTATGCCCAGGACGTGGTAGCCGACCGCACGCGTGCCGTCGACGAATGAGACGCTCGCCACCTCGCGCTCAGGATGCGGATTGATCACCCCCAGCAGGCCGGGCCCCGGCGGCATCACGTAACTGCCGCCGGCGATGTTCGCGGGGAATGACTCGAAGCTGCCGCCATCCGCGTAATCGATGCGAATGCGGAAGCGTTCCGGCTCATAGACCGCGGTGATCGGCCCGCCCCAGTAGGTGAAGTTGTCGAGGCCC
>JBKHFA010000383.1:0-2832 GCA_046540615.1 Armatimonadota bacterium | reverse complement strand
CTTCGCGGGTTCTTCGCGCTGGCGCGGCAGGCGGAGAAGCTGGGGATCGACCTGTGGGGCTTCGAGGACGACGAGGGTCGGAGCATTCGGAGTGCGTTCGACTGGGTGCTTGAGCACGCCTTCGGAGAGAGCGAGTGGGAGCATCAGAATCTCTCGGAGATCAAACCGGCGAAGGTGCTCACGCTGCTCCGCACGGCGGCCGTGGTGTACGATGAGCCCGCCTATGAGGAGCTTCTTGAGGAGCTTGCGGATGACGGGTGGGCGTCGAACCGGCACAACCTGCTCTGCCCGCCGCAATAAGGCCGGCCGCAGGTGCGCGTGACATCGAAGGAACGGCGGGCCGGTCAGGCGACTGTCTTCCGCTCGCACACGGCGCTCGCGGAAGACAGCCCTTCGGGCCGGCCCCTCCGGACGGCCTCGCGGACTCGCGAGGCCGGCGGTCCTGTGCCGTGGAGAGGCCGGTGCCCGGGAGATACATCTCGCGGCCTGTGGCGCTCAGCCAAGCAACTCTCGCGCTTTCTTCGCGATGTGTTCGGCGGTGAGGCCGAAGAGCTTCACAAGCTCCCACGGCTGGCCGGATTCGCCGAAGCGGTCCTGAACGCCGATCATCGCGAGCTTCACCGGCCTGTCGAGGCCCGCCTCGCCGATCACGCCTGCGACGCGGTTGCCCATCCCGCCCACCTGGTGCTCCTCGGCGGTGATGACCGCGCCGGTCTCCGCCGCGGCCGCGATCACCGCCGGTTCGTCGATCGGCTTGACGGTGTGCAGGTTCACCACGCGCGTCTCCAGGCCGAACTCCTCGCTCAGGATCACCGCCGCGCGCATCGCCTCCGGCACCATCGGCCCGCAGGCGATGATCGCGAGGTGCTCGTCCTCAGGCTCGTACTCGGTCGAGAGCACCGTCTCGAACGCATCCACGAAGCGCTCCTGCTCGCCGCGGTAGCGGATGACGTTCGCAATACCCGCCTCGAAGGGCGTCTCCTCGGTCGTCACCACCGGCGTCGCCTCCCGGGCAAAGCGGATGACGGTGGGCGCGTCGTTGACCGCCGCCGCGCGTGTGGCCTTCGCGGTCTCGATGGCGTCGCACGGCACGTACATCACGAAACCCGGGATCGCGGTGATGACCGAGATCTCCTCAAGCGCCTGGTGGGTAGCGCCGTCAGGGCCGACGGAGACGCCGCCGTGAGCGTCCGCGACCTTCACCGGGAGCCCTGAGTATGCGACGGTCGTGCGAAGCTGGTCCCAGTTGCGGCCGGTGGAGAAGACGCCGTAGGATCCGATGAACGGGATGCGGTCCTCCAGCGCAAAGCCGGCCGCCACGGTGGTCATGTTCGCCTCTGCGATTCCGCAACTGATGAATCGCGGGAGGCGATCCGGGTCATCCGTGCCATCCTCGGGCTGGTAGAAGCGGTTCATGCAGATCGAGCCGGTGATGTCCGCACCATGGGCGACGACGCGCTCATCCGCGCCGATCTCCGCGATGCCGTCGCCGAAGCCCTTGCGGGTGGCGTTCATCTCAACCTGCATCGCCTCGCCCTCGTTCCACCACCAGTCGCGCGCGAACTTCGGCACCGCGTCGTCGGCGCGCGAAGCGGAGAGACGCGCGTAGGCGTCGGCGAAATCGAGGATCTCGTCCACCCGCTCGGGCGCGAACGTGTCCGCCACGCCGATGCACTCAAGCGCGCGGTCCAGCGATTCGTCGCCCGAGCGGCCGTCCTTCGGCGGCGAGCCGTGGTAGCCGACGACGTTCTCGGCGTAGCTGACACACTTGCCCTTGATGGTGTCGGCGATGATCAGCGCAGGGCGGCCGCGCACGCCGTCGGCCCGCTCGAGGCCGCCGAGGATGTCGGCCATGTCATGCCCGTCGATCTCGAAGACCTCCCAGCCGAATGCCTCGTATTTCGCCGCCAGCGACTGGACGTTGCAGACCCTGGAGGTGGGGCCGTCGATCTGCAGGCCGTTGTCGTCGATGATCGCGACGAGGTTGTCGAGGGCATGGTGCGAGGCGAACATCGCGGCCTCCCAGACAGAGCCCTCCTGCTGCTCGCCGTCGCCCATGATGCAGTAGATGCTGTGCCCGCGGCCGCGCAGCTTCGCGTCCACCGCCGCCCCGCAGGCCACGCCGAGCCCCTGACCGAGCGAGCCGGCGGACACTTCGATGCCCGGAAGCTTGCGGCAGTTCGGATGGCCCTCGAAGGGCGAGCCGAGCTTGCGCAGGAGCACGCACTGCTGCTCGCCGGGGACGTCCGCGAATTCATCGAGCGGCTCACCGTGCCAGCTCACGGGCATGTCGTCGAAGTATCCCGCGACGCCGAGGGTCGCGTAGATCGCCGGGGCCTTGTGCCCGGCCGACCAGAAGACGCGGTCACGGTCCTCCCAGCGGGGGTTGGCCGGGTCGTGGTCGAGGTGGTGGAGGTACATCGCGGCCGCGATGTCCGCGATCGACATCGTTCCGCCGAGGTGGCCGCTCCCGGCCGCATGGAGTGAGATAGTCACCCACGCGCGAATTTCACGCGCGGCCTGCTCAAGTTCGTCGATGGTGTACATGCGGCGCGGCTTTCCAGTGGTTGAGTCGAGTAGAGGCATCTGTCTGCCCCTCCCTTCGTGGTCTCCGGGTATGTTGTGTTCGCGTGAACCTCCTTCATGCGGCTCGCGAGCAGAATGCGCGTTGACGCCCTCTTCGGCAACACTAACTTGGCGCACCGACTCTGTCAACTGCCGGAGCACGTCGGGGCGATGATGCAGGGCTTCGTATCAAAGACTGAGGACTGGGGTTGCAGGGGGAACGACTCTCCAGGCGAGGGCGCCTGGAGTCCAGAATCGCAAGAAGAT
>JBKHFA010000382.1:0-2858 GCA_046540615.1 Armatimonadota bacterium | reverse complement strand
CTCTTCGCCGAGGCGGACTGACGCAGCGCGGGCTCAATGCACGCAACAAAAACGACCGCCCTCCCCTCAGTCCACGAGGGGAGGGCGGCTTTGATTCTCCCGCTGAACGGGGTGGGTTACTCCGCGAGCAACGGCGCGCGGACGAGGGCGTCCGCACCACGGGAGTTACTTCTCTTTCACTCCACTCACCCGAAGCCGGGAGCGTGGGAGACGCGAATCACGGGGAGAAGCGGACACCCGAGATGTTGTAATCGACTCCGGAGCCCATCGTGTCGGGATCAGGCGTGCGGGCCCACTTCGCGTGCCCGTCAGCGAAAGCGATGTTCGCACCCTCGTTGTGCCGCGGGTCAATGTATGCGATGTTGGAGCTGGGGCCGAGGTGGACTTCGCGGACACGCCAGCCGTAGCCGCCCCACTGGCTGTATTCCTCGTAGCCCGAGGCGTCCACGACAATCAGCGTCTCCGCCGGGGCGGTGAACTCAGCCAGGGGCTGTCTGGATACCCGCTCGTTGTAGGCGTAATCAAAGGGATGGGTCCACCGGCCGTTCCACTTAAAAGCGGTCGATGGGCAGTCGTAGACCTGTATGTTGTTCACGTAGGGGTAGACGGTGATATACCACGGTCCCCGATTCTGCATCTGTTGTCCATCGGGGTAGAGGAAGCTGTCCTTGTGATCGGCACGCACGGCGGGCAGGATCTCGTCGTAGTCCTGCGCGTACATCATGAAGCCGAGGCCAAGCTGCTTGAGGTTGCTCAGGCAGCTCGTCTGGCGCGCCTTCTCGCGCGCTCGTGCGAATACGGGGAAGAGGATGGCCGCCAGTATTGCGATGATTGCAATGACGACCAGAAGCTCGATCAGCGTGAAGCCCCGTCTGGACTTGATCATCCTATGCACCCTTTCTTTTTTCGATCTCATCGATCGATCAGGATCGTCCCGGCGATGTGATGTGGAGTGCAGACAGCACCATCGACATCACATATTTCGTCACTCGGGCAGCAGCAACCTCCTTTTCCAACCACTAAGGTGAACACACTGCAGAAATGCGATGAATGTCCGGATGATAGCGGGGGTGAGCTTCTCTCGTGCTTTCCCGGAGCGCTGAAGGAATGTTGGCGGCGGACGGCGCATTAATCAGACGTTCAGACGGCAATCAGTCGAAGTGTGGTGTCGGCAATAATGAGCGAGGTTGAGACAGCGGAGGCCGCCGAGAAGGCGCGCGTAACGGCGTTGATCGAGGAGCATCGGAAGCTGGGGGCGAGATTCGCCGAGTTCGCGGGGTGGGAGATGCCGCTTTGGTACGAGGGCGCCTCTGACGAGCATCGGGCGGTGCGCGAGGCCGCCGGCCTCTTTGACATCGGCCACATGGGCGTGTTTGAGATCACAGGACCGGACGCGGCCGCATTCCTCGATGTCGTCAGCACCGGGCGGATCTCGGCGATTGAGGTCGGCCAGTGCCGCTACACCTTCCTTCTCGACTACGATGGGCTTCCGGTGGATGACATCATCGTCTGCCGCCTCGGCGACGAGCGTTTCGTCGCGGTGGTCAATGCCGCGAATGCCGAGCGCGACTGGGAGTGGCTCTCAGGTCTCGCGGCGGGCGACGCGTTGCTCGACCCCGAGGATCCCGGGAGCAGGTGCAATTTCACGGCCTCGCTCAGTGATCTGACGGCAGAGAATCTCGGAGCGGATCGGCTGACGGGGATGGCCCTGCAGGGTCCGGCGGCTGATGTCGTGCTCGCGGAGCTCGCCGACTCGCCGGCCGAGGCGTCATCGCTGCGTCGTTTCGTGATGACGGAGACGACAGTGGTGGGAGCGCCGGCGCTGGTCTCGCGCACAGGATACACCGGCGAGTCGGTCGGCTACGAGATCTTCGTGCCGGCCGGGGAGGCCGTGGCTGTGTGGCGCGCGATCCTCGCTGAGGGGGCGGAGGCCGGGGTGCGGCCGGCGGGCCTGGCGGCGCGCGATTCGCTGCGCATAGAGGCTGGTCTGCCGCTCTACGGTCATGAACTCGCGGGGCCGCACGAGATCACGCCCCAGGGCGCCGGATACGCCCGCTTCGTGGAGATGGACCGGGAGTTCTTCGTCGGCCGCGATGCGCTGATCGCGCGGGAGGAAGAGCGCGAGTGCGAGATCGTGCGCTTTCGGCTTGACAATGAGAGGGCCCGCGCGATTCGCGGCGAAGACGTAGTCGGATCGCGCCGTGGGCAGATGGCGGGCTGGGTCACCAGTTGCGCGCCGGTCGGTGACACGCAGATCGGGATGGCGTGGGTGGACCGGAAGCTTGCGCGGGAGGGCGCGGAACTGCTGCTCTACCCCGCGCGGCACATGGAGCGCGCTTCGGATCTGACCGACGCTGCGGCGCTGACGCGGGGCGATCGACTGCCGATTCATGAAGGCGCGACGGTCCTGCGCCGCTTCCCGCGCAAGAGTTGACGTATCAGATGAAGACAGGAGGCGCGAAGATGGAATTTCCTGACGATCGAAAGTACACTCAGACGCATGAGTGGGCCAAGATAGACGGTGACGTGGTCCGCGTCGGCATCACGAGCTTCGCTGTCGAGCAGCTTGGTGACATCATCTACCTCGATCTGCCCGAGGCCGGCAGCAGTCTTCGGCAGGGCGCCGCGTTCGGGGAGATCGAGAGCGTGAAGGCCGTCTCGGAGCTGAACGCGCCGGTCAGCGGCGAGGTCAGCGAAGTCAATGAGCCGGTGATGGACGACCTCGACGTCATGGCGGAGGACCCGTGGGAGGCGGCGTGGCTGCTGACCGTCAATCCCGCGGATCCGTCGGAGTTGGATGCGCTGATGGACGCCGAGGCCTACGCGGAGCACTGCGAGAAGGAGGCCTGACATGCCCT
>JBKHFA010000381.1:0-2870 GCA_046540615.1 Armatimonadota bacterium | reverse complement strand
TGAAACTCCTCGGTCATCGCGTCGATGAGTTGAATCGCAACGTCAAGCTCATCGTCATCGACCTCCACCTCATCAAGCTGCAGCCCCAGTTCCTCGGTCGGCCGGATCTCCTCCGCAAAGCGCATCAGCACCAGGCAGAGCATCCCGTGCAGAGGGCGGACGGCGGTCAGGTGCTCGCGCTGGTGCATGACGAACTTCGCGATCCCGATCTTCCCGGCCTTCTCCATCGCCGCGAGCAGGAGCTTGTAAGGCTTCTTCGCGCGCTCGTCGGGCAGCAGGTAGTAAGGCTTGTCGTAGAAGATCGGGTCGATCTCAGCGATCTCCACGAAGTCCTCGATCTCGATCGCGTCGGTCTTCTCCGGCGCGAGTTCATCAAGCTCCTCAGGCTCGACGGTCACGTATTCGCCCGACTCGACCTCGTACCCCTTCACGAGGTCGCTCCGCTCAACCTCATCACCGTCCTCGTTGACGGTCTTGTAATGCACCCGGCCGCCGCTCTCGGGGTCGATCAGGTTGAAGCTCGGATTTGTGTCCTGCACGGCCGTGACGAGGCGCACGGGCACATGCACCAGCCCGAATGTGATTGCTCCGGTCCAGATGGCTCGCGGCATCGCGGCACCTCCTGCGCGACCGGCGTCAGTCCTTCTTATGCCAGTCGCCGTCATCGCCCTTCTCGTACTTCTCTTTCACGGCCGACCAGGCGACCTTCCCCGCCCGCTCCTCGTCTCCGTCGTACTGATCGAAGGCGCTGTTGTACGCCTCCATGTAGATCTCCTGCGCGTGTTTCGGCAGGGGGTTGCGCACGTTCTTCGGCAGATCACTCACGCTGTCGTAGGGCATCTGCTCCGCCACCTCCACTCCCCATGCTGTGTCTTTCTCCGCGATGAGGTACTTTGACGCCGGTGTGGCGCGCTCCTGCTTTGCGGAGGTGTCTCCGCAGGGGAGTCGAATCAGTTCTCGTGCGAAATCCCAGGTGGGGAGGTTCGAACAATGCGTCTATCCGGAATCTCGGTGCTGTTGGGCGTGGTTGCGATAGCGTGCACATCGCCACTGGCAGGGGCGGCGGAGGATCTGATGCTTGATGATTTCGAGTATCCCTCCGAAGAGGCGGCGCGGGAGGCGTGGACGACCGACGAGGGCAGTGAGTCGGTCGGGCTCTTCGAGTACGACGACGGCGCCGCGCTTCGGATCAACGCGGATTTCACCAGCGAGGATTCGAGGCGGGCCGTCTACGACCGTGACGTTGAACTCGACCTGAGTCGATGGGGCCGCTTCACATTCGACATGTACGTTGACCGCCCGGGCCTCTTCCGCAGCTTCACCATCTACTTCCGCTCCGGTGACGGCTGGTTCGGCGCGGGCGCGGGCATCGGCGGACAGGGCTGGAGCACCGTGGAGCTGTCGCGCGCGGACTTCAGGCCGGAGGGCGACCCGGCCGGCTGGCAGCAGATCGATGGCATCCGCCTGTCGGCGTGGCGTGGCGCCGATGAGGTCGGCTTCATGGCCGTGGACAATCTCACCGCCCACCGGGAGCCCTTCGCCCTGGTACTCGGCACACACACGATCGAGGCGCAGGGAAGCGAGGCCGGGGCGGTGCAGTCGATCGCCGCGACGGTCGCGGGGCTGCTCGCCGACGCCGGCATCAGGACCTCCACGATCGGCGACGGCGATGTCGAGCGGGGCGCGCTGGCGGACTATGAATTCGCGATCTTCGCCTACAATCCGGACATGACGCAGGCGGGGGTGGATGCGATCCGCGAGTACGTCGAAAGCGGGGGCCGAGTCATGTTCTTCTATCAACTCCCCGGCGATCTTGGCGAGATACTTGGTGTGCGCAGGGTGGGCTCGCAGCGGGCGGAGTACGACGGGCAACTCAGCGAGATCCGCTTCGAGGACCCTGAGGACTTCGACGGCATGCCCCGGAGCGTCGAGCAGTCCTCGTGGATGCTGACGGTCGCCGAGCCCACCGGGGATGGCGAGGTCATCGCGTGGTGGCATGACGCGCAGGGAGAACCCACGGGGCTGCCCGCATTCATCGCCTCCGACGCGGGAGTCTGGATGTCACACGTGCTCACCAACACCAGCCGGGCGGCCAAGCAGCGGATGCTGGTCTCGATGCTCGGGCGCTACGTGCCGGAGATCTGGCCGCAGGTCGCTGAGAACGCACTTGAGGGCCTCGACCGGATCGGGCACATCGGCGGCATCGAAGAGGCCCTCGCGTGGATCGAGCAGCAGGCGGCCGATGCGCCCGACCCCGCCGTGATCGAGCGGATCATCGCCGAACACCGCGACCTTCTCGCGGATGCCCGCGCATCGCTTGAGGCCGAGCAGTACCCGAGCGCCGTGGACACCGCGGGGGAGGCGTGGGATCGGCTGCGTGACGCCTATCTGCTCGCCCACACCCCGCGCGACGCCGAGTTCCGCGCGTGGTGGGAGCATTCCGGCACCGGCGCATTCGACACATGGGAGGAGTCGATGCAGAATCTCGCCGACAACGGCTTCAACGCGATCGTGCCGAACATGCTCTGGGGCGGCGTCGCGCTCTACGACAGCGAGCACCTTCCGCACCACCCGGTGGTGGCCGAGCGCGGCGATCAGATCGCCGAGTGCGTGGAGGCCGCGAAGCGCCACGGGATCGAGGTGCATCCGTGGAAGGTCAACTGGCGCCTGGGAAGCGCCGTTCCCGAGGAGTTCGTCCAGCAACTCCGCGAGGAGGGGCGGCTGCAGCGGTCGTTTGCCGGCGAGGAGATGGAGTGGCTCTGCCCGTCCGATCCGCGCAATCTCGAGCTTGAACTGAACACGATGGTCGAGGTCGCGCGCAACTACGACGTGGACGGCGTGCACTTTGATTACATCCGCTACCCCGGGAC
>JBKHFA010000380.1:0-2882 GCA_046540615.1 Armatimonadota bacterium | reverse complement strand
GGGGCGTCACTGGTTCGCGATGATCTCCTCCGCGAAGTCCTCGGTCTGTGCGAGCTTCCAAGTCTCCCCGCCGTCCTTCGAGACGATCACCGCGCGGTTGTGGTATTGCTCCGGAAAGTCCGGCTGGTAGGTGTGATCGCTCGTGTAGTAGTTGTACGAGAGGTAGAGGTTGCCGAGGCGGTCGGTGGTGAGCTTGTGGTAGTAGATCGAGTAGCCGTCCACCGCCGGGACCACGAGCGGCCGCGCCGGACCCCACTCGCCATCCTTCGGCTTCGTCTGCATCGACAGGGCCGCGTAGAGGTTGCCGCCGTGGTAGGGATCGACGCCCGCGCGCCACTGGCGGAAGGCGATGTGCAGATTGTCATCCTGGTCGCAGACCAGCGAGATGTACGTCTGCGCGCCGCGACCGTCCTCGTCGGTGTCCTCCTCCACGCGCCCGGCTTCGAGCACGTTGACCGGCTCGGTCCAGCCCGACCGCGTGTCGTTGGGCTCAAGCGAGCGGAGGTACTTGAAGTTGTCGCCGTGCGCGCCGGTGACCACGTGGATGTATCCCTCGCTGTCCATCGTCACCGCCGGGACGTTGTGCACGTCATTGACCGGCGGGGCGTAGGCCATGAAGACCGGCTCGCTCAGTTCGCCGGACTCGTGGTCGTAGGTCGCGATGTAGCTCGGGACGCCCGGCACGTCCTCCTCGGTCACCTCACCCCAGACGATGTGCGTCTTCCCGTCGCGGGTGACGGTCGAGGCCGGGCCACCGGAGTGCTGGCATGAGCCGAGGCAGCGGTCGGAGACCAGGATCGGCTCGCCCGGCTCCAGCGTGTCGCCGTCGCGCTCGGGCGTGTAAAGCCAGAGATTGTGATAGGCGCAGAAGCGCGCGTCGTGCGGCGCGATCTGCTCGTAGCTGAGCACCGGCGGCGGGTGCGGGAGGGCGTTGTGGCCGGTGAACTGCTCGATGTCGTGGCGATCCCCGTCGAACTCGTGGGCGCTGAAGGTGCGGCCCGCGTCCGGCGTGAAGACCAGCACGTTCATCCGCGGGTCCTCGCCGCGGAGCATGTGCGCGGTGGTGTAGGCGCCGTTGTCGCCGTCGAACGCCCACTTCGCCCCGAGGAAGCCCCCGCCCATGTAAAAGCCCTGGAAGCTCGGCCACTTCTCCTCAAGCGTGGGGATGAACGACCGCTCCACCCACTCCCCTTCTTCAAGCGTCTGCAGGAAGTTGCTCGGGTACCTGTGCTCGGTGCGGTGGCGGATGTACGGGCGGTTGTCGAGGTCGAAGTACACCTCGTTCTCGATGTACTCCGGCGCGTAGCCGAACTGGTGGTTCTCATGCTGGTAGGGCTGCAGCACGATCGGCATGTCGAGCGGCTCGGAGACGGGCGCTTCACCGCAGATGACCCGGATCCCGGCACTCTCGACGACGGTCGGGTCGGCCTGCGAGGTGGCGGTCAGGGTGGTGATGTACTCCGCGCCGACCTCCGCGTCATCGGCGAGGCTCGCCTGCACGGTGATCGGGGCGATGTTGGCGTATCTCTCAGCCGACAACTCAAGCGGGGAGGCCGGGTCGGTGACGGTGGCCGTGAGCGCGCCATCGCCGGTGGCCTCAAGCGCGAATGCGTCGTCCGCGCCGGTCTGGTTGCGCAGATCGTACGTCAGTGACGCGCTCTCACCGGGCATGAGGTAGCGCGTCTGCGTGTAGGGGTAGAGCATGTGCTGGAAGCTGGAGGCCTCGAAGAACGAGTCCTCGTTGATCGTGAAGTAGTTCATCCCGGGCACTTCGCAGCGGATGTCCATCGCCTCGCAGTCGAGGTGCCACGGACCGCTGCGGTCGGCGTCCTCGGGGGCCTCGAACTCATCGTAGAGGCCGGTCTCGGTCATGTCGAAGGTGTGGAGCAGTTCACCGGCGGCGTCGTAAAGCGGCATCTCCTGCCGGCCCGGATCGTGGAGGGCCTGGCAGCGGACGGTGACGCCGGGCTCGGGCGGGGCGAAGAATATCCGTCCACTCTCGTCGCCGCGGTTGAGCAGGATCGTGGAGCCCTCGACCATCGCGCCGCCGCTGGAGGTCTCGACGCCGTGGACGAAGTCACCGCGGGTCGGTGACGAGATCACGAGGCGGTAGGCGCCCGGCGCGTCGGCATCGATCTGCATCGTGGCGGTCTGCACTTCGGTGGCGTGCCGACCCTTGCCGGTGACGCCGTCGTCAGGGATCTCCACGCGGGCGAGGTGCAGGCGCCGCGGGTCGTAGAGATCGGCCACGAGGTCGTCTGCGCCCTCGTAGATGTTCATGTCGCGCTTGGAGATGGTGACGGTCAGCGGGCCGGGTTCGGGCAGGAGCATCAGCGCCTGCTCACCGCGCACCACCGGCGGGATGGTCGCGGCCGTCGCACCGGACACGGCCAGTCCGGCGAGGATAATCAGGGCGGATCCGATCCACGTGGCTCTACGCAGCAACACAGGCAGTCACTCTTTCGCGTTTGATGTTGGGCGTCCGAAGTCATATTCGCCGTCGATGCGGTGAACTACTTCATTGACGCCTCAGTCACCGTCCGAAGTTCGCGCGATCCCGGGGCAGTTGCGCCTCTCGCGACATCGCTTCTCCGCGCCCGCGAGAAAAAGAGGCCGGGGCGGATGGTGCTGAGTCAGTACGTCCCGCGCACCTGCGAGGTACACAAAACCGCCGGCTGCCCGGACTGCGGCGACGAGATCCTCAACGTGAAGGAGCCGCAGGGTGGTCCACGCGAAGCTCTTCCGAGGCGCGCGCCTTGCGATCGGCCAGTGGGAGTTGACCGAGCCGCGGGGGGAGACGCTGACCGAGCGGCTGGTCGATCAGCGAGATCTCTCGGCGGGGTTCGTCACCACCGTCAAGCCCGGCGAGCGCTTCACGATCT
>JBKHFA010000379.1:0-2886 GCA_046540615.1 Armatimonadota bacterium | reverse complement strand
GAGATACGCTGGCCGATCTGGGCGCTCGTGCTGATGTCCGCCGGCGGCTTTCTGCTGCATGTGCGTATCCACCCGCCCGGCGAGACCGCATTCAACTGGATCCCGATCGTCGTCACGCTCTTCAACATCTTCGTGCTTCCGGTTCTCTTCAACCACCGCACCACCGCCCCCGCCGCCTACGCGCTCAACTGGGCCACCGTCATCGTCGGCACCGTCGCGATGGCGTTCTTCTCAGTTGCGAACCCCGAAGGCGAGATGACATTCACTCGCTTCTTCACGCACACGACCTTCCCGGACATCGTGATCCTCGCCGCCCGGATCCCCCTCGGTGAGATCATCATCGCCTACTGGCGCTCGACCGCGCCCGACCCGGCGACAGCCGAGAGCGCCGAGCTTCAGCCCGTGGAGGGCCCGGAGCAGCCGGACGTGCCGGTGGCCGAGATCGACGACATCTCCCCGGCCGTCCGCGCATTCCTGCAGACACTCTTCATCGCCGTCTTCGTGGCGCTGCTTTCCGTCGCTGCGTGGATACCCCTCCAGCACTACTCGGCGACGCTTGAGGGCCTCGGGCCCCTGGAAGGCAACCTCGTGATGGCCGGGCGGCTCACCGCGATGCTCGCCGCGACGCTGATCATGCTTCAATTCGCGCTCGCCGCGCGCCTGCGGCCGCTCGATGACGCGTTCGGCCTCGACAGGATCATGCGCTTCCACCGCCTCACCGGCGCCGCGGCCGTGACATTCGCGATACTGCACCCGATCCTTCTCTACGTCACCCCGCACTACGCCCTCGGCGCGGTCGGTGAGGGCATATTTCCGGAGATGGTGGGCGCGCTCATCCTGACGGCGCTGATCGTCATTGCCGTGACAAGCATCTGGCGCAAATTCCTCAACCTCAGCTACGACGCGTGGCATCGCATCCACTACCTCGCGTTCGCGGTCGTGGTCCTCGTCGTCGGCCACTCGCTCTCACTCGGCAGCGACCTGCAGAGCGGATGGGCGCGCGTCGTCTGGCTGGCCATGTTCGGCGCCTACGCGCTGCTTTTCGCGTGGGCGCGGGTGATCCGACCGCGGATCATCGCCGGCCGCCGCTGGACCGTCGAGCGCGTCGCGCCGGCCAGCCACGACACCTGGCAGCTTGACCTCGCACCCGACGGCCACGATGGCATCCGGCAGATGCCCGGGCAGTTTGCGCTGCTGACGATCCACCGGGACGATGCCCGCGATGAGCGCCACCCGTTCACCATCTCCTCACCGCCGCGCAAGGACGGCTCGGTGAGCTTCACGATCAAGGAATCCGGTGATTACACCGACCGCATCGGCGAGACGCCCGAAGGCGCGTCGGCCGTGGTCGAGGCGCCGTGGGGACAGTTCTGCCACCTCCTCCACGGCGGTGAGCGCCTGCTCATGATCGCGGGCGGCGTCGGCATCACCCCGATCCTGAGCATGCTCCGCTACATGGTCGCGCGGGGCGATGCGCGCCCGATCACGCTGATCTGGGGCAACCGCACCGAAGCGGACATCCTCTACCGCGAGGAACTCGCGCGGATGGAGGAGCGCCTCAACCTGCGCGTGGTGCATGTGCTTTCGGAGCAACCTGAATACGACGGCGAGACCGGCTACGTCGATGCCGATCTGCTGGGCCGGGTGCTCAATGGGGAGGTTTCAGACGCGGACGTCTACCTGTGCGGCCCGCCGCCGATGATGGACCTGGTGGAGGACGCGCTTCGCGAGCTGGGCTTCGACGGCTCCGCGATTCACAGCGAGCGCTTCGAACTGTGAGGACAACCGAAAGACGGCAATCTGCCGGGAGCGTCCAGCGCTTCCGTTCGCCGTCGTTCTCCAAAAACATGACTGAGGAAGCCGACTCCCGGGTAGAATGCCTCTGAGTTAGAGAGGCAGCCCATCTTCTCTGCGACAACTACGTCCAAATGCCGGCGAAAATGAACCATGCCGAAAGAAGGAGGGAAGCCACGGTCGGACGAAATGAGCGTACGGGCCAACCGTCCACAATCAGCCGAAAAGGGAGTTGATTGACGATGAAGCGCGGCTTCACCCTGATCGAGTTGCTGGTTGTCATTGCGATCATCGCCATCCTGGCGGCGATCCTGTTCCCCGTTTTCGCGAGAGCCCGTGAAAAGGCGCGTCAGTCAAGCTGTCTGAGCAACCTCAAGCAGATAGGACTGGCGATCCAGATGTACGCCCAGGACTATGACGAAAGGCTGGCTCCTTACTACGTCTTGAGCCCCGACGCCAGCACACGCGCGTCCGGCTGGTATGACTGCCTCTATCCCTACACGAAGAATGAGCAGATGTTCGTCTGCCCCAGTGAGGAGTACAGTGCCTCCGGTCGGCACTGGCGGGAGGGCTTCCCATCCGGCGCCGGCGTCTACCGCGAGACGATTGTCGCCAGCTACACCGGCGCGCGCGAGATGTCCGGAACCGGCCGGATCAACCCAAGCCCGTGGTCCGGTTCGGGCCGGAAGCTCGCCTCATTCGAGCGCCCCGCCGAGACCATCGTGATCTTCGAGACGAGAACCGACTACATCGGCAACTACGCCGGCCTGGGATTCTACGATGACGGAACTCCGCGGGAGATGGACAGCAGCGGAAACGTCGGGTACATGCGCTACCGGCACAACCTTCAGATGAACGCGGCCTACGCGGACGGGCACGTCAAGTCGATCCCGCAGGCCATGGACGTCAGCGTCTTCATGCCGTTCTAACTACGCATTCGCGGACGGTCATGCCACGGCGATGCCGCCGAACGAAGCGATGAAGGGAAGCGCTCACCGGCGCCCGTGAGCGCCGCAGGACGCAGCCCGCGCAGATATCAATCGACATAGGTAGGCCCTCGCGGGCTGTCCCTGTCACACCACCGTGCGTACG
>JBKHFA010000378.1:0-2933 GCA_046540615.1 Armatimonadota bacterium | reverse complement strand
GGCGCCCTCGCCCGGACGTCGTTCACGCCATCTCCCCGGCAATTCTCCGCGCCTCTGTCATAAGCTCGTCCACCGGGCGCTCGCCCGAAGGTGCTGTCTGTGCGAACTACCTCACCCGGAGTCCGGGCGCCCTCGCCCGGACGTCGTTCACGCCATCTCCCCGGCAATTCTCCGCGCCTCGCGGATAAGCTCGTCCACCGCGCGCTCGATCGGCACGGTCCGCAGCTGCTCGCCAGCGGCGAAGATCACCGCCCGCCCGCGTCCGGCCGCGAGGCCGACATGCGCCTGACGGGCCTCGCCCGGACCGTTCACCTCGCAGCCCATCACCGCGACTGTCAGCGGCGCATCAAGCTCGCGCAGCCGCCGCTCTACCTCGCGCGCGATCGGCGCAAGATCGACCTGGCAGCGGCCGCAGGTGGGGCAGGAGGTGAGCCACGGGCCCTCCCGCAGCCCCAGTGAGCGCAGCAGCCAGACGCCGACCTCGACCTCGTCCTCCGGTGGATCGGTCATCGAAACGCGGATCGTCTCGCCGATCCCGTCGGCGAGCATGATGCCGAGACCGGCGGCGGACTTGACCGCCGCCGCACGGCCGAAGCCGGCCTCAGTGATGCCCAGATGCAGCGGCAGGTCACTGCGGCCGGCGAACTCTCGATTCGCCGCGACCGTCATCGGGACCTCCGCGGCCTTGATCGACACCACGAGGTCCTCGAAGCCGAGGCTGTGCATGCGTTCCACCGTCCGCAGCGCGCTCTCCGCCAGCGCCTGTGCCGTCACGCGGCCGCCCGGGCCGAGCAGGTCCTCCTCGAGCGACCCGGAGTTGACACCCACGCGGATGGGGATGGCGGCCTCGCTCGCCGCCTCGATCACTGCACCGAGGCGTTCATCGTCGCCGATGTTGCCGGGATTGATCCGCAGCTTGTGGGCGCCCGCCCGGGCACACTCGACCGCGATGCGGTAGTCGAAATGCACGTCAGCGATGATCGGCGCCGGTGAGGCGGCGACGATCTCAGCGAAGGGGCCGACCGCATCGAGCGAGGGCACGGCAACGCGTACGAGATCGGCGCCGCTGGCAGTGGCCCGCGTGACCTGCGCCAGCGTGGCCTCCACGTCGGAGGTGTCCGTCTTTGTCATCGTCTGCACGCTCACCGGCGCGCCGCCGCCGATCTGCACGTCGCCCACGGTCACGGGGCGCGTTTCGCGGCGCGGCCAGCAGTCAGAAGAGCCGTCGTGAGCACTCATTTTTGTCCCGGAACCTCACGGTGTCTGGAAGAGTACGAGATTGAGGATGTCGCTGAAGGTGATGATCAAAAAGACCGCCAGCAGGATCGCGATTCCGGCGATGGTCACGATCATCTCGACCCTCTCATTGACACGGCGACCCATGATCCCTTCGATCCCCAGCAGCACGATCCGGAATCCGTCAAAGGGCGGGAAGGGCAGCAGATTGATGATCGCAAGGTTGGCACTGATCAGCCCGGTCAGCGAAGCAACGGCCGTCCAGCCGATCCGCGCCTGGTCGGCGGTCATCGCGGCAATGCCCACCGGCCCGGAGGCTTGCGGCGCGACTTCGCCGGTCGCCATCTTGAACATCCAGTCCGCGGTGACTACCACCGCCTCCACCGATCGGTCTATCCCGTGCTCGAGCGCCTCGACAAATCCGGCGGGCCGCGTCTGTCCGTGCAACACCACGCCGACGCGCCCCACCGCCTGGTGAGCGGCGGTCATCCTGCCCGTCTCATCTTCGCCTGGAACCCGCGCCCACTCGCGCGTCGGCGTCACGGTCGTCCGGATCCTCCGGCCATCGCGGATGAGCGTGAGATCAATCTCCTGCTCCGGCCGGTCGGAGATGTACGTGATCGCTTCATTCGGGCCGATCGGCGTGAGGATCACGCCGAAGATGTCCTCCAGCACCGGGCCCGCGTCACCGCGCGCCACCTCATCCGGCAGATCGCTCGGGATCGGCAGTTCAACGCTCTCCTGGCCTCTGAACTCGCCTTCGTCGGTGAAACCCAGCACCTCGACCGTGATCGCCTCAGAAGCCGGCGACGGGTCCTCCGTCGCCTCCGCATCATCGCCTTGAGCCGCTTCCTCATCGCCCGACTCGCCCACCTCTTTCATCGCCGCGAGCAGTTCGTGGGGGAGCGCGACCTCCTCGCCCTGCACCTCGAATATGCGATCGTAGCGTCCGAGGCCCGCTTCAGCCGCCGGCCCACCCGGGTCGACATCCTCGATCAGCAGGCTGTGCTCGATCCCGTCAACGTCCACGATCCGGTCTCCGGGCTCAATATCCGCCGCGGCGGCGGGAGTGTTCGGGAGTACCTTGCGGACGTTGATCTCATTGCCCGGAAAGACGCCGAGGCCGGTCGCAAGGATCACCGCAATGAACGCCAGTGCAGCGAGCACAACGTTCATGAACGATCCGACGAAGAGCACCAGCGCGCCTTTCCACCTCGCAAACGAGTAGAAGCCGCCTTCGGTCGGTTCCGCGCCCGGCTCCATCCCCGCGATGCGCACGTACCCTCCGAGAGGGACCAGGTTGATGCGGTAGCGTGTCTCACCGCGTTCGCGCGACCACAGCGCGCGACCGAACCCCATCGCGAACTCCTCGACCTTCATGCCGATGAACTTCGCGACGGCGAAGTGTCCCAACTCATGTATGAAGATGCACGCGCCCAGCACGACGGCAATCGCGAATATTCCGTTGGCCCAGCCACCGATGGTCTCGATCATTCAATCGTACACTCCAGTGTCATAGACACCCCGCGACCGCGGGACGCGGCCCGCGGTGTGTCCTTTTCACAGTGTACCCGCCGCGGCTGCGAATTTCAAGGCCGCCGCGCGCCGTGATGGCGGCGGGGGGTATTGTTCCCCTCGTCGGGGAGCGAACTACTGGTCGGGCCGACTCCGGATCGAGGTGGCCTCAGACGCGTTCC
>JBKHFA010000377.1:0-2935 GCA_046540615.1 Armatimonadota bacterium | reverse complement strand
CTTTGGGAATACTCGGCGCGAACAGCGTGCGGGCGAGGGCGCCCGGACTCCAGCTTTGTGTGCGTCTGTTCACCGAGGGCAGACCCGTCCCCTCCCTTGCAGGTCTCCCCCGCTGCGTGGCGAAACGTTTTCGCGTTGCGAATGACTGCCGAAGGCGGTGCGCGATCATGGCCGATGCGCCGAATGTCCTCATCTTTCACACCGATCAGCAGCGCGGGGACGTCATCCACCCCGACCACCCCTGCCGCACGCCCAATGTCCAGCGCATCATCGACGAGGGCGCGCTGTTCACCAATCACCACACCCAGACCGCGCACTGCTGCCCATCGCGCGCCAGTTTCATGACCGGCCACTACCCCTCCCAGCACGGGGTCTGGAACAATATCCTCACAAACACGCGCCTGTCCGAGGGCCTCAGCGACGGAATGCGCTGCTTCTCCGAGGACCTGAGCGAGGCCGGATGGGACCTCGCCTACACCGGCAAGTGGCACGTCTCGGGCGTCGAGAACCCGCGCGACCGCGGCTGGCGCGAGCTTGAGACGATCACCGCCGCCGCGGGGCCCCTCAACGAGCGCCGCCTCCAGCAGATCCGCAAGGCCGTCGCCGACGAGGACCCCGACCGCCCGCGCGAGGACGGCGAGATCCTCCGGCCGGGATGGGTCAACCGCCGGATCTACGGCTCGAAGCCCGACGGCGGGCCGAAGGGCTACGAGAACGAGAGTGACTATCGGGTCACGCGCGAGGCGATCGAAGAGCTTCCGCGGCTGGTCGAGGGCGACGCTCCGTGGATGCTCTTCTGCGGGCCGTCGGGGCCGCATGACCCGTTCGTGGTGCCCGAGAAGTACGCGACGATGTACGACCCGGACGAGATCGAGCTTCCCGAGAGCTTCCGCGACACGCTGGAGGACAAGCCGCGGATCTACCAGCGCATGAGGCGCCAGTACTGGGGGCAGATGTCCGAGCGCGAGGTGCGCGAGTCGATCGCCCACTACTGGGGCTACTGCACGATGCTCGACGCGATGTTCGGGGAGCTTGTGGATGCGCTGGAGGCCACGGGGCAGCTCGACAACACGATGGTGATCTTCACCTCCGACCACGGCGACTACTGCGGCGACCACGGCCTCTACTGCAAGGGCGTGCCGGCCTTCCGCGAGGCCTACCACGTGCCGCTGGCGATCCGCTGGCCGGGCGGCGCGGAGGCCGGGGCGGTCCGCGATGAGTTCACGACCCACGCGGACATGGCGAACACATTCCGCGAGATCGCCGGCTGCCCCGAGCCGGACAGCGAGATGCCCGGGCGGAGCATCGTGCCGCTGCTGGAGGGCCGCGCGCCGGGCGACTGGCGCGACGCGATGCACACGCAATTCAACGGCGTCGAGGTCTACTACACCCAGCGCGCGGTCTTCACCGAGGACTGGAAGTACGTCTACAATGCGTATGACTATGACGAGATGTACGATTTGCGGAACGATCCGCACGAGATGCACAACCTCGCCGCGCCCTGCCGGAATCCGATCGGGCATGACAACGTGCGCGAGAGCCGATCGCCGGGCGAGTTCCAGCCGTGGCCGGAACTGCCGGAGGACCTCAACGAGGTGCGCAGGGAGATGCTTGCCCGCATGTGGCGCTTCGCGGCGGAGCGCGATGACACGATCTTCAACCCGTACTACACGGTGGCGCTGACGCCGTACGGGCCGGGGGGCGTATGAGTACGAGGGATGATTGAGAACGGCGTGCGGACGAGGGCGTCCGCACCACGGGACGGTAGATCTGAACTTATTGAGGAGACCATAGAATGCACAGGACCGAGATCGCTCTGATCTGCGCCGCACTGCTGCTCGCTGTCGGCGCGCACGCGGGGCCGATCGGCGATGATGTCGTGAAGGTGACGGACTACGCGGAGCGCGCGGTGGACGTCGGTGGGGAAGCCGAGGACTGGCAGCCCGCCTTCCAGGCGGCCGCCGAAGAGGCCTACGAGACCGGCAAGCCGCTCTACGTGCCCACGGGCACGTATCAGATTCGCAAGGCGATCGATCTCACCCCACCGCCCGCCGAGAGGCGGCCGTTCCTCTGGCAGTCGATCAAGCTCGTCGGCGCCGGGCAGTGGCGCTCGATCATCTCCCAGCAGGCCGAGGACCAGAACTGCGTGGACTGGTCCGGGCCGACCTACGAGGAGAGCACCAGTCACGGGCGGCTGGAGGACATCGCCCTCACCGGCGGCGCGACCGTCCTCAACATCAAGTGGCACAACCACTTCGTGATGGACTCGTGCTACATCCAGGGCGGCTCGCAGTACGGCGTGCATGCCGAGGGCTGGTCGAGCCGATTTCTGAACTCCACGATCCGCTGGGCGACGGTGGCGGGGATCTACGCCCGCGCGCACTTCAACAACTGCGTCATCCGCGACTGCTACTTCTCGCGCAACGGCATCGGCATCTTCTTCAACGGAGGTCACGGCAACCGCGTCGAGGGCTGCGGGCTGGAAAGCTGCGCCCGCGCGGCGATCTTCATGCAGAACACGCGCGGACTGACGATCAACAACTCGTACTTCGAGGGCAACGGCTACCGGATGCCCGACCGCTTCCCGTTCGAGGGCACTCCGAACACGATCGCCATCGACCGCAACAACACCTCGATCAAGATTCATGACAACATCATGCGCGTGAATCGCGACGACGAGGGCGCGTTGATCTCCATCGCCGACCTCGTTCACGGGCATATCTACGACAACCTCTTTTACAACAACAACCCCGCGATGCACGGCATCCTGCTCCGCGGCGCAACGGAGACCAAGCCGGAGCTTCCGACCGCGATCCGCGACCTGATCGTCGAGCACAACCACGCGCACGAGTTGATTGAGAAGCCGCTCTCAGAGGACACGCCTGGCGTCTTAGCGAAGGCTATTGACGAGGGGAGCCGGTTCGACATGGAGCTG
>JBKHFA010000376.1:0-2943 GCA_046540615.1 Armatimonadota bacterium | reverse complement strand
ATGATGAGCGTATCTTCCATGGCCCCTCCGGTCATCCCTCTGAGACGCTCCCGAACCGCCATCCCCCCGCCCCGCCGTGCGCCGCTGGTCGCTCGCTGTCCGCTGTCCGCTGTCCGCTACTCCAGCCTCTTCTCGCCTACGAAGGCCGTGCCGCCGTGGCAGTCGTAGCCGACGATCACTGGAAAGTCTTCGACCACGAGGCGGCGAATCGCCTCCGGTCCAAGCTCCGGGTAGGCGATGACCTCTGCGGAGATGATGCGGTCGGAAAGCAGCGCGCCGGCGCCGCCGACAGCGACGAAGTACACTGCTTTGTGCTGCTTGAGCGACGTGCGCACGCGCGCTGAGCGATTGCCTTTGCCGATCGTGCCGCGCAGACCGAGGGCGTACAACTCCGGCGCGAACGCGTCCATGCGGTATGAGGTGGTGGGGCCGGCGGCTCCGATCGGTCGGCCAGGAGGCGCCGGCGCGGGTCCGCAGTAGTATATCACCTGGTCTCGCAACTCGATCGGCAGTTCCTCATCGGCCTCGATCAGTTCCATCAGCCGCTCATGCGCGGCATCGCGAGCGGTGTACATCGGGCCGCTGAGGTGTACGACATCTCCGGCGGACAGGCCGCAGGCGGCGGCCTCGTCGAGTGGAAGGGTCAGCTTCTTCGGCTCTTTTTCTGCCACGGTGTAATCCCTGTCTTCGCACGTGATGGCTCGTCGCAGGTCAGATGACGGTCGTCATATGTCGCGCGGCGTGGCATTGCACGTTCAGCGCAACCGGCAGGCTGGCGATGTGGCACGGATGGCGCTCGACATGGACCGCCAGGGCCGTGGTGCGCCCGCCAAGGCCCATCGGTCCCACGCCGGTGGCGTTGACGGCCGCCAGCATCTCGCGCTCAAGCTCCGCCAGGTCATCGTCGGGCGACGGCTCGCCCAGTGGCCGGAGCAGCGCGCGCTTGGCCAACAGCGCCGAAAGCTCGAACGTCCCGCCCACGCCGACGCCCAGCACCAGTGGCGGGCAGGGCATCCCCCCGGCGGCCGCTATCTGCGAGACCACCGCCTCGATCAGCCCCTGGCGGCCCTGCGCGGGGGTGAGCATCCACAGCGCGCTCATGTTCTCACTGCCGCCGCCCTTCGGCGCGAAGTGGACCGTCACCTCATCGCCCGGCACCAGCCGCGTATGCACCACCGCCGGCGTGTTGTCACCGGTGTTGGTGGAGCGGTCGAGCGGGTCGCGCACCACGGACTTGCGCAGGTAGCCCTCTTCGTAGCCTCGCCGCACTCCGGCATCCACCGCCTCCTGCAGCGAGCCTCCGACGAGGTGCGCGTCCTGGCCGAAGTCCACGAAGACCACGGCGACGCCGGTGTCCTGACACAGTGGCAGGCCTGTCTCCTCGGCGCGCTCCGCGTTGAGCAGAAGCTGGTCGAGCACCTCGCCCGCGACCGAAGAATCCTCGCGCTCGCGCGCCCGACGCAGCGCATCCACCACGTCCGCCGGAAGCACCGTGTTGGTCTTCCGTGACATCTCGGCCACGGCATCGGATATCTGAGCGGCGTCAATCTCTCTCATCTGCTGATGTGATACCTTTCCGGGCTGTCTGTCCGGGTGCCCCTCTCCGCGTTCGCTCCTCATCCCTGCCTGAGGTCCGCGACCTCACCCGTGTTGGCGACCTCGCGCAGCTTGAGAACGACCTCGGTCATCCGCAGACAGTCCTCGGCAGGAGCCCACGACTGCTCCTCGCCGTGGATACTCGCAACGAAATTCGCGAACTGGTCGATCCCCTCGTCGAGTTCGACCGCGCGCGGCTCATCATCGTGTGTGATCAGGGTGACCTCGTCGCTCGTGAGCATCCACTCGATGACTCCCTCGTTCCCGGCGATCCGGAGGCGGTCGTCACCGTGCGTGGGCGCCGCCGCGGGCCGGCAGTAGTCCATCCGCGCCGTGGCAGTCGCGTTGTTGTCAAGCTGCACCGCCACTGAGGCATTGTCCTCGAGATCGCCGATCTCCGGATGGCCGACATTCGCGCACCACGCCGCACCTTCGACGAACTCCCTGCCGCTGACCCAGCGGATCAGGTCCAGCGCGTGAATGCCGATGAACGGGATAATCCCTGAGAATGTCTCGCGGCTGCACTGCCACGCCGGTCGGCTGCCGAGGCGGTATGACTTCTGCATCGTGGCGAGGCAGACCTCGCCGATCGCGCCCTCGCCGATCATCCGGCGCATCGTGATGTAGGGCGGATCGAAGCGCATCGTGAGCAGCATCGAGAGGTGGATGCCGCTGCTTTCCACGGCCTTGCGCACCCGCTCAAGCTCGCCAGGGTTCATCGCGAGGGGCTTCTCCGCGATCACGTGGATGCCGCGCTCGGCGGCCGCGAGGATCATCGGGGCTCGCTGCGCGTCGGTGCCGCAGACCCCGAGGATGTCCAGTTCAACGCTGTCGAGCAGCTCGGCCGGATCGGCGAAAGTCTGTGTTTCCTCCTCCGCCGCCGCCCATCCCGACACTCCGTCGAGCTTCTGCTCATCATCATCGGAGACGGCGACGAGACGCGCCTCGTCCATCGCCTGCACGCCCTTGAGGATCGTCCCCTGGTGGCCCTTGAGCCCGATCAACCCTACGCGTATGCCCATCAAAGCTTCCTCCCGCTCGTAATGTCGCGTTTTCCCTCATGCGAGAGGCAGTTTCTTCGCCGCCCGGACAATTCCTGCTTCCATGCGCGCCGCCGGTCGCGGAGGCTATCTCCGGTGGTCCGCGAGGATGCCAGGTCCAGCGGCCCGGCTGAGCGTAACGGGGGGCGCGCCCCGCGGCATGAGGACATTTCTACACCGCCACGACCGAACATTATTACTTTGCTCCTGCAAAGAATCCAGCGGAGGGTTGCATTCTCCCACCAGACTGGTTATAATCGTGCCGAAGATAGCCAGATCACTGAGGTGAGAAGATGCGGTGGCAAAG
>JBKHFA010000375.1:0-2967 GCA_046540615.1 Armatimonadota bacterium | reverse complement strand
TCCTTCACGACCAGAAGATCCAGGTCGCTGTCCTCGGTCCAGTCGCCGCGGGCGTACGAGCCGAACACGATGATCTTCTCCGGATCGTAGCCCTCGACGATCTTCTGGATGATCTCCTGCACCTTTTCAGGCAGGTCGGCCGGCTCCACCCTGGTCATCAGCCCTGTCCCTCCACCTCGCGAGCCCTCTCAATGCGAACGACGACTTTTCGCTCGCGGGGCCGGGTGCGGGCCGGGCCGAGGGCCTTCGGGCCGCGGTCGATGTCACCGCGCAGCCGCTCGATGTCCTCCTGAAGCTCCTCGATCTGGTCCACCAGCCGCAGGATGATCGAGACGCCCGCAAGGTTCACTCCGAGGTCCTGTGTGAAGCGCTGGATGCGCCGAAGCAGTTCGATGTCGGCGTCACAGTAGAGCCGCACGCCACTTTCAGCGCGCTCCGGCTCGATCAACCCCTCGCGCTCGTAAAGTCGGAGCGTCTGCGGGTGGCAATCCAGCATACGCGCGGCAACGCCGATTTGATAGCGCGGTTCGTCGCGATTGTGTCGCATCGTAGATCACCTGCCCCCCGCCTGTGTTTGTTAGCGCCGGTACTATGCCTGCATTGAGCGACGCGGATCCGAGTCCCACGTCTGGTCGAACCGCTCCAGCATCTCGCGCTGGTCGCTGGTGAGGTCCTTCGGCACCTGCACGCTGATCTCGACGTACTGATCGCCCCGTCCGGCGTCACCGAGGTGCTTGACCCCCCGGTTTCTGAGGCGCAACCGGTCGCCGCTCTGCGTTCCGGGCGGGATGGTCATCGTGACATGCCCGTCGATCGTCGGCACCCTGACCTTTGCGCCCAGCGCCGCCTCAGTGAATGTCACGGGAAGCACGAGGCGAATATCATCGCCGTCGCGCTTGAAGAGCGGATGAGGTTCGACCTTGATGTTCAGGATCAGATCGCCGGGATTGCCGCCCGCGACCCCACGCCCGCCTTCGCCGCGCACGCGAACCTTTGACCCGGTCTCCACGCCCGCGGGGACCCTCACGGTGATCCGCCTCGTGCGCGTCGCCTCGCCGGTGCCCTTGCAGGTCTTGCAGCGAGTGGTGACGACCTGGCCGGTTCCGTGACACTGCTGGCAGGCGGCCCCGAGGTTGAAGAAGCCGCCTCCACTCTGCGCCTGTCCGCTGCCGCCGCAGGCGGGGCAGGTCTGAGTCTCCCCACCCATGCCCTCGCACTCCGGGCAGCGATCGGCCAGGGTCAGGGATATCTTCTTCTCGGCGCCATGCACGGCCTCATCGAAGCTCACGGGAAGCTCGTACTCCACGTCCTGGCCGCGCGTCGGGCCGGGTTCTGGGCGCATTCGACTGCGTCCGGTGCTGAAGCTGAAGCCGCCACGGCCTCCGCCCATGTCGCCGAAGAGATCGCCGAAGACGTCGCGGAAAGAGCCCGCGCCGTATTGCTGATTCACGAAGTCGCGGAAGTCGCCCTGCTGGTACTGGCCGGTCTCGCGGGCCTGCTCCCACGCGTCGCCGAACTGATCGTATTTCTTCCGCTTCTCCGGATCCTTGAGGGTCTGGTAGGCCTGCGAGATCTCCTTAAACCTTGCCTCCGCTTCCTTGTCGCCGGGGTTGACGTCAGGATGGTACTCCCGCGCGAGGCGCCGGTAGGCTTTCTTGATCTCGTCCTGTGACGCATCGCTGTCAACGCCCAGGATCTCGTAGAAGTCGGGTTTCTGATCAACTCGCACAATGATTCACTCTTCGATGTCTATCGTGATGCGCCCGCCTCCGGTGCGGCGCGCGACGGTGATCGTCAGCACGCCATCGGCAAGCACGGCGCTTGTATTTGTGGTGTCGGCGTCGGATGGCAGGCGGATTGCGCGGGAGAACCGCCCAGGTGTCCGCTCCCCGCGGAGACGCCGGAGATTCCTGACGTCATCCGGCGGGTTGACTTCCCCACGCACGCGGACGATCCCGTCCTCGGCGATGGCTTCGAGGTCCTCCCGCGCCACGCCGGGAATGTCCAGCGCAATCACGTAGGCGTCCTCGGTTGCGCTCAGGTCGGTCGGCGGCTGCCAGGTGCGCGCGGAGGCAACTCTGCGACGCCTCTGCACCGCCATCGCCTCGCGCAGTCTCTCAGTCAGCGCCTGCATCTGTCGCAGCGGGTCTGTCTGTCGCTTCACGTCGATAGCCTTTCCGTGTCGCTTTGCCGGGCCTCACCCCCCTGGGATAAACGACATCCCTTTCCCCCCTCTCCCTTGGCGCAACAAACGACGTTGCGCTGGCGGGACGAGGGGGGAGGAAGGGCTCACGTCCCCTCGCTCACCGCAATCGCTCGCTCTCTCTCGCGCCTCGCAACCGTCACTCGCAGGACGCCGTCCTCGAGCTTCGCGGAGACGCTGTCGGGGTCAAGCTCCCACGCCAGCGAGAACGAGCGGCTGAACTCGCCGGTCGGGCGCTCGCGGAGATAGTACTGTCCGTCGCCGTTGCCTCCGCGCGTTCCGCTGATGGTCACGGTGCCGTCCTGCACTTCCACGGAGACATCGTCGCGGCTCATCCCCGGCAACTCGACGAGGATAACGACTTCCTCGTCGCCTGCCAGGATGTCCACGGGCGGGCTGAAGGACGGCGCGCTCTCAGGCTGCTCGCTGGTGTAGCTCTCATCCAGCAGCCGGTAGAGCCGGTCCCTCAGTTCAAAGAAATCCTCAATCGGGTCGGTCAGTGCTTTGCGCATCATGTCTCCCATGATCTGTCTGATGTGGGCGGGCGCATCTCCCGACACGCCCGCCCGATTGTTCAGCCTTTGCGGCCAGCCGCTGTCGTTCGCTGGTAGCTCGCCGCTTTACTTCTCGTCCTCGGCCTCGAACTCGGCGTCGATGACGTCGGAATCGGATCCGCCGCCGGCTTCAGGGCCGCCTGTCGGGCCCCCGCCGGGGCCGCCTGCGCCCGCGCCTGCCCCGGCCTGCTGGCCGGCCTCAGCCGTCGC
>JBKHFA010000374.1:0-2969 GCA_046540615.1 Armatimonadota bacterium | reverse complement strand
CCGCTGTCCGCTGTCCGCTGTCCGCTGTCCGCTGTCCGCTGTCCGCTGTCCGCTGTCCGCTGGCGAGGCAACTGTCCGCCTCAACTCCTCCGCGACCCCGACCGATGTACGGACTGAACGGTGCGCCGGTCGGGACCCCAACCGGACCGAGCGCCGACATATCGCACCGGGAAGAAGGGGTCGCGATGGATGTTCTTTCACGAGGAGTACGGTCGCGTATTCGCGGGGCTGCTGGGCGCCCTGCTTGTCCTGACTTGCTGCGGTCGCGCCGATGCAGCGGTTGAAATCCGAACTGCGCGTGAGGCGAGCACATTCCTGGCGGGCGATGCGGTGCAGTTTTCCATCCACTCGGACCTGCCAGCCCAACAACTGACCTGGACGATCACGGACCACCAGGGGGATCTGCGCGGGGAGGGTGAGATCCGCGCAGGCCACGGCTCCACCACACTGCGGGTTTCGCCGAGTCCCGGCGTCGGGTATTTCACTCTCGCACTGCAATTCGAATTCGGCGAGTACCGCGAGAAGGTCTTCTGCGTCGTTCCGCATCCCGACGCTGCGCGTGGTGACGGCGGGCTCTTCGGCATCGGTGGCACGAGCACGTCGGACGCGTTCTGGGATGCCGCGTGGCAGATGGGCGCCAGGCACCTCCGGGCCGAGTTCGCGTGGACCACGATGGAGCCCGAGGAGGGAGAGTACCGCCTCGACTGGGCGGAGGAGTTCGCGGCGCGAGCGCGGGAGCGGGATATGCAACTGACCGTGCTGACAGGCCACACTCCGCGCCACTACAGCGTCAAGCCGATCGACGCTGAGGGGCGCGTGGATACCGCCTGGTACACCTGGCAGCCCGCCCGCACGATCGAGTGGTACGACTTCATCAACGCGATGGCCGACACCCTCGCCCGCCAGCGCTTGCGTCCGGCGCCGGAGCACCCGGCCGACACGCTTCCGCGAACCGGCGCTCGCCTGGTCCGCGCATGGGAGGTGTGGAGTGAGGCGGATCAGAACTTTTACTACGGAAGCTGGAACCGCTACCTCGACATGCTCCGCATTGCGTACGGCACTATCAGGCAGCATGGTCGCATTCCGGTCGTCTACGGCTCGTGCGGACACATGACGGAGATGAAGTACACGATCTGGTCGGGCTGCGCGGACTACCTCGACCGGGTCGCCTATCATCCTTACGGCACTGACCCGCAGTGGATGATGATGCACTGGTACCGCAACATGCCCCAGGCGCTTGCCGAAGTTGGCGCGCTGCGAGACACCGCCCTCACGGAGTGCGGCTTTCACCCGCCGGATGGCGGCGCGACGGAGGCGGGGTTCATGCCCCGGGCCTACGCGACACTCAAGGCCTTCGGCGAGGACCTCTTCGTTCGAGCGCAATGCCTCGGCGGCGTCTTCCCCTCGCGCGAGACACCGAACGCCCTCGCGGTCTGGGAGGACGGTGAACTGCACCCGCGGCCGGCCTACGTGGCCTTTGCGGTGACACGCTGGCTGCTCGAATCCGCACATTACGTGGGGCCGCTCGATGCTCCCGATGGCGCGACGATGGAGCTTTTCGTTCGACAGGGCGCGCCGATGGTGATCGGCTGGACCGAGGAGGGAACGCGGCGGGTGCAGATAGATGTGTCGCCCGGCGCGCGGGTGATGGATGCGCTCGGCACGGTCACGCCGCCTGGGGGGACGAACGCGACGGTCGAACTGTCACCGAACGCGGTGGCGATCCTCGGAGTCTCGGCGGCCGAGTTTGCCGAGGCCGCCTCGGCGGGGCTGGAGTTGGTGCTTGGGACGGACCTCGGGCATGAGAGCCCGACCGCTTCACGCTGGCTGGACTCGCTGGAGGAGGACCTTGAGGCGTGCATCGGCCCGGGCGGCGGCGACCTGCTCAGAGCGGCCGTGGAGGACGCGTGTGAGCGGGTGCTGGATGTTCCTCCTCACGGCGCGGCGTCGTTTTTCGAGGTGCAGCGGCTGATCGGGGACCTGATGCTCCGGGTGGCGGACGGCGCCCGTGAGGAAGACAATCTGCGGCCGATTCACACCAACACGATCTGGCGCCTGGCGCGGCTGGCCGAGCGGATGGGCGACATTGCCGACGGACTGGGGGCGCTCCATCCTCGCATGAACAACGTCTCCTCGGATGACCTGCAGAAGACGCTGGACGCGATCTCTCGAACGCGCTCGGGCGTGCGAGAGGCGACCGGGGGGCGCGAGTGCCCGTTCGCCGAGCGGCTGCTCGACCGCGCTCTGAGCGGCCTCGATCGAGTGCGTGAGAACGGCGGGCACGCCCGGGGGGCGTGGTGGGCGGCGACCGTGAATGCGCGGGCGGGACACGCGCTGACGGCCGTGGAGCAGCCGCTGCTGCGCGGCCTCTTCGTGACGGCCAACTTTACGAGCGCCGACATCATCACGAAGGGCGTGCTGCTGCGGCCTCAGCCGGATCACAGGCTGCAGATGCGCGTGTACAACTTCCTTTCGGAGGATGTCAGCGGGTGGCTGAATGTGTCACTTCCGGATGAGTGGGGCATGGCTCCGGCGCGCATGTTCACGGCTGAGGCGGGCGGGCACTCCGACCTGGTGGAGACGGCGTTTTCGGTGCCCGACGAGCCGAGGCCGTGGGTGGAGCGCGATCTCGGGCGCGTCGAGTGGCATGACATCAGGGTCGATGCGCCGCCCGACGCGCAACTGCGTCAGGAGCTTACGCTGTCGGCTGAGACGACGGTTGGCCCGATGAACCCGCTGATCTACCGCGTCTTCATCGGGGCCTATCCGTCAGAGGAAGCGACGTCCGACCCGCAGCTTGCCGCGCCTGTGGAGCCGAGTCCGCGCGACGGGATCATCTGGGCGGCGGGGGCTCCTGCGTCGAGCGGAATCAGGTAGAAGGCCGGATGACGCGAGACGCGCTCCATCGGTGTACGCGGGCAAGGGTTATGCGTTCGGACATCCCGGAAAGCATGAAGTCGCTGCGTGCG
>JBKHFA010000373.1:0-3029 GCA_046540615.1 Armatimonadota bacterium | reverse complement strand
TGAGATGCTCGACAGCGTGATGGAGTTGGGGGAGCGCACGGTGCGAGATATCATGGTTCCGCGGGTGGACATCGTGGCGATGCCCGCGGACGCGTCGCTCGATGAACTCGTGGAGGTCGCGGTGGCGTCGGGTTACTCGCGGATCCCCGTGTATGAGGAGAGCATCGATCACATCAGCGGGATCGTCTACGTGAATGACACGCTGCTGAGCCTCAGTCGTGGCGAGCGCGATCTGATGCTGGCGGAGGTGGCGCGTTCGCCGATCCTTGCGCCCGAGAGCAAGCCGCTGGACGAGATGCTCTGGGAGCTTCGCCAGCAGAAGGTGCATATCGCGGTCGTGATCGACGAGTTCGGGAGCACGGAGGGGCTCGTGACGATCGAGGACATCCTCGAGGAACTGGTGGGGGAGATCGAGGACGAGCACGACCTGCCGGAGCCGGAGATACTCGTGACCGGCGACGGTGAGGCGATTGTGCAGGGGAATGCGCGGATCGACGACGTGAACGAGCAGCTTGGGCTGCAGATCTCGACCGAGAATCACGACACGCTGAGCGGATTCCTGACGGGGACGGCAGGTCGCGTGCCGGGTGAAGGGGAAGTGATGACCGTCGATGGGGCGACGTTCGTGGTGGTTGAGAGCAACGACCAGCACGTGGACCGCCTGCGGATCATCGCACCGACCACCCGGGAGGCTGAGTTGTAGTGGCGCGGCGAGTGTCGAAGAGGAGGCTGAAGAGGAAGAAGCCGGAGGTTGAACTGACCGTCGAGGACTACCGCGTCCCCGGTGAGAAGCGCGTGTACTGGGAGGGCGTGGGAGGCCTCTTTGCGCTCTTCGCTATCGCCGCGTACAACATTCAGTGGTGGATGGTCGGGATTCCGCTGCATCAGAATATCCAGCCGGATGCGGCGCTCTACGGCAAGTGGTGGATCCCGCTGATCGTGCTCTTTCTGCCGGCGGTGACGTGGCTGATCGCGAACTTCATCGCGCTGCGCCGGCGGAACGCGCGGATCAAGCAGGAGGGCCTGCACGCGCGCGTGCTCAACAAGAACTACCCGAAACTGAAGACGATCCTTGCGGAGCAGTCGAAGCTGCTGAACATGGACGAGCCGGAGATGTACGTGCTGGATGAAGAAGACCCTTACATTTACTCGATGCCCGGCAAGAGCGGAAAGATCGTCACTACCGCGGGGATGCTCGATTCGCTCAACGATGAGGAACTGGCGTTGATGATTGCGCGTGAGATGGGGCATATCAAGGCCCACCATCCCCGCATGATGATCGTGGTCAACTTCATACTCCGGGCGAACCCGGTGGTGAAGGCGCTGCTCTTCCCGATCGCGGGGATGGCGACGTTCCTGCGGGGATGGATGGACCTCGCGGAGGCCAGTGCGGACCGGATGGCGGTGCTGATGGGCGGGCGGCCTGCGCTGGTGAACGCGGCGCTGGTGAAGCTGGAGGTGGCGGTGGACAGGGAGGCGGAGATCTCGAAGGAGGAACTCGAGGCCTACCTCGACACGAGTTCGGACATGGCCACCGATGCCGGGCAGATCGAGCGGCATTTCAAGATGGGCGAGTTCCTCGGCAAGCACCCGGCGCTGAGGGAGCGGATCGAGGAGATTCGGGAGTTCCTCAGGACCTCCGAGGGCCAGGAAGCGATGGAGAAGATGACCGAGGCGAAGCAGAAGCTGGCGTGAGGCGAGTTCCGCGAGGAGGGCGCGCGAAAACGCGAAGCAGCCATCCGGAGCGGGTGGCTGCTTCTTTTCGTGGGCGGAGCCGGGTGTGATGATTTCGGGGCCGACGGGCGCCGAACCGCCTGCGAGAGCGCGGGGGAAGCTACGACCGCTCTGTCGGGTAGCTGCCAAGGACCTTCAGCAGCGGGCAGAACTCGCCGAGCTGCTTGAGCGAGGCAGCGGCGGCCGGGTCCTCCCGATGCCCCTCGAAATCCACGAAGAATACGTACTCCCACAGCCGACCGCGGGCGGGACGGGACTGGATCATGGTCAGGTTGATCTCGTAGAGGAAGAATGCGCTCAGCGCCCTGTGCAACGCCCCCGCCCGATGTGGCGTGCTGAAGACGACGGAGGTCTTGTCCTCTCTCGTCGGCGGCACGTCGAGATCCCCAACCACGAAGAAGCGCGTGCGGTTGTCCGCGAGGTCCTCGACGTACTCGGCCAGCACGGTGAGCCCATGCGCCTCCGCTGCTTCGCGGGTGCAGATGGCGGCGACTGACGGGTCGCCGGCGACGCCGGCGGCAGCGGCGCTGCTCGAGGATGTCGCGACCTGCTCGGCGGCAGGGAGATTCTCCCGCAGCCACTGGCGGCACTGGGCGAGGACCTGCGGATGTGAGCGGACCTGGCGGACCTCGTCGATGCTCCCGGAGCCGGCGAGGAAGTGGTTGATCTGCACGTAGATCTCGGCGCATATTCGCAGAGGTGTGTCGAGGAGGCAATCGAGTGTGAGGCCAACCACGCCCTCGGTCGAGTTCTGAATCGGCACGACGCCGAAGTCGGCCTGCCTGCTCTCGATGGCATCGAAGACATCGGCGATCGAGCCCACCGGATTGAAGTTCGCCCGATGTCCGAAGCGCTTCCGCGCGGCGAGGTGGGTGAATGTGTGTTGGGGCCCGAGGTAGGCGACCGAGGGCACCTGCTGAAGCCCGCGGCAGGCTGAGACGACCTCGCGGAAGACCGCCTCCACCGAGGCCGGGGCGAGCGGCCCAAGCTCATTGTCGGTGAGCGCGCGGAGCAACTCCGCCTCGCGGTTCGGCGCATACACGGCGCGGTCGGTGGCCTCCTTGGCCTCGCCCACCTGTGCGGCGACCTGCGCGCGCTCCACCAGCAGATTGAGCATCTTCGCATCGATCTCGTCGATCTTCCGGCGCAGTTCGTCAAGTGGCTCAGACATCTGGCCCTCCCGGATAAGACTGTGGTAGACGAAGTGTAGCTTAAAGGCAGCAACGAAAGCAACGGACGGCGCCCCTCCCCCTCGGTCCCCCTCCCCCTGGACGCTGCAAACGACGCAGCGTCAA
>JBKHFA010000372.1:0-3036 GCA_046540615.1 Armatimonadota bacterium | reverse complement strand
CAGATCCAGCCTCACCACCAGCAGTTCCTCGTCAGTCGCGCTCTCGGCTTCGGCGAGGAAGCCCGAGCCATCGTCGGTCCACCCCAGCGGCGCCACCACCGACGACTGCCCCTGCAGCGGCAGCCCCAGCAGGTTGCCCACACCCATCACGCAGACGCCGTAGACACCACATTCCTGCGCGCGACTGAAGAGGCTCTCCTGCCATCCGGCGCGCGTGCCCTCACTCCACTCCTCCGGGTTGGCCGACACCTGCACCAGCACCTCCGCGCCCTGCCCCACGAGCGCCTCCGCAACCTCCGGCGCCCACCCGTCGGCGCAGACGATCACCCCGACGGTCGCCCCCGGCAGCGGGACAGCCACGTAGTCCTCGATCAGGCCGCGCGAGAAGTCCAGCCCGTCCTCGGTCTCGAAGGGCGCCACGAGGTTCATCTTCCTCCCCGCGACCTGCATCCCGCGCTCCGGATCGAAGACGCACGCGGTGTTGAAGACCTCCCCGGGCCGATCGGCCGCCACCATCGGCGCCGAGCCTGCCGCGATGAACACCGCGTTCTCGCGGGCCAGCGTCGCGAACGTCTCCTCATACGCCTCCGCGATCATCGGCGCCTTCAGCAGCCACAGCGCGCGCTGCGGGGAGACTCCGTGCTCGGCGACCAGGGCGCCCGCGGCGTCCGAGTGTCGCATGAGCATCGCGGCGATCGCAGCCTCGGGACTGTCGGCCCGCGCGACGATGTCGTTGTCGCCGAGGGCGATCAGTGGCAGGCCGATGTCCTCGGGGAAGACGATCAGGTCCGGATCGTGCTCCATCGCGGCCTCGACGCGCTGCGACATGTGCTCGACGAAGTCATCGACGGACGGCCAGAAACGCACCTCCGTCTGCGCCGCCACGACGACAAACTCATCGGTGGCCGCATCGGCGACCGCCGGCCGGCCACACTGCGAGACCAGCAGCAGGGCGATGAACGTGAAGGCGATCAGAAGATCGCCTCGAAGAGCCGACGCCGTCATCAGGACACCTCCTCACGGAGCGTGATTGTGATGGCAATTTCGCCGTCCGAGACAGGCTTCCTCTCCGACGGCTCCGTATCAACCGGACAATGATTGGGCGGACGCGGATAACGACTCTCCAGGCGAGGGCGCCTGGAGTCCAGAATCGCAAGAAGACCCGGAGTCCGGGCGCCCCGCCCGGACGTTGTTCCCATCTCTGGTGTTCCCCTGCGGCACTTAATGGCTTTACCGTCGTATCGTTCACCTTTGATACGCAGCGCTCTCCGACGAGATGCGCCGTCTCCGCGGGAGGGCAGGCGCAAACTGACGACGAAGACGAGTTGGAACATGGATCGTGCGTGTATGCAAAAGGAGTGGCCGGGAATGCCTCGCATTGCAGTCGCCGGATTCTCGCATGAAACGAACACCTTCGCCGAGGGGCTCACCACCTTCGACGACTTCGTCCGCGGCCGCGGATTCCCCGGCCTGATGACCGGAGATGAACTGGTGCGCACGCTCCGCGGCAAGTCGATGTGCACCGGAGCGTTCATCGACGCTGCCGATGAGCCTGGGTTCGAACTCGTGCCGCTGCTGTGGACGTTCCCGCAGCCGTCGGGCCTGATCGAGCAGGCCGCGTACGATCGCGTGCTGGCGATGCTGCTTGAGAGCCTCGAGGCGGCGCTGCCGGTGGACGGCGTGCTGCTGGAGTTGCACGGGGCGATGGTCAGCGAGGAGCGCGAGGATGCCGAGGGCGACACGCTCGCCCGGGTGCGCGAGGTCGTCGGCCCGGACGTCCCCGTCGTCGCCACGCTGGACCTGCACGCGAACATCAGCCCCCTGATGGTGGACGCCTCCGACGCCCTCGTGGGTTACGACACCTATCCGCATGTTGACGCGTATGAGCGCGGGTGGGATGCCGCCCGGCTGCTGCTGGCGGCCATCGACGGGAGCGCGCGGCCGGTCTCCGCGCTCGCGCAGGCGCCGATGCTGATCGGACCGCCGCGCCAGTGTACGCTGATGCCGCCGATGAGCGAGATCATCGCGCTGGCGCATGAGGCCGAGGAGCGGCCGGGCGTGCTCAACGTGACGGTCTCGGGCGGCTTCCCGTTCGCCGACATCCACGACTGCGGCGCGTCGGTGGCCGTGACCGCCGATGGCGATCGTCACCTCGCGGAGCAGATCGCAGATGACATAGCCCGCGCCATGTGGGAGCGGCGCGAGGACTTCCGCGTCAATCTAACGCCCCTCGAGGACACGATCGAGCGCGCGAGAGAGATCGGCCCCGGCAAAGGGCCGGTGGTGCTGGCCGACGGCTCGGACAACCCCGGTGGCGGCGCGCCCTGTGACGGCACCGTCATGCTCCAGGCGCTCGTCGAGGCGAATGTGCCGGGTTCGACCGTCGCGATCATCGTGGACCCGGAGGCGGTGGCCGAAGCCGTGGAGGCGGGAGTCGGGAACGAGGTGACGCTGCGGGTCGGCGGGAAGACCGACGACCGCCACGGGCCGACGCTCGAACTGACGGGCTACGTGCGGCTTATCTCCGACGGGATCTACGCGAACAAAGGGCCGATGTACACCGGCGTGGTGTCGAGCATGGGCCGCGCGGTGGTCTTCGTGGTCGGTGAGGTCGAGGTAGTGATCACCGAGCAGCGGGTCCAGCCCTACGACTGCCAGGCCCTGCGCAGCCTCGGGATTGAGCCTCGCGACCGCCTGCTGATCGGCCTCAAGTCGGCGGTGCATTTCCGAGCGGACTACGGGCCGATCGCCAGCGAGATCTTCGAGGTGGACACGCCTGGCGTGCACAATCCGGACGTGACGCTGCAGAACTTTGAGCATGTGCGACGCCCGATCTGGCCGCTGGACGAAGACGTGGAGTTCGACTGAGGGCACAATACACGCGCGAGGATGCTTCGCTCCGGGCGAGGGCGCCCGGCGTCCAGGTTCATGCGGCGACACAAGCTGGAGTCCGGGCGAGGGCCCCCGGCGTCCAGGCTCACGCGGCGACACAAGCTGGAGTCCGGGCGCCCTCGCCCGGACGCTGTCTTCCACTGT
>JBKHFA010000371.1:0-3048 GCA_046540615.1 Armatimonadota bacterium | reverse complement strand
TGTGTCTGCTTCGACTTCTTCTTCGCTTCCTTCGCTTTCTTCTGCTGCTCGTAGCGGAACTTCCCGTGGTCCATCATCCGGCATACGGGAGGGTCCGCGTTGGGGGCGACTTCGATGAGGTCAAGGCCTCGCTTCTTCGCCTCCATCACAGCCTGCTTGGTCGGCATGATCCCGAGCTGGTCTCCGTCCGGTGAGATGGCACGGACTTTGGGCGCACGTATCCGCTCGTTTACCCGGTAAGACTTGTCTATGACACGTCACTCCCTGTATCCGCCTGTGGGCCTGCAGAGCGTATCCTTCCACTGAAAGAAGCGTGTAATAAACCTTAGCAAAAAGGCCCGGAGGAGTCAAGGAAGTGTTCCGCGCGAACAAAGAGAAGCGTCCGCTCAACTCAGACCCGGCAGATCAAGCTGGCCCGCGTCCTCCGGCGAGGCCTTTCCGTAGCGCCCGCCACCGCCGGCCTTCAGCGGCAGCGTGCCCTGTCGCGCGTGGACGATCAGCGTCGCGATCTTGGTCCCCACCGTCTGCGCCAGTTCCTCCGGCTCAGCCTCGTGCAGCACCGCCATCTCCGACCCGAAGCGGTTGATGAGCTTGTTCAGCGTGACCGTCCCCACGCCCGGCACGAACTGCAGCGGCACCTGATACTGATAGTGCGGCCGATGATCCGGCGCGTGAGGCTCCACGAAGTCCGCGACCTGCACGATCCGATCGAACACCCCGCGCGTGACGTTCGCCGAACCACAGGCCTCACACTCGAGCACGGGCGGATCGCTCTGCGCGATCCGCTCACACTCCTCGCAGAACGTCCGGTGATACTTCCCAAGCCGCGGGTCGAGGCCGAAGTTCGCGGCGATCTCGCGCCCCGCCTCGCGGCGGAGCGCCATCCGGAACTCCTCGAAGCTCGGCGCCTGCATCTCGATGATGTTGTACTCTCGACCGATCTTCGGCAATGAGTGCGCGTCAGAGTTTGAAAGAAAGCTCCGCTCCGCAAGTTCACCGATCCGGTCGGCGAGGAAGCTGTCGGCCGACAGCCCAAGCTCGATCGCGCGCACCTGCTCCCATCTGTCGCCGAACATCTCGCCGAGGCGATCGACGCAGGAGCCGTAGGGGCTGCGATGGGGCGTGAAGCAGTGCGCGGGGACGAAGAGCGCATCGAACCCGAGCGCCATCTCCAGCAATTCGCGGGCGGGCAGCCTGCACGCCTGCGACGAAAGCTCCATGTTCGTGACATGCTCGCTCAGTGTGTCGGAGAAGCCCGCCAGCGCCTCGACCGTCGGGAAGTAGCTCACATGGTGCGACTGCCCGCCGCCCTCTTCGTATGTCTCGAATTCCGCCGCGAGGATCACCGTCACCTCGTCGAGGTAGCGCAGGCCGCCGCCTGGCTGCTGCACCATCTCCCCCGCCTCCACCAGCGCGTGGATGTCCTCCAGCACCGGCGGCGAGGCGCAGTCCACCACGCCCACCACGTCGATGCCCTTGCGTTTCGCGCACTCCCGGGCGATGTTCTCGAAGGTGAGATCGCGCGCGGCGGTGATCTTGACGGGCCGCCCGGACGTTGAGCGGCCGATGTGAACGTGCATGTCACAGACGTAGAGCATCCTGTCAGCTACCAGCTTTCATTCAGAGAGGGTACGCGTCAGTGGCGGGTCCCGGTAGGGCGCGGCCGCACCTCGCAGGTCGGGCACATCCGGAGTGCCAGGTCGAAGGTCGCATCGACCATCTCGGCGCCGTCGAAGAGCATCACCATCGCCTCGCCGATCCGCCGGTCGCGGATGATCCCGCGCATGCGCAACTCGCCCTCGATGGCCTGCCACTCAAGCTTGCAGGTGCCCTCGCCGCGCCAGAGCACCGCGCGCGCGTCGATCACCTCGCCGTCGGGGAGGCGGACCTTGCGCACGAGTCGGCGGTAGCCCATGCACCGCGAGCCCGCTCGTGTTTCAGCGACGTGCGCGGCGGTGCACGCGTTCATCCCGACGCCGAACATGCAGATCTTCCCGCCGCCCTCGACCAGCTTGCCGAGCGGACTGCGCCTGTCGAAGGTCTTCAGGTCGAGGTGCTCGCTCGTCAGCCACTCGGCCTTCGGGCCGATTGCCGCGTAGGGGTGGGTCGGGTGCAGCGAACGGTGGGCCTCAGGACGGAGGCGCACCGCCTCGGTGACCGCCCCGTTGACCGAACGAGTGGTCTCGCGGTCGAAGATCTCGTGCTCGTCATCGAACGCCTCGCGTGACTGATGGTTGAAGGTCGGCACCATCAGCGTGCCCTCCGGCCCCAGGGCCTTGAGGAACGCGTCCACGACCGCCTCCGCGCCACCGTCCACGTAGCCGAAGCTGGAGAGAGCGCTGTGTACCTGGACCATGTCGCCGGACTCAAGCCCGAGGGCCCGGAGTCCGGCGACGATGTCCGCCTCAGTTACAACGGTATGTCCGGCTGGATCGTACGTCACAGTCGTCCTCCATCCGCGGGTCTTCGGCTTCAGGTCAGGTCGGACAGGCCGGTGGCCTCCGGATAGCGCGTGCGAATCAGCATCGCCTCGAGCATCCCGCGATTCTCGCTCGGGTTCTCCACGTACTCCACGATCCGCGCGTGGTCGAGTCCGTTGATCCGCTCGTTCACGGCCTTGAGCATGTCCATGCAGTTGCGCAGCGCCTGCCGGACGGGAATCCGCTCGGGGTTGATGTCGATGCCGAAGTACTGCTCGTACCCGCACATCTTCAGCGCGTACATCGCGGCCTCGGTCTGCTCCGGATAGACGACGCCGACGTCGAGGTCCTGATCGTAGTTACCCATCGGCTGCGAGTTCCAGTGCGTGTGCCCCAGCCGGCCGTATTCGCAGACGAGGCTGAAGGCGTAGGCAAGGTCCTCGTAGGCCATCAGCATGTGCCCGACCTCAGGGTTGAGGCCCATCAGGGCCGTCCCCTCGCCGAGTATCCGCGTGTTCTCATCGTTGCCGAGCAGCGACTCGACCTTCTCGCACAGCAGCAGCGCCTCGGAGGTGGTGCCGTAGATGATGTTCGGGCGCGGCTCGTAGGGCTTGGGCTCGATGCAGAT
>JBKHFA010000370.1:0-3049 GCA_046540615.1 Armatimonadota bacterium | reverse complement strand
TCCTCGGCCGCCCGCCCGCCCAGCGCCTGCGTCATGCGGTTGAGCATCTGCTGCTTGCTGGTGATATACTTGTCATCCTCAGGCAGAGAGATCGTGTACCCAAGCGACATCCCTCGCGGCAGGATCGTCACCTTGTACACCGGATCGAAGTCGGTGAGAAGCTGGCCGACCAGCGCGTGCCCCGCCTCGTGATAGGCGAGTATCTTGCGCTCGTTGTCCTGGATCACGCGACTCTTGCGCTCAGGACCGGCGATCGTCCGCTCGACGGCCTCGTCAAAGTCCTCGCGCTCGATGAGTTCTTTGTCCTTGCGGCCCGCGAGCAGTGCCGCCTCGTTGACCATGTTCTCAATGTCAGCCCCGGAGAAGCCCACGGAGCGGCGCGCGAGCAGCTCAAGATCCACGTCATCGGCGATGCGCTTGTCCTCAACGTAGATCTGAAGTATCTCGGCGCGCTCCTTTACGTCGGGCATCGGCACCACGATCTGCCGGTCGAAGCGCCCCGGCCTGAGAAGCGCCGGGTCGAGGATGTCCGGACGGTTCGTCGCGGCCAGCAGGATCACGTCGTCCGCCGGGTCGAAGCCGTCCATCTCCACCAGCAGCGCATTGAGTGTCTGCTCGCGCTCATCATGCCCGCCGCCGAGGCCCGCGCCGCGCAATCGCCCGACCGCGTCAAGCTCGTCGATGAAGATGATCGCCGGAAGATGCGCCTTGGCCTGCTCGAAGAGATCGCGCACACGCGACGCGCCCACTCCTACGAACATCTCCACGAAGTCCGAGCCGGACATGTAAAAGAACGCGACCTTCGCTTCACCGGCCACCGCCCGGGCAAGCAGCGTCTTGCCGCAACCCGGAGGGCCGACCAGCAGCACGCCGCGCGGGATCTTCGCGCCGAGCTTGCGGAAGCGTTCGGGCTCCTTGAGGAACGCAACGACCTCCTCAAGCTCCTCCTTGACCTCGTGCATCCCGGCGACATCATCGAAAGTCACCCGTTCCCACTGATCGCCGACCATCCGCGCCTGACTGCGGCCGAAGTTCATCGCCTGGCCGCGTGAGGAATTCATCTGTCGCATCATGAACAACCAGAAAATCACCAGCAGCGCCAGCGGGAGAATGTACACACCGGCGCTGGTCAGGATGCGTTCGAGTAATCCGAGGTCCTTCGCCGCGATCTTCACATCAAGACCGCGCTCTTCCTTCGTGTCCTGAAGCCGGGCGAGCAACTCCTCATCGGGCGGAACCTTCACGGTGTAGCGGTCAAACTCCTCGGGGGCGTCCTCCTTGAACTCGCCCTCCGCGGTTTGCCCGGTGATGACTTCGACTGTCTCGAGATGCCCCTCGGTGAACGCGTCGTAGAAGTCCGTGTAATACTCAAATTCCTTCACCCTGGTCTGCTCCGTGGCCAGGCGCGGAATCATGTAAAAGACGTAGGCCACGGCCATCACGACCAGGATGGTTACGATCGTATTGCGTCGCATCAAGCGTCCTCCTTGTTCCGCGGCTCGAACCGCGCGCTCAGACGGACGGCGTCACCGCCGACCTCCGCGCGCGCCGGCTCCGCCAGCCGGTGTCCGACGACCCACAGAACGCGGCCGTCGGCGTCCGCGACGACCGGAATCCGATCGCGCATCTGCCGCGGAACCTTCTCATCTACGAAAAAATCCTGCAACTTGCGGCTTCCTGTCATCCCAAGTGGCACAAAGCGTTCGCCAGGCTCATGACTGCGCAGAACAAGCTCGCCCCGCGCGGCCTCAGCGTCGATGTAAACCGTCATCGGGTCATCGGCAGCGAAGCCCTTCGGCGCCGCGGCGAGTGCGGCCGTGACGGTGACTCCGCGTCGAGGAAGCGTCGCCTCGCCCGGGACCGCCAGCGCCACCGCCTCGAGCGGCAACGGCTCCGCATCCTCATCAGGCTCAATGACCAGCGCATCGTACTCCCTACGCACACGCAACTGCCCCGGGAGTTCCACCACCGATCCGGTGGCGTCACTCCGAGCCAGTCCCGCCATCCGCTCCACATGCTCCCGCGACAGCCCCTCGAGGTCGCCGCGAACATTCACCAGTGCCATCCGCAGCAGACGGTGCAGCGCCCCGCCCTGCTCTCGCGCGAGCATCTTCGCGTCGAGCCTGAGGCTCTCTTCGCCCCGCGCCAGCGTCGCGCACTCAAGCGCCACGCGAAGCAGTGGCTCCGTCCACGCCAGTTCCTCCTCGACGGCCTCGCAGGCCCGCATCATCGCCTGCTCGGCTCCGGGGAACTGCTCCTCGATCACCGGCATCAGCGTCAGCCGGATGAGGTTCCGCCGGGCGTACTCCGGGTCAAGGTTACTCGCATCAGTGCAGATCGGCAACTCGTGGCGTCGGCAGTACTCCGCGGTCTCTCCGCGAGTGGCGAGGATCAGCGGGCGGATGATCCGCCCGCGTCTCGGCGGGATCGAACTGAGGCCCCGCAGCCCCGCGCCGCGGAAGAGGTTCATCAGAAGCGTCTCAACCCGATCGGTGCCGGTGTGCCCCGTCGCAACCGCGTCAAAGCCCCGCTCCTGAGCCACTCGCTCGTATTCTTCATAACGCGCGAAGCGCCCCGCTTGTTCGGGGTTCAACCCACTTTCCGCGCCCTCGGCAGGCACGTCGCGATGCGCGATCACGCATTCGAGCCCGAGACCTTCGCAGAGCCCCCTCACGCACGCCGCATCCTGATCGGCCCGCGCGCCGCGCATCCCGTGATGCACGTGCACGGCCGCGAGCGTCAGATCCGGCCACAGCGCCTTCACACTGTGCAGCAGCGCCACCGAGTCCTGCCCGCCTGACACGCCCACGAGTACGCTGCCCACGCCGTCGAGCAGCGCGTAGCGCTCAACGGCCTCAAGCAGACGCTCATGCAGCGGGTCGCGATTTTCGGTCACGTCCACTCTCCTGCCGCCGGTAGCACCTGTCATGTGGCGCAGGCGTCCAGCCTGCGGTCGTTGTCGGAGATCGGCCTCGCCCGCCGTCCCTGGCTCCGCGCGATTGCCTCGGATGGCCGAACGACGCACGGGCGGGACGCCCGTGCCACGTAA
>JBKHFA010000369.1:0-3052 GCA_046540615.1 Armatimonadota bacterium | reverse complement strand
CGAAGACGCCCTCCTTGGAGGTCGCGCCGGTCTCGTCGATCGCCACGTAGCCCCGGCCGCTCATCTCAAGGTCGGGTGTGGTGTCCGGCACCAGTGGGTGGGCCTTCGAGCCGATCGCGACGATGGCGGTGTCACACGGGATCTCGAAAGTCTCGCCCTCCACCGGCACCGGCCGGCGCCGTCCGCTCTCATCCGGCTCGCCAAGCTCCATCTGCTGGCAGATCGCGGATTCGATCCAGCCGTCATCGTCGCCGACGAACTCGATCGGTGAGGCGAGAAAGCGCATTTCCACCCCCTCCTGCTCCGCGTGCTCGATCTCCTCCTCGCGGGCAGGCATCTCCGCGCGGGTGCGGCGGTAGACCACCGTGACGTTGTCCGCGCCGAGGCGCTTTGCCGTGCGCGCCGCGTCCATCGCCACATTGCCGGCGCCGACCACGATGACGTTGTTGCCGCAGTGGACGGGCGTGTGATACTCCGGGAAGCGATCGGCGCGCATAAGATTCACGCGGGTGAGAAACTCGTTGGCCGAGTACACGCCCAGCAGATTCTCCCCGGGGATGCCGAGGAACTGCGGCAGCCCGGCGCCTGTCGCGACGAAGACCGCGTCATGCTCCTCCATCAATTCGTCGATGGTCGCGGTCTGACCGACCACGAAGTTGAGCCGGATCTCCACGCCAAGCTCGCGCAGATAGTCGAGTTCCGCGTCGAGGACCTCGCGGGGAAGTCGGAAGCGCGGGATGCCGTAGCGCAGCACGCCGCCCGGTGCGTGGAAAAGCTCGTAGATCGTGACATCGTGCCCCCACATGGCGAGATCCGCGGCGGCGGCGAGGCCACCGGGGCCTGAGCCCACCACGCCGACAGAGTAGCCCGTCGGCTCGGGAGGCTCGGGCACCTCGACCTCCCCGTGCTCGCGCTCCCAGTCGGCCACGAAGCGCTCGAGGCGGCCGATGGCGATCGGCTCCCCGCTCCTGCTCAGCACGCACTCCAGTTCGCACTGGCTCTCCTGCGGGCAGACCCGCCCGCAGATGGCGGGAAGGGCGTTGGTCTCCTTGATCTTCCGCGCGGCCTCGGTGAAGCGTCCCTCGGCGACAAGTTCGATGAACTGCGGAATCTTCACCTTCACCGGGCAGCCGCCCACACACAGCGGGCGCTTGCACTGAAGGCATCGCTTCGCTTCGGCGATCGCCTGCTCGGGCGTATACCCGAGCGGCACCTCGTCGAAGTCCTGCACGCGCTCCTCGGCGGGACGCTCCGGCATCGGCTGGCGATCCGTCTGAGGCTTAGCCATCGTCACGCTCCTCCTGGCAGCAGCAACCGCCGTCATGCGCGTCGAGGGGCGTGCTGCGCGGCCTGAACATCTTCGTGGCGTCGCTCTCAAGGCCGTCGTACATGGCCTGCCGGCGCATGAGCATCTCGAAGTCGACCTCGTGGGCGTCGAACTCCGGTCCATCGATGCACGCGAACTTCGTCTCGCCGGCGACCTCCACCCGGCAGCCGCCACACATCCCCGTGCCATCCACCATGATCGGGTTGAGGCTCACGACCGTCTTGATCCCATGCGGTCGCGTCAGTTCGGCGACCGCGCGCATCATCGGCGTGGGGCCGATGGCGAGCACGAAGTCCACCTGCTCACCCGCGTCGATCATCTCCTGCAGCACCGCGGTGACGAAGCCCTCGCGGCCGTAGCTCCCGTCATCGGTGCAGATCTCGACCCGGTCGCAGATCTCGCGGAAGCGGTCTTCGAGGATCACGTGCTCGGCCGAGCGCGCGCCGTTCACGCCGACCAGTTCATTGCCGGCGTCCTTGAGCGCCTGCGCGATCGGAATGACCGGGGCCATCCCGTAGCCGCCGCCCATCACCACGCAGCGGCCGAAGGTGTCGATGTGCGTCGGGCGGCCGAGCGGTCCGGCGAGGTCCATGATCTCATCGCCCGGCTTCATCGCGGCAAGCAGGCGAGTCGAGGTGCCGACCGCCTGAAAGATCAACTCGATCGTCCCGGCCTCCGGGTCAGAGCTTACGAGGGTGAGCGGAAAGCGCTCGCCCTTTTCATGCACGCGCAGCACAACGAACTGCCCCGCTTTGCGCTTCTCGGCGATCTCGGGGGCCCGCACAAAAAACTGCCACGTGTCAGGTGCGATCTCACTGGTGGATACGACCTCATTCATACGCGGCACCTCGGTTCCGCGACTCCGTCGTGCGGCATCCTGCCTTCATGCGGCGTTTGATGCCCCGCATTATACGCATTGCCGGCGCGGTCGGCAAATAACTGCCGCCACTCCCTTCGCCTCGCCTATCATCGACGCCTCCATCTCTGCGGAGACAGGAACTCATGATCGCCGCAGTGGCGAGGATTCCACGTCGAAAGTTATACAAAGCTTGCATCGTTGATTGAGGTTTCCCCGGTGCGGGTATACTTTTTTTGACGAGGACCGATCTGTCCATGACGCACGGCCAACCCTGCGACGGCGGAGATTGATGGGAGGTGCCGTGATGGCGCAGTCGGCCGGTCGCTTCGCCTACGCTCTGATGAGCGCGGCGCCGCTCCGGGACACAAGTGCCGCGGGCATCGCAGTGGTGTTCAAGGCGCGGGATCGCAGCACCCTCCGCACGGTCTGCCAGGCAGTGCCTGACAGCGACGTGCTCGCGGCAGGCTACGAGGCGCTGATGCAGGTGCTGGAGGAGGCGCTCCGGACAGGCGCGCGCAGGATCACAGTGTACACGGACCTTCACGAGGTCGTCGATCAACTCAAGGATGACGCGGACGTGCCGCGCTGGCTGCTGGTGACACATCTCAAGACGCGGGCGATGATCAACCAGGTTGGTGCGGTGAAGCTGGTCGTCGCCACGAGCGACCGTTTCTCCGCGCGTCGGATCGCCGAGAGCGCGCGGGTTCCGGAGGAGCGGGCGGACCCCCGCAGTCACCGGCGGCAGGACCAACTGAGGCTGAGCACCGAAGACGCACTCGCCTGATTCGCACGGGCTACCCCCGCTCCGCCCGGCCTATGCATTACGCACAAATCGTGCGAGTGCGGTTTGCCGCAGGAGGGGCCGC
>JBKHFA010000368.1:0-3083 GCA_046540615.1 Armatimonadota bacterium | reverse complement strand
CCGTGTCGATATCGCGGTTGTGTGTCTCCGCCGCCTCGCCCAAAAAGAACGCGTCGAGGTTGCCCGAACGGATGTATTCGAGGAAGAGCGCGAACTGCGTGTCGTACTCGATGTTGCCCCAGTTCGCGCCGCGCTCGCCGTACCAGTCGCCGTAGTTCATCAGCCCGAAGTCGCGCTGGCGCTCGCGGGCGGCGATGTAATTCTGAATGTTTTTGTCCACGGCTTCTTCGTAGGCCGCAAAGCGCTCCTCGTCACGCGGCGCCACGTTGTAGAAGACCCTGCTGTCGCAGTACCACTCCGGCTCCGCGGTCAGCAGCAGCGGCTCCTGGAAGATCTCGCTGCGGGCCGCGGCGCCCTCACCGAAGTCCAGCAGAAGTTCGTGGGTCTTCGCCATGCCCCGGGTGAAGGTGTAGCTGCCATCGCGCAGGTAGTAGAAGAGGTGATGCCCCTCATTCTCGAAGGGGAACTCGTCGTAAAGCCCCTCCTCAAAGTCGGGCGCGAGATCCACGCGGACCGCATTGTCCGCAATCTCAAAGCCCTTCGGGTACTGCTGCCAGAAGTCGCGCACCGAGACGGCCATCGCGCCATCATCCGCTACGAGGCCGCCGATGATCCGGTCGGTGACCGGATCGGCGCCGGCGGGCTCAAACTCATCGTGGAAGCGCTGCCAGACGCTGTCGCCGGCGCTGAGCGAGAGTGGCTCGTCGTCGAGCAGAGCCGCCTGCCATGCGCCGCCCTCGGCCGGCGCTGCGAAGCTGATCCGCTCGATGTCAACGAACCGGGACGCGGCGGCGGTGTCCAGCGTCGTCTCCGAGATCTCATCGGGAAGCGTGTTCGTGAAAGTGTGATGCACGCGCGCGAAGGGCTGCCCGCGCCACGCCTCCACGCGCTGCTCCACCTCGAAGCTCTCCGAGCCGTCCTCCGCGACGAGATTCCCGACGCTCCTGACGACCACGCGGACCGGCCCGTTCTCCTCGATTGTCAGCTCAGCGTCGCTCAAGGCGGAGCTGAACGCGCCGCGCGCGCTCTCAACAAGCTCCGTCACATGCGGCCCATGCGGCCCGACGAGCTGTCCGTGCTCGTCCACGCGAAGCTGCACCGCGCCGGTGTCGATGACGACTTCACCGTTCTCCTCCGAGGCCATCTGCGCAAAGCCGTCCTGCGCCGCCTCGACGTCCCGACCGTACTGGAGCACGTAGTCCGTGCTCTCACCGGCGGGCACATCCGCGAGGATCGTCACCAGCACCCACTTGATCGAGCCGTCCGGCCACGTGCCGAGCGGCCTGAACTGAGCGAGCGTCTCCTCGCCCTCGAGCATCAGCCGCAGATCGCTCTCACTGCCGAGCACGCCCTGCGGGAAGGGCACCCCGCTGCTGACCGGCCACGCCACGGCGTCCACAGTGTGCCGGTTGCGCACCGTCAGCGGAATCTCATGCACACCCTCGGCGGTCGGCGGCGGTTCGATCCCCTCCGCGGTGAAGGTGACGTCGGGGCCGTAGTACATCTCGCCCTCCGGCGTGATACCGACGCCGCGTCCGTGGTACGTCGTCTCGGGGTCGAGGCCCGTCAGATGCGCCCGGTGCACCAGCATGTGATTCTCGACGTTGACGACCTCGCCGTAGTCGGTGGTCGTCCCGTATTCGAAGCGCGTATCACTCGGCCAGGTGGTCGTCCACGAGATGCTGACCTCGCCGTCGGTCCCCACAGGCGCGACCCAGTTGGTATTCTCCACGAGGTACTCGACCTCGCGCACCTCGGGCGTCTCTGGCATCAGCAGCACCCGCGCGATCCCGTGCTTGCCGCTCGAACCGACGGCCTCGAAGCTGATCCGGTCGCCTGCCTCGAACTCGCGCGCTTCATCCAGCCAGTACATCCAGTGGCGGTTGTTGTCCACGTTTGCGACCGCGACTCCCGCGACCTCATCGTTCACGCTGATGACCACGCGCTCGTCCGCGCCGTCGTCATACATCAGAAAGCCCGCGTGATAGGTCCCCGGCTGCTCGACGGTGTGCGTGGCGGTCGATCCCGTCCCTCGCGAGATCAGGTGCCCGTAGCGCCGCGAGGTCTGGATGTCCACCTCGTAGCCGCCGTCAAGCTCAAGCTCATCGTAGCGCGCGACCACGTTGTCCTCGTCCACCAGGGTCGGCCGGATGATGTCCAGTCCGAAGGTCCCCGTCACGTTCGTGTTCTCCGTCAGATCGCCCGGTCGCACGATCTTGTCGCGATCATTCAGCGCGATCCCCTCCACGGTGAAGCGCCCGGTATTGTCGGACATCGCTGGCGTCGGCTGATCGTCGGAAGTGGTCGTATGTGAGAGCACCCACATCTCGAAGCGCGCGCCATCCTCGTCGCGCCCGAGGTCCACGTCCGCGCAGGTCAGGAGCGTGTTGCCCTCGGTGGCGATGTACACCACCGGGCCCGACGCCGCGCGCTCGCCGTTCGGGAGATAGTGGTTCGAACGCGCTTGCCCGCCCGCCGCGGTGAGCATGTAGTCGGTCCCGGTCCCGTTCGGCCGGCCTGTCTCAAGGTCCGAATCCGCGTCCACGTAGATATGATGCACGTGATTCTCGAGATCCGGCTCCGCGGCGAAGGTCGTGCGCCACACGTAGCGGTCCTCGGCCACATGCGCGAACTCCACCTTCACGATGTCCTGGGCCGCGATGTAGCCCTCGCCCGGGTCCTCTTCGGCGCCGTCCTCATGGACGACCACGAACTCCTCGGCCTGGTCGGCGAAGGTCCCGAGTATCTCCTCATTCGCATCCGAGATTCCGTCACCGTCGCTGTCGACGGCAAGCGCGGGGACGGCGATGCACAGTGCGAGTGCGGCGATCATCGCGAAGATGGCTGAACGCATGGCGGGGCCTCCTGATACTCTCTGACTGGTATGACAAAAGACAGACCACCGGTTCGCCGCGCAGGGCCTCGCGACCTCGCGGGCAAAACCGGCGGGGATACGTTTTCACTGACGCAGCGGGAGCCTGCGTGGTTCGGCGCTCAGCCGCCCGTGACTGTGTCCCACGGCAGCACGTTGCACCGCTCCGCCCAGTCCTGCCAGCGGTCGGTCATCTCGTCCACCAGCGCCG
>JBKHFA010000367.1:0-3095 GCA_046540615.1 Armatimonadota bacterium | reverse complement strand
ACCTCGACCGTCTCCCCCTCGCGCGCTATCTCGTAGAGTCGCCGCCCCTCATGCCAGACGGCGGAATGCATCGGCGGCACCATCTCAATCTCACCGGTCATCCCCGCCAGCGCCTCGCGTATCTGCGCCTCGGTGACCGAACTCGCATCCGCCTCTTCCACGATCACGCCCTCGCCATCGAGGGTGTCCGTGGTCAGGCCCAACGTGATCTCCGCGCGGTAGGTCTTGTCACACCCCATCAGATACTCGCTCAGTCGCGTCGCGCCGCCGAGCATCAGGATCATCACGCCCGCCGCCGCCGGGTCAAGCGTGCCGGTGTGCCCCACCTTGCGCATGCGGGTCACCCGACGCACGCCGTCAACGATGTCGTGGGAGGTCAGCCCCGGGGGCTTGAGTACGTTGAGCAGGCCGTCAGGCATCGAGAGCATCCCCCTGCGAGACGTCCACGGCCTCCTGCAGCGCCTCTGAGAGTCGAGCGATCACGTCCTCGCGCTCGCCTTCGATGGTGCAGCCGGCCGCAAACATATGCCCGCCACCATCAAAGCTGCGCGCGACACCGGCCACGTCCACCCCGTTACCCCGCATGCTCACCTGCCACACGCCCGGCTCGGTCTCCTTGAGCAGCGCCGCCGCCCGCACACCCAGCGCATCGCGGAAGCCGTCAATGATACCCTCGGTCAGTTCCGGCTGCGCGCCAACCTCGGCGAAATCGTCGTAGGTCAGAGTCGCAATCGCCACCCCGTCGGCGGTGGTGAGCGAGGACAGGGCCCGCGCTTCGAGCTTCACCGCCTCCATCGGGCGGATGGTGAAGACCCTCCGCGCCAGGTCCGAGGGGTCGGCGCCTGCCGCGATCAGTTCGGCTCCAAGCCGCATCGCCTCGGGGGAAGTGTTCGTGAAGCGGAAGCAGCCTGTGTCCGCGATGAGCGCCACGTAAAGCGCGCTTGCCTGCGACGGGCTCAGCTCACCGGCGCCCAGCTCGCGGGCGACCTTCCAGACGAGCACCGCGGTGGCCGCCGCGCCCGAATCAACAAGCTGGATATCCCCGAATGTGTTGTCACCCCCGTGGTGGTCCACGTCGATGACCGTCCGTGAGGCGAAGATCGCGTCCTTGAGATCACCGAGACGGTCGGCGCCGTCGCAGTCGAGCGCGATCCCGAGGTCCGCGGGCTCGTCCGGGGGCTCGGTGAGGATCGCTTCGAAGCCGTCAATGAATGCGAAGCGGTCGGGTGGAGAGGTCGGAGTCGCGGCATGCACTGTCTTCCCGAGCGCGATGAGGATCGCGCGCAGGGCCAGCAGGCTTCCCACCGCGTCGCCGTCGGGATTCTCGTGTGCGGCGATGAAGATGCTGTCCGCGTCGCTGATCGCCGCGGCAACTTCCCCCACCGCCTCGGCAACGTTCGCGGTGGCGTCAGTCGGTGGCATCGCTTTCGGGCTCCTCGCCCTCTTCGCCCGGGTCAAGCTCCTCGGCCTCCCGGCGCAGAAGGTCCTCGATGCGCTGCGCTTTCTCCGCGGTCTCGTCAAGCTCGAAACGCAGCGTCGGGGTGTAACGCAGGTCCATGCGTTCGGCGATCAGCCCGCGTATATACTTCGCCGCGCGCCTGACGCCCCGACCGGATTCGCGCTTCTGCTCGTCATCACCGAGGACGCTGTAGTACACCCGTGCATGCCGAAGGTCAGGCGAAATGTCGACTCCGGTGATCGTCACAAAGCCGATCAGGGGATCATCGATCTCATTGTCAATGATTCGACCGATCTCCTCCTGCAATTCCCTCGCGACGCTCTCCTGCCGATGTGTTGTCATCGCTCGATCCTCCCCGATCCGGCGGTTGTGCGGCACGGGTGTCAGAGTATCTCCGTCTCAACTCGCTCACACACGACACGAGGCTCGCTTTCGATCAGGCGGAGAGCAGCGTCGAGCACCCGGTGTACATGCGCCTCATCGTTGGACACGGTTGCGATGGCCACGACCGCCTGACTCGCGCGGTCAGGTCCCAGGTCCGACACCGCGACGTTGTGACGGTTGGAAAGCCGATCGATCAGGCTCGTCACAACGCGTCGTCTGTCCTTGAGGCTCATCGCGTCGGAGATGAACAACTCGACGGTGAGCAGGCCGACCACCACGCGCATAGCAGACCTCCGGTGCGCCGCGTCCGCTACCGGGCGCTGGTGAAGGTCGTGGTGCGCGGCACCTCTACCTCAGCGCGGAACTCTATCTCGTCGCCCTCCTGCCAGCCCCGGTAGTCGCTGGTGGAGATCCCGCACTCGTTCGGCGCCTCGAGACGCCGGACTTCATTCTCAAAGTGCCTCAGTGACTCCAGTGTGCCCTCGAACACGACCTCGCCCTGCCGCGTGACGATCATATCCGCGCCACGCTCGGCATATCCGTCGGTGAGCACCGTCCCCGCGATGACGCCAACCCGCGAAATGCGGAAGGTGCGCAACACGCGGCCGTGCCCGATGACCTTCTCCTCGAAGACCGGCTCGAGCATTCCAACCATCGCGTTCTGAATGTCCTCGAGCGCCTCGTAGATGATGTCGTAGGTTCGTATCTCCACGTGCTCCGTCTCAGCGGTGCGCTCGGCGGCGTCGCTGACGCCCACGTGGAAGCCAAGGATAATGCACTCGGACGCCATCGCCAGGAGCACGTCGGACTCGTTGATCTCGCCGACCCCCGTGCTGATGATATTGATGTCCACTTCCTCAAGCTGCTCGTCAAGCTCCATCAGCGCGCCCTCAAGCGCCTGCACCGAGCCCCACACGTCCGCCTTCAGGCTCAGATTGAGATCCTTCACGCCAAGCTCGCCAAGCTCGCGGTAGAGATCCTTGAGCGAGGCGCGGGCGGTCCCGTCCATCTGCTCCTCGCGCAACTGCTCCTCACGTTCCTCGGCCAGCGATCGCGCCTCTTTGACACCATCCGCGGCGTGCATGACCTGACCGGCCTCAGGCACCTCCGAAAGCCCGATGATCTCGACCGGATGCCCCGGCCCCATCTTCTTCACGGACTTGCCCCGCCAGTTGTTGAGGCGGCGAATCCGGCCCCACGCGGAGCCGCAGATAACCACGTCGCCGACCTTCACTTCGCCGTTGCGCACAAG
>JBKHFA010000366.1:0-3132 GCA_046540615.1 Armatimonadota bacterium | reverse complement strand
CCCGAGAAGCGCAGCGAGCAGCTTGAGATCGTCGAGGACATCATCCCGCTGCACGAGGTGCCGGTGAGCGTGCGCGTTGACGAGGACGTGGCCTCCGTGCGGCTTGTCCCGCAGGGCGAGGAGATCGCGTACACGGTGACCGACGGGCGCTGCGACTTCGTGATTCCGAAGGTCGAGGGGACGCAGATGGTCGAGATTGCGCTCGACGAGGTGCCATGCGCGCCCACCTCCATGTGCGGACCGTGAGGGAGCGGCGCCGGGGGGCATATTGTGCGCTGATCGGTCTCTGTGCGCGTTACTCCCCGGCCAGTCGCAGCACCCTGCACTCGCCGGCGCGAAGCGCGACCGTCAGCGCGCCATCGGCGGCCCGCAGCGCCTCGCCGGACGCGCAGTCCGTCGCCTTCGGAGACTCGACCGGCAGGGCAACTTCGGCGGATTCTCCGCCGACGTTCGCCAGCACCGCGTAGCGAGCGCCGTCGGCTCCGGGTACCAGGACGCCGCGCAGCATCTCCGCGTCGAGGTCGATGCGCTCCACCGACTCTGCGACCTCGGCGGTCTCCTCCGCGTTCGCGCCGGAGAGAACGATGCTTGCGCAGTCGAGAACGATCTCTCCGGGCGCAAACTCCAGGTAGGGCAGGGCCGAGCCACCGGCGGCCGACGGCGCTGTGCACGGGAAGCACAGTTCGTCGTAGAAGAGGCTCTCTGCGTATCCCGACGCCCGCCGCTCGCCCGCCTGGTGGAGCGTCAGGCCGTCTGCGCCGTAGACGCCGACCACGCCGATGGTGTCATCCACGCAGGCCCAGCGCGAATCAAGCGCGATCGCGCTGGCCGGATCATCGCCGCGGGCTCTGATTGAGCCGCCGGCTGAGGCGTACGTCCGGTGCATGGAGTTGAAGACGTCGTTCGGCACGTTGAGCTTGAGGCCCCTGACCTCGGCCAGGTAGCAGCGGAAGGGCGCCACGCAGTGCTCCAGCACGACCATCGTGCGCTCATCAGGCAGCGCCGCGACCGCGTAGCGATGCTCAAGCGCGCTCGGGAACTTCCATCCCTCGGCGAGCACCGCCCCTGCGCTGTCGTCCATCACGCCCCAGGTGACGAACCCGCCCTCGAAGAGCGTCTGCTCGTGGTCGAGCACCTCCGCCCGGCCCGCCGCCCCCAGCGGCAGCGCCAGCCCCGCCATGTTCCGGTCCCACTCGGCAAGGTCGCCCGAATCCGGCGGCAGGCACAGCCCCTGCGGCCGCGCCCACGCCCGCCAGCTCCACGAGGCGATCCTCCGCGGCGAGCGGTGCATCACAGCCCCGTGCTCGGGCTCGATCCACCCGCCGCGCGCGCTCTCCTCGAAGGACTCCTCCGGCCGGTGCGTCGGGATATCCAGCGCGCGCCGCCAGTAGGCGTTCATCGACAGCACGACGGCCTTGTCCGCCTCGAGGCGCGTGAAGTAGTAGGGGCTCTCGCGCTCGATCCGGGCGAGGCGGTGGGACATGAAGCTGCCGTCGCCGGAGATCTCCTGCTCCCGGCGGATCAGCTCAAGCGCGCCCACCTCAAGCTCCGCGGCATGTTCGTCGCCGAAAAGCTCGCCCGCCAGCAGCAGGCTCGGGAGCAGGTAGTCCTGGCAGTAGCAGTAGCGCTGGCGCGAGTCGCCGCCGATGCGGCAGAGGCGGCCGTCCGCGAAGAGCAGGCGCCGCATCAGGTCCCAGAGTTCGCGGCCGTGATGGTAAAGCCCCTCCGGCGGCTCCCATCCGGCGGTCTCACAGGCGAAGTGCAGCATTGCCATGTTGCTCATGCAGATGTGCATGTATCCGACGTTGAGGTAGCCGTGGTGGTCGAGCGCGTAGTTGTCGAAGAACTGCGGGCCGATGTGCCACTCGCTCAGTGGTTTTCCGGCGACGATCGTGTCATCATCCGCGTCGGCCTCGATGGAGATGCTGTTGAGCAAAAAGCGCGTGCCTCGCTCCGTCCACAGGTTCACGTGGTCCTCATCCGGGTACATCCGCGCCGTCCGCGCGAGGAAAGCGCCGTTCCACAGGTTCGACTCGGGCCGGTTGCCGCCATCGGCCGCCCACTTCGTCGCGGTGATCGGCAGGTCGAGCAGCGCGTCGGCCTCCGAGACGAACATCCGCCGAAGCCCCGCCCGGTCCTCGTCGGTGAGCTGCTCGTCGATCGCCTCGACACCATGCATCATCCGCTCGACGCCCAGCAGTGAGATCCACGTGTGCCCCCACTGCGTCCCGTCCGCGCAGTGATGATCGCCGGAGACGTGGCTGGCGATGGAGAAGCGAAGGGCCCGCAGCGCGCGATCGAGAATCTGCTCGCGCGACATCCCGGCGGCGGCCTCGTCGAGGTCCGGGGCCGCGGCCAGCACCGCCATCGCACCGAGGTACTTCTGATTCGTCTGCACGCCCCAGTTGTTGTATCCGGTGCCGAAGCAGCCGAGGTCAGGCCGCTCGGGGTCCTCCCACCAGTAACGTTCGGCAAACTGCGGCCAGCGCTCAAGAACGCGCACGAAATCTCCGGGGGTCGGCTCATTCACGACGATCGCCTCCATGCGACGGTTTCCGTCAATGTCGCCCCTCAATTCACCGGCGGACGCCGCAGACCTTCGTACACTATGACGCGGCCGGGGCGTTCGTCTGCCCCGACCGCGAGGGTTATGTGCCCGTCACTGCGTTGCGCCGATCACTTCTTCCACTTCACCGTGCAGCCATGCGGATCGGTGTTCTTCACCGAGATCGGTTCGCCGGCGAGCATCTCGTCGAGCGCCTCGCGCAGATGCTTCCGCTCGACCTGGTCCACATGCTCGGAATCCTCGATCGCGCCGCGGTAGACAACGAAGCCCTCGGGATTGACGAGGAAGACGTCGGGCGTGCGCTCCGGGCCCCAGGCGCGGGCGACTTCCTGGGTCTCATCGTAGACGTAGGGGAAGTTGTACCCCTTCTCCTCGGCGCGCTCCTTCATTTTGTCGAAGTCGTCGGCCGGGTATTGCTCGACGTCATTCGAGGCCACCGCGACGAACTCCACGCCGCGCGGCTTGTAGTCCTCGACGAGTTCGATGAAGCGCTCCTCGTATCTCTGCACGGTCGGGCAGTGGTTCGCCCACCACACGACAGCGACCGCCTCTTTGTCATCCCACGT
>JBKHFA010000365.1:0-3141 GCA_046540615.1 Armatimonadota bacterium | reverse complement strand
GGTTGCGATCGCTCTCCATGTCAACCGCCAGGATGTGCCCGAAGGTCGAGGAGGGGTTGCCGCAGTAGAAGAACTGACACTGCGTGACCCGGCAGTCGGTCGCTCCGGCGAGGCGGACCACGCTGCTCGGTCCGGCGTGCTCGAATCGGAGGCCCCGCAGCACTATGTGACTGCCGGTGAGCTCAAAGCTGACCGTCCCCCGGAAGATCGCGCCGCCGGGTGTCTGCGGCCTGACAACGATCGGCCGATCGGCGGTGCCCTCCGCGGCGAGAGTCACCGACCAGTCGCGGTAGATGCCGTCGGCGATGACCAGTTCGTCACCGGGGCCGAGCGCCTCTGCCGCCTCGGCGAATGTCTCCTGACTGTCCACGACCCGCGCGGTCGGCTCAGACGGCGCCGCGGCCTCGGGGGACTCGCCGCCGGTCAATGCCTCGATCTCATGCCGGCCGGGCGGGAGTTCGACGGAGACGAGGTCGCGGCCGGCGCGTTCGCACGAAAGCTGCTCGTCGCCGACGCGAACGCCGGTGATGCCGGGGGAGCGGATGAGCGCGGAGCCGCCGTCAGTCTCGAGCACCGCGCGCGTGTTCGTAATGTGTCGTACGACCTCCACGTCGGTGACCAGCGGGTGGTCCCACGCGCTGTTAATCACGTCACGGAGTCCGGTTTCAGCGCTGGAGACACCCATCGATGTTGCCAGCCCAATGCAGCACAGTACTGTCAAGCCACGCATTCGTCTCACTCCTCAGGGGCGACCTGCGACCGAGCCGTCGATGCCGGGGCACCTTTCACCCCGCCTACCGGGCGGACCTCCACCACGCTGACACCGATTGCCGCAGCAGGGGCCGCCCGAGACCGCCCCCCAGGGCGGAATCGGGTGTGAGGCAGGAACGGCGGGCCGGTCAGGCGATTGATCGTGCGCGAGCAAACGACGCTCGCCCACGATCAACCCCTTCGGGGCCGGCCCCTCCGACGGCACTTCCCTTTTCCGTGTGCCACAAAGGTCAGAACCAGACCGGATATCTGTCGAAGCCCTCGCCGCCGTAGGAGGCGATGAGGCTCCAGACGAGCCCCGCCGCCACGTAGTGCCCCACGACTATCCCGATGAACAGCGGGATCAGGCGGCGGTAGGTGCTCATGCCACCGATGCGCAGGACGATCGTCTTGATGATGTACACAAGCAGCAGCATCCCCCACGCGTTATACCCCTCCGTCAGCGCAATCAGCAGGCCGACCGGGTGGAGCGGGAAGCGCAGGAAGAGGCGGCGCGCGCCGGCGAGCAGCAGCACGAGCGCGAAGCCCGCGGCGGTCGCCGTCGCCTCGCGCGGCTTCGGCCCCTCATGTCCGCGCGCCCAGCCTGACAGCGATTCGTAGCCCTGGCGGACAAGCTCCACGCGATAGCCTCCGGCCGTGGTGCCGCCCTCGAGGATGTTGGCGCCGAACTGGTAGTAGGCGGACAGGTGCATCCACCACGCCATGCCCGAGCCGAGCACGACCGCGATCACCATCAGCCACGCCATGTGACGGGTCTGAATTCGGACCTCGCCGCCGATCTTGAATGCCTCGAGCGGGAAGCCGATCAGTTGCGGGAGGTATCCGCGGGACATGTAGAAGATGCTGGACATCAGGGTGAGGCTGCGCATCCCCTCGCCCATCGCCAGACGCTCGGTGCCGAGCAGATTCACGAGCATATCCCGCTCCTGCGCGAGCGGGCGCACCCAGTTGTGCGGGAAGCCCGACTCGGCTCGGACCCGCGCGTGGGAGATGGCGAATGCGTAGGCGAGGCCGAAGAAGCCGCACAGCACCAGCCAGTTCATCCCGGCGATGCGCCAGAACACCGCCACGCCGAGCGCACAGAGGATCGTCGCGACCGGAAGTGCCCGCGAGCCCTCGCCCGGCTCCCACAGGCGGCGGAAGACCGACGCGATGCGGCCACGGGCGGCGATGATGAGGATCAGCGCCATGCCGAGGAACGCCCCGCCGGCCTGCTGGTTCCGGTAGGGCAGGCCGGGGATCATCCGGCCCATCAGCGCGGCGCTCAGGGCGATGCCCTTGAGGTAGACGAGGTAGAAGACCACGGTGGACAGGAGTATCTCCGTCGGCATCAGGTAGCCGAGGCCGAACATGAACGGGCGGTAGGCGAACTGCAGCGGCTGCAGCGACGACAGCGGCCACTCCTGAAAAAGGCCGCCGACGTCCGTCCGCAGGCCGAGTGCCGCGACACCGGGGTTGAACGCGTTCACGATGTTGAGGGTGTGATGGCCGCAGACCAGCAGAAAGCCCACCCAGAAGAGGCCGTCGCGCCAGATCGCAAGCTCGGACTGATGCTCGCCCGAGAGCATCAGCGGCAACTCGGCCAGCGGGTAGATGAGGTGCTCGCTCTCCTCCCACTCGGGCCGAAAGATCAGCGCCAGGCATATCTGCAGCCCGAAGAACGCCAGGAAGAAGAGCATCCAGATGCCCAGCGGCCCGACCCACGCCTCCCACGGGACGACCTCAGCCTGCGCCCCCTCGAAGTACGCCTGGATGACGCCCTCATCGCGCGGGGCCATCCACGATGGAATGTGCTCGTGGAACTGCTCCCAGTTGTTCTCAGGCGAGGCGAAGTAAAAAAGCGAGGGCAGGGAGGGGAGGAAAAAGCGCATCGCCCCGCCGGAAGTCAGCGCCACGGCCAGCGTCAGGAAGCAGTAGATTGCGATGACCTGCCGGCGGTCGAAGCCGATCCTCCGCAGCGGCCGCAGGAGCGCGAGCAGCAGAAGTAACGCCGCCAGCGCGGGCACAGGGGGCACCGCCATCGCGACCTGCGACGCCAGTGTGATGAGCGCGCCCTGGCGCGTCCAGAGGTTCGCCAGGAAGAGGAATACGACACAGACAAGCAGCACCCGGACAATTCGACTGGCTGTGAGACTGGATCGCTTCGTCATCGGTCGATCGATCCCTCACCCGGTGCACGCGCCCCTTCGGTAGCACACATCCCGGAGAAACATGGCCGTCAATTCGGGACGCGGGGCACGGGGACCTCCGACACGCGGAAAAACACGATGCCCGGCCCGATGGCGACGACCCCGCATCGAATCGCCCCCAACGCGGTCTGATTGAGATCGGACAACGAGTACCTCGCGGACACATCGTTTCCTCGCGCAG
>JBKHFA010000364.1:0-3142 GCA_046540615.1 Armatimonadota bacterium | reverse complement strand
CCTCCTGACGACAAAAGGCCCACCGGCGGGCTGTCAAGATGTGCGTAATGCATAGATACATTAGCCTTCGGTTGCCTTTTCCCGTCCCCGAAATCCGTTCAGTCGCCCACATGCACCTCGTAAATCTGCGATCTGCCGCTCTCATCCGAATCGTACAGTACCCGCGTGCCGTCATGCGACCAGACCGGATGCGGCTGCGTCCCGCGCTCGTGGGTGCAGCGTCCAGGCGAGGAGGGCGCCTGGACGCCGGGAATCCCCGTCGTCCCCCATCCCCGATGCCCCATCTTCACTCCCCGGCCGTCACTCAACGAACGCCTGGTAGACCTGCACATGCCCCTCCTGATCGGAATCGTAGATGACGGACTTGCCATCGGGCGCCCATGACGGGTGCGGGTGGGTGCCAACCTCATGCGAGCGGCCGTGGACGGTCGGGCAACTTGCCAGCGGCTCGACCTCGCCGGTCTCCGGGTCGATCAGCACCACCATGTCCGAATACTCGCCGCCGAAGCAGTCCGTGGCGATCATCGAGCCGTCCGGGCTGAAGGACGGATGGCCCTGCGCGAGATCCGAGATCTTGCGCTTCCCGGTCCCGTCGTAGTTGACGATGAAGAGGCCGTCGTCGCAGTTAGCGATGACCTGCTGCGAGTTCGGATGCCACATGTGATGGTGCGCGAAGGTCATCACGAACTTGAGGTCGCTGCCGTCGGCGTTCGCGATGTAAATCTCCTTGACCAGCCGCGAGCCTGTCTCGCTGCTGCCGACCAGCACCACCATCACCTTCGTGCCGTCCGGCGACCACTTGCAGTTCGTCAGGCCGAGGCTCGCGCACTCATCGTGGCGGTCGCGCGTGGGCGAGAGCGCCTCGATGTCCTCCGTGGCGATGAGCATGCGCGGGTCGCTGCCATCGGCCTCGGCGGCGTAGAGGCCGCGCACCGGATCATCCTCACCGCGCCGATTCTCCATCCACAGCAGGTCGCCGGTCGCCAGCGAGATCTGCCGCGCGCTGATCGGGATCTTCTCCACTCGATCCTCGTCGAGCCACACGCGCTTCATTCCCCTCTGGCGCTCGCCGCTTTCGGTGGTGTACCCCGTGTGAAAGTAAAGCGTGCCGTCCGGCCCCCACTGCGGGAACGCGCCGGTGTGCATGCTGAAGCTGTCGCCCTCGCCGACTTTGCGGATATTCGTGCCATCGGCGTCCATGACGTAGACCGTCGCGTCACGCTCTCCTGGCAGCGCGGAGGTGAAGAATATCTTCGATCCGTCCGGGCTCCACGGGCTGACGTCGTAGTACGAATGCTTGTCATTGTAAGGCGAGTGTGTGAGGCGCGCGATCCGGTTCCCCGTCACCGGATCGGTGTATTCCTGCTTCTCAGTGCTCCCGTCGGGTCGTTCGAGTGGCAGCATCTCGGCTCCCTCCAGTTTCAGGATCGCGATCTCCGCCTCACCGGACGCACCGATCATCACGCGGTCGAAATCTGCATCGTCCAGCGTCAGCGCGTGGGTCTCGCCGATGACCGCCGTCAACTCGCCGTCGGTCCGCTCCAGTGTCACTGTCAGAGCCTCGCCCGGCGCCCAGTCGCTCGATGCGAGCGCCTCGCGAAGCAGTTCATTCCCCGCGGCGTCGCGGACAACGACGTTCTCGCCGATATCGACGCTCATTGCGCCATCGTCGCCGACGAGAGCGAGCCGCAGCGCATCCGCGCCGAACATGTCCGCCGCAAGCTGCAGCCGGAAGCTCTCGGGGAGGTCCCGTGCAAGCTCCGTCATGCCCGCGAGCGGCCCGTCGCCGCCCTCGACTTCGACGACCTCCGGCCGCAGCCACAGGGCGCCGCGCTCGATCACGCCCTCCGGCGGTGTATCACCGCAGGAGGCCTCGCGAATGACGATGTCATCCACCCACACGGGCGCGGTCTCGCCGCCGATCAGCACCTGCGCGATGGCCGACGGCATGTCCTCCTCCAGCGTGAAGGGCTCCTCGAATGTCTGCCACTCGGGACCGACCTCGACACTTGCGACGCCATGGGATGAGCCGGTGCCCCCGGGACGCAGGCGCAAACCCACGTTGCGAGGCTCCTCTGCCCGCAGGCGGGCGGAGTAGACGTAATCAACTCCCGCCTTCAGCGCCAGGCCCTCATACTTCAGATGAATGTTCGTCTCGAAGGGCTGATCGTCGGGAGCACAAAGTGCTTCCGGCGTCACCCGCACGACTCCAGCCTCGGCGTCATGCGCCATCTCGGCTCTGGCGCCGCGGTTGAGGTGCAGCAGCCATCCGTGCGCGTCATCGTCGAAGTTCGAAACGAAGCGCACGACGGATGCGGACGGGCCGCCGACCGCTTCGTTGAAGCGCAGATAGTCAGCGGGCGCGAGAGAATCGTCCGGCGTTTCGCTGATCGTCATCGCGTCAAAGAAGACGGGAGTGAGATCGTCCGCGAGCAGAAACTGCGGGGTGCCATCGGGGTAATCCTCGGGCAGCGTGAAGTCGAATGTATACTGCTGCCACGACGGCCCGACCTGCACCGCGCGGGCGGAGACCGACTCCTCGACATCGCGGCGCCGCACCTTCATCGTCACGAACTTCGGTGACGTGGCGCGCATCCACACCGACAGCCGGTAGGGCGTGTCTGCGTTCAGCGACACCGTCTCGTAGCGCAGATGCACATTCGAGGCAAGCTGGCGGTCGTCCGGCGCATGAGTGCGCGTCGGCGTCACCTGCAGGCACTGCCGCCCGAGGATGCCGTCCGCCACGGTCGCCATCGAGCCCTCGCCGCCGCGGTTAAGGTGCACGACCCAGCCGTCGGGCTCTCCCTCAAAGCTCTCGGTCACAAGAAGCGGGCGCTCGGTGAGCGCGGGCGCGGCGAAGGCGGCCGTGGTGGCCGTCACGGTCAGGCAGATCATCAATATCAGACGCATGGCGGTGTCCCCTCCGGGCGTGTTATCAGCGTCGGTGAATGTAACTTCGAGCGACGGGCGATGGGACCTCCGTGTAACATCTTCGAGGACGAGATTATGCAGCCTCAAGTTCCCCCCGATCTGTCCCGATTCTGAGCATGCAGGCCCGGCGGACCAGTCCCGACAGAGCGGGACTTCCGGGCGCGAGATAGAAGATTTGTCTCGATCTCAGGTCACCTTTGGGGTCCGTCGG
>JBKHFA010000363.1:0-3150 GCA_046540615.1 Armatimonadota bacterium | reverse complement strand
CCCTCGCCGACGCGGCGACCGATCGAGCGCAGGAACTCCCGGAGGCTGTCCGCGCATGCCTGCGCCGTCTCCGAATACCCGGCCTTCCCCGGATAGATGCGGTACATCTCGCGGTAGCGCGGCGGCGTCACGTTCGGCATGATGACGTTCGCCCCGCGCTCAAGGCCAAGCTGCCGCCCCGACTCGCGGTTGATCGTCGCCAGCGCGGTCGTGGATGGCAGATTCGCGTCGGGCCGCACGATGCGGGTCAGCGCGACCACTTTGTACGCCATCAGTTCATCGGCCGGCGCCTGCTCGCCCTCAGGCAGCTTCGGCGGGGCAAGCTCGCCGCAGCCGAGCGGCGCGTCGGGGTTCGCGATGTACGGGCCGACACCGATCATGTCGAGGTCCATCGCGCGGAAGAGGTCGATGTCCCGCGCGAGGACCGCGTAGCTCTGCCCCGGAATGCCGATCATCACGCCACCGCCGGCCTCGTAGCCGAGTTCCTGCAGCCAGCGGAGGCGCTCAATGCGGTTCGGCTCGCCGGGCGTCAGCGGCGGGTGAATCAGCGCGTAGAGCACCGGGTCCGAGGTCTCGAAGCGCAGCAGATAGCGATCTGCGCCCGCCTCGCGCCATGCGGCGAGATCGTCGCGGGGGCGCTCGCCGAGGCTCAGCGTCACCGCGAGCGGTGTCCGGCGCTTGATCTCGCGGATCACATCGGCCATCCACTCGCGCGTGATCGCGTAGTCCTCCCCTGCCTGCATCACGACGGTCCCCCAGCCGAGTTCGGCGGTCTGCTCCGCGGCGGCGAGTATCTCGTCGGCGCGCAGGCGGTAGCGCGGGAGGTCGGCGTTCTCCGCGCGGAGCCCGCAGTACGTGCAGGAGCGGACGCAGGAGTTGGAGACCTCGAGGAGGCCGCGCACGTGGACCTCATCGCCGACATGCTCGCGGCGGACCTCATCGGCGACGCGCCAGAGTTCATCGAGGCGGTCCGGATCGTCCTCGCGCAGCCACGCCTCGATGTGCGAGCGGGGCATGTCCTCAGAGAGTGGGAGGCCGCTCATGAGGCTCTCCCCCCATTGCGGGACATGGCCAGCAGGTGCGTTTCGGCGCCCGTTGAAGGTCGTCTGTCGTACGGTTCACCTTTATACACATCTCGCGGCGCGAGGCTTTGCGTCGCGGGCCGCCGTGGAGGGACCGCACGAAGCCCCAACCCCGAGCGAAGCGACAGGGTCGTTGTTTGTGAGGGCTGAGGTCGGCCCTCCACGGTCGTCTGAATGGCTGTGGACCGAACAACCGAGTGGGCCGACCTCGTGGCGCCAGGACCTGCGCTCGCGCAGCGTCACGACATGCGCACTCGTGCGGCCCCTCCAACGGCAAACGACCGCATTCCAGGATGTGTATAAAAGTGAGGTCGTACGGAGGGGCCGCCTGAGCCTCCTGCGTCGTTTGCAGGAGGCGAAGTCGGCCCGCGGCATCGCGATCAGGAGATGGCTTCAGCCCACCAGGAGTCGGGAGATCGCGGGCCGACTTCGTCGCGCATAAACGACATGCGCGCCTCAGGCGGCCCCTCCGACGGCAAACGACACTCGAATGGTATCGGGTCACCGAACGACGTGCGGGCGGGACGCCCGTGCCACGGGACGACAGCGCCGACCTCCCACGCAGGAAAGCCCTACTCAGCATACGCGCCCGCCTCCCGCATCCCGACGCGCCATGCCTCGAGCGCGGCGGGGAAGGGCCCCAGCGCGCGCTCGATGATGCCGAGCGTGTGCGCGATGATCACGCCGTAGTTCGTGATCGGCACGCCCGCGTGGCGGCAGTGCATCAGCCGCGAGAGCATCTCCCGGCGGTTGTGCATACACGCGCCGCAGTGGATGACGAGCTTGTACTCGGCGAGGTCGGAGGGGAAGTCGTGGCCCTCCACGGTGGTGAAGTCGAGCGCGCCGCCGACGTACTGCGTGAGCCAGCGCGGAATCTTCACGCGGCCGATGTCATCGGCGATGGGGTGGTGCGAGCACGCCTCGGCGACGAGCACGCGGTCGCCGGGCCTGAGCGTCTCCGCCGCGACGGCGCCCTCCGCCTGGGTGACGAGGTCGCCCCGCAGGCGCGCGAAGAGGATGGAGAAGCTGGTCATCGGGACCTGCGGCGGCGTGTCGGCGGCCACCTTCAAGAACGCCTGCGAATCGGTGACCACGAGCTCCGGGTCGCCCTGCAGGCGGCCGAGGGCGTCGCGCAACTCGCGCTCCTTGACGACCATGCAGTAGGCGTCGCCGTCGAGGAGATCGCGGATCGTCTGCACCTGCGGGTTGATCAGGCGGCCCTTCGGGGCCTCCTTGTCGATGGGCACCACCAGCACCGCGAGCCCGCCCGGACCCACCAGGTCGGCGGCGATCGGCAGGTCCTCCAGCAACTCCGGCGGCGCGGCGTCGAGCAGCGCCTGCCGGAAGTCGAGGATGCCCTCGCGCTCGGAGGCGATGGTGCGGACCCACGGGATCTCGCCCTCATCGAGCATCGCAACGACGTCGGCGGGCGGATCGCGCAGATCCACCTTGTTGAAAACGACGATGATCGGGACGTCACGATCGGCGAACTCGGTGAGGATGCCCTGCTCGAAGGGCCCCCACTCGCCGTCGGTGATGAGCACCGCGATGTCGGTGCGGTCGAAGGCGTTGCGTGTCTTCTGCACGCGCAACTCGCCGAGAGTGCCGACGTCGTCGATGCCGGCGGTGTCGATGAAGAGGACCGGCCCGAGCGGCAGAAGCTCCATCGGCTTCTCCACCGGGTCGGTCGTGGTCCCGGCCTGCTCGGAGACGATGGAGACACTCTGACGGGTGATGGAGTTGAGCAGGCTGGACTTGCCGACGTTGCGCCTGCCGAAGAGCCCGATGTGGGTGCGGAGACCTTTTGGTGTTGAGCGCATTGAAGCTACCAGCTTTCAGTTGCCAGTTGCCAGGAACGACGAACGGCGGGACGGCCCGGTCGTTGGCCGTTGTCGTCGGAGAGGCCGGACTCCGGCCTGTGTCGTGAGCCGGATGACGAACGACCGAACCAGCTTTCAGCGTCCAGCTATCAGCGAACGGCGGGACGGCGTTGTCGTTTGTCGTGGTCGTTCTTCCCCCCTCGTCCCGCCACACCTCGCGTCGTTTGCGAGGTGCAAGGGAGAGGGGG
>JBKHFA010000362.1:0-3187 GCA_046540615.1 Armatimonadota bacterium | reverse complement strand
GCGGGGACGCTCTGCAGAATCTCCTCGACGATCTGCGTTCCGCGCAGGCCGTGGATGCTCTGCTCGGACTTGACGATCATCCGGTGTGCGAGGCACTCCACCGCCACGCGCTTGATGTCGTCGGGCTGCACGTAATCCCGCCCGCTCACGGCCGCCAGCGCCTGCGAGCAGCGCATCAGTGCGAGAGAGCCGCGCGGCGAGGAGCCCAACTCAAGGTCGGGGTGCTCCCGCGTGCGGCCGACGATCGTGACGATGTATTCCTTGAGCGATTCTTCGAGGAACACGTCCCGGACCGACTCCTGCAGCCTGGCGGCGTCGCCCTCGTCAAGCACCTGCGTGACATCCTCGATCGGATGGTGCTTGATCTGCCGAGTGAGGATCTCCACCTCGTCGTCAGCGGACGGATAGCCGAGTGAGACGCGCATGATGAACCGATCAAGCTGCGCCTCGGGAAGCTGGTAGGTGCCCTCGTACTCGATCGGGTTCTCGGTGGCCATCACGAAGAAGGGCTTCGGGAGGTCGTAGGTGACGCCGTCGGCGGTCACCTGGAACTCCTCCATCGCCTCCAGCATCGCCGCCTGCGACTTCGGCGTTGCGCGGTTGATCTCGTCGGCCAGCACCACGTTGGCGAAGACGGGTCCTTCGCGAAACACGAAGCACCCCTCGACCTGGTTGAAGACCGAGCTTCCCGTCACGTCGGCGGGGAGCAGGTCGGGGGTGAACTGCACGCGCTTGAAGCTCCCGCCGACGGATTTGGCGAGCGTCTTCGCGAGCATCGTCTTTCCCACGCCGGGGATGTCCTCGATGAGGATATGCCCGCCGGAGAGAAAGCCCGCGACGGTCATCTCCACCGCGTTGTGCTTGCCGACGATGACCGTCTCGATCGATTCGATGATCTTTTCTGCGCAACTGGTGACCTGGCTGAGTTCCATGATCTCCTCCGCTTGCGGCGAAACCCCCGGCGAGGGCGCCGGGGCCACAACAACAACGGCTTCAGAACGGCAACGGGCTGGAAGCCCGTCCTATCAGCGGCTCAAGGAGACGAGGTCATGCCGCAGTGGCCGTCCGTCGTTCCCTTTTCACTTCTCACTCTTCACTTTCCCCTTCGACCGTCCATCGCTGCCTCGTAGACCGCGATGACGTCCTCGCGGTTCATCTCGCGCGGGTTGACCTGCACATGCGCCGACTGCATGGCGTCGTCGGCCATGCGCTCGATGGCGTCGGGCTCCACGCCGACCTCGCTCATCGTGGTCGGGGCGCCGATGTCCTGCGCCATCGCGGAGACGACCTCCGGCGCGGCCTCGGCGGCCTCCTCGGTGGACATGTCCTCGACATGTACGCCGAGATATGCCGCGATCCCCGCAAGGCCCTCCGGATCGGCCTCGATGTTGAAGCGCATCCCGTGCGGCAGCAGGATCGCGTTCGCGACCCCGTGCGGCACGCCGAAGAGCGCCGAGAGCGGCAGCGCCATCGCGTGGACGATCCCAAGTCGCGTCTGCGCGAAGCTCAGGCTCGCGACCATCGCCGCGCGCTGCATGCCCGCCTGGGCCTGCATGTCCTCGGCGTCACTGGCGACTCTCGCAATATACTTCGCCACGCCGCGGATACTTTCCCCCGCCCGTTTGCGGGTGCCGGGAGTCGCGCGGGTGCTCAGGTAGCTCTCGACCGCGTGCGTGAGCGCGTCGAGGCCCGCCGCCACGCGCACCATCTTCGGCGCGCTCACAAGCAGCGTCGGGTCCAGCACCGCGCATCGCGGGTAAAGGTCGTCGTGGTTGAGCACCAGCTTCCGCTCGGTCTCGGTGAAGGTGATGACCGAGAAGGGATTGACCTCCGAGCCGGTCCCCGCCGTGGTCGGCACGCAGACGATCGGCAGCACCTCGTGGTCGATCTGTGTCGGCTCGCCGGGGCGGTCCTGCCTGTCGATCCAGCCCTCGGCGCCGATCTCCGCCGCGACGGCCTTCGCGCAGTCCATCGAGGAGCCGCCACCGATGCCGATGACCGCGCCGGCATCGAACGCCCGCCCGACCGCGCCGCCCTCCCGCACGTTCTCGTCGGTCGGATCGGGCTCGGCCCCCGAGAAGACCTCGATCTCGATGCAGCCCTCGCAGGCCAGCGTGAATGCCTCGATCTGATCGAGCTTCGCCACGTTTTCGCCGCAGACGATCAGTACTTTCTCAATGCCCATGCCGGCGAGGCAGGCCCTGCTGCTTCCGAGTGCGCCCTCGCCGAATACAACCCGCGTCGGGGTCTCATCGAAACATTCGGTGTGGATGGTCTCGCTCACGGTTGGACACTCCCTGTCGCCGGGAGGGGATTCCCGGCGCATCTACCCCTCGGATATGCTCATACCAGTTCGCGCTCATTATATCCCGCGGAGGCCGGCAGCCGCAAGCCGTCCGGGGGGCAGACGCTAATGTCGGTGGCTGATCTGTGCTCTCCCTTCCCGGGAGCATTTCGCCCTGCGTGTGTGGTCCAGGCACCCTCGCCTGGACGCCGTTTTCGCCGCATCAGGCCGTCGTAACGGCTCTCCGGGCGAGGGCGCCCGGAGTCCAGATCTTCTGCGCAGAAAGATCGCGTCGGGATCGTTGCGCCTGGCTGCACCGACATTCTGAGGACACCCGCCGCCCCCGGCTTGGGGCCAGTCGCCCGGGCTGTCAACTCCGTGCATGAACGCGCGCCTCAGTGAGATTCGACGTACGCCGCGAGTGCCCGGACGTTGGCTATGAATTTGCTGCTCTCGATGAGGCCGGTCTCCGGCTCGCGGTCCCAGGCGTCGAGAGCGCCCTTCTCGACCCACGCGCCGCGTTCATCCATCCCGTCGATGATCGCCGCGACCTCGTCGGGCGATGGGGGAGGGGCCGGTGGCGCGGATGGTCCTTCGGCCAGCAGGCGCTCGTATTCGGCCTCGATGCCGTCAAGGCGGCTCTCGCGGAGGAAGCCGTAGTGCGTCGGCATCTCCTCGGCGTGGTAGGTGATGGCGTAGTCGCGGTCGAAGAAGATCGGTCGGTTGGTCTCAAGTTCGTAGAAGCGCGCGAGCTGTCCGTCCGGCAGCAGCGACTCGCGGAGGTAGTCGATGGCCCGCGGCACGGGGGCGAGGTAGCGCGCGTTCCCGGTGGCGCGGTAGAGCGCCAGCAGGCAGTCGAGGACGCCCTGCGACTCCTCGCCGGTGATGGCGGGCGGCTCGAAC
>JBKHFA010000361.1:0-3193 GCA_046540615.1 Armatimonadota bacterium | reverse complement strand
TCTCATGCCGCATCCGATTGCATCACAAGCGGGCTTGTGGCATAATGAGCAAAGGGTAAACCGATGCACCGCACCCCCTGCCGAAAAACTCCAGAGGTGAATCAATGGCTCGAGACAGGCGGCCCGCCCTACTCGCACTGGCGGACGGCACGGTCTTCAACGGATACAACTTCGGGGCCGAAGGCGAAGCCTTCGGCGAGATCTGCTTCAATACCGGCATGGTCGGCTACCAGGAAGTGCTGACCGATCCCTCCTACCGCGGCCAGATCGTGACCATGACCTACCCCGAGATCGGCAACTACGGAATCAACCCCGACGACATGGAGTCGTGGCGACCGTGGGTTGAGGGCTTTGTGGTCCGCGAATACAACGACACCCCCTCGAACTGGCGCGCGGACAGAGGCCTCGGCGAGTTCCTCCGCGACAACGAAATCGTCGGCATCTCCGACATCGACACGCGAAAGCTCACCACCCATCTGCGCGATGAGGGCTGGAAGATGGGCATCATCTCCACCGAGGACCTCGACCCCGAATCGCTGGTGGCCCGGGCGAATGAGATCCCCCCGCTGTCGGGACGCGACCTCGTCAGGGAGGTCATCCACGATTCCCCGCGTCGCTGGGGGCCGAAAGGCTACATCGACGAGGAAGAGACCGACTTCCCCCGCGCATACATGCCCTACGGCGGCACGGGCGTTTCTCCCGTGGGTTACCTTGAGGCCGATGAACTGTGGTTCGGCTTCCGCGTGGTGGTCATCGACTGCGGCATCAAGCAGAACACGCTCCGCCATCTGGTCCAGCGGCGCTGCGAGGTCATCGTGGCGCCCTGCACCACGAGCGCCGACCGCATCAGGGAGTGGGAGCCCGACGGGATAGTCATCTCCAACGGCCCCGGCGACCCGGCGGCCCTTGGCTACGTCATCGACGAGATCAAGCAACTGATGCAACCGGGACTGCCGATGTTCGGCATCTGCCTCGGCCAGCAGCTTCTCGGCCATGCCTTCGGAGGCGCCACGTACAAGCTGAAGTACGGTCACCGCGGCTGCAACCACCCGGTCAAGCGCCTTGAGACCGGCGCGATCGAGATCACGACACAGAACCACGGCTACTGCGTGGACCCCGAGAGCCTGCCCGACGATGTCGAGGTCACGCATATCAACCTCAATGATCAGTCCCTTGAGGGCCTGCGGCACACCGAACTGCCGATCTTCTCGGTGCAGTACCATCCGGAGGCGGGGCCTGGCCCACACGATTCGCACTACCTTTTCGACATCTTCATCGATGAGATGAAGGAGATCGCGGAGAGTCGCTGACACCAGTCCCGCCTTCGGGCGGGTCTTTCTTTGAGTCGACGATGTTCGTCCGACAGGCCGTCCGATCCATCAACACACATCATGCCTTGAGAACGACATGGGAGGACGCATGCCCAGGCGCGACGACCTTAAGAAGATCCTGATCATCGGGTCCGGTCCGATCGTGATCGGACAGGCCTGTGAGTTCGACTACTCAGGCACCCAGGCGTGCAAGGCCCTCATGGAAGAGGGCTACGAGGTGGCGCTCGTAAACTCCAACCCGGCCACCATCATGACCGACCCGGAGATGGCCGACTGCACCTACGTTGAGCCGCTGACGGTGGATACCGTCGCGGCGATCATCGAGCGCGAGAAGCCCGACGCGCTCCTGCCGACACTCGGCGGGCAGACCGGCCTGAACATCGCCCTTGAGCTATCCGAGTCCGGTGCTCTCTCCCGGCATAACGTCGAGCTTATCGGCGCGACCCGCAAGGCCATCAAGAAGGCCGAAGACCGCGAGCTTTTCCGCGACGCGATGCTCGCGGCGGGCCTGCCCATGACCGACAGCGCGGTCGCCACCGACGTGCGCGAGGCCCGCAGCATCATCGACCGCATCGGCCTGCCGGTGGTTGTGCGCCCCTCGGCGACTCTCGGCGGCATCGGCGGCGGGCACATCAACACCCCGGAGGAGATCGAGCCCATGATCCTCCGCGGCATAGACGCCAGCCCGATGAACGAGGTGCTGGTCGAGCAGTCGCTGGTCGGCTGGAAAGAACTCGAGTACGAGGTCATGCGCGACACCGCCGACAACGTCGTGGTGATCTGCGCGATCGAGAACCTCGACCCGATGGGCGTACACACCGGCGACTCGATCACCGTTGCGCCCACTCAGACGCTCAGCCAGCCCGAGTACCAGCTTCTGCGCGATATGTCGCTCAAGTGTATCCGCGAGGTCGGCGTGGACACCGGCGGCTCGAACATCCAGTTTGCCATCAACCCCGAGGATGGCGAGGTCGTGCTGATCGAGATGAACCCGCGCGTCAGCCGTTCCTCGGCGCTCGCCTCGAAGGCCACCGGCTTCCCGATCGCCAAGATCGCGGCGAAACTGGCCGTCGGCTACACGCTCGACGAGTTGCCCAACGACATCACGGAGAAGACGCCCGCCTGCTTCGAGCCCACGATCGACTACGTGGTGACGAAGATCCCCCGCTGGACCTTCGAGAAGTTCCCGGGGGCCGAGGAGCGCCTCACCACGCACATGAAGTCCGTCGGCGAGGCGATGGCGATCGGTCGCACGTTCAAGGAGAGCCTGCAGAAGGCCATCCGCTCGCTGGAGATCGGGCGCTTCGGTCTCGGCGGCGACGGCGCGGGAGGTCGTTACGAGGACCTGTCGCTGGACGAGTTGCTGGAGGTCATCGAGCGGCCGCATCCGGACAGACTCTTCGAGATCCGCGCCGCATTCATGCGCGGGGCGAGCGTCGAGCAGTTGCACGAGCGCACAATGATCGACCCGTGGTTCCTGCGCAATCTTAGCGAGATCGTCGAGATGCAGGACGAGGTGGCCCGGTGGCGGCCCGGCGAGGGACGCGGGCCGGGCGAGGGCGAAGAGCCGAGCATCGCCGAGATGACGCGGGAGGAGATGCTCGACCTCAAGCGCGCGGGCTTCTCCGACCGGCAGATCTCCACGCTCGCCCAGGTCTCCGAGCATGACGTTCATTCACTGCGACGCGAACTGGGCGTGCAGCCGGTCGTCAAGCTGGTGGACACCTGCGCCGGCGAGTTCGAGGCGGCGACGCCTTACTTCTACCTCACCTACGAGGAGGAGGACGAGCATCGCGCAAGCGGGCGACCGAACATCATCATCCTCGGCGGCGGCCCCAACCGCATCGGCCAGGGGATCGAGT
>JBKHFA010000360.1:0-3210 GCA_046540615.1 Armatimonadota bacterium | reverse complement strand
CGATTCCTCATCGGCGCCCCGTGTCGTTTGTCGTTCAGCCTTTGCCGTCAGCCGGCCGTTGTCGTTGGCTGGCCGCTGGTCGCTGGAAGCTGGCCGCTGGAAGCAAACCGCCGCCTCACCAGCCCCGCGTCGCCAGCCGCTCCTCGTCGGGCATCGACCGGACGTCGAGACCGTCCATCGCGGCGCCTTCGAGGCCGCGGGAGGCGTTGGCCACCTCGGCCGGGTCCTCGTAGTAGGTGGTTGCGTGGACGATCGCGTTCGCCCGCGCGGTCGGGTCCTCCGACTTGAAGATCCCCGAACCCACGAAGACGCTCTCCGCGCCAAGCTGCATCATCAGCGCGGCGTCCGCGGGTGTCGCGATGCCGCCGGCCGCGAAGTTCGGCACCGGCAGCTTGCCCTCGTGTCCAACCTGCTTGACGAGGTCGTAGGGCGCGCCCATGTTCTTCGCCTCGGTCATAAGCTCGTCATCGCGCAGGCCCGTGAGGTGCTTGATCGAGGTCTGCACTGCGCGCATATGACGGGTCGCCTCGACGATGTTGCCCGAGCCTGCCTCGCCCTTCGTGCGGATCATCGCCGCGCCCTCGCCGATCCGTCGCAGCGCCTCGGCCAGGTTCGTGCAGCCGCAGACGAACGGGACGTCGAACACGTGCTTGTCGATGTGATAGCTCTCATCCGCCGGCGTGAGGACTTCGCTCTCGTCGATGAAGTCCACGCCGACCGACTGGAGCACCTGTGCCTCGGCGAAGTGCCCGATGCGGGCCTTCGCCATCACGGGGATGGTCACACATTCCATGATCTCTTCGATGATGCGGAGGTCGGCCATGCGCGCCACGCCGCCCTCCTTGCGAATGTCCGCCGGGACCCGCTCAAGCGCCATGACGGCGACTGCGCCCGAATCCTCGGCGATCTTCGCCTGCTCGGGAGTGGTGACGTCCATGATGACGCCGCCTCTGAGCATCTCCGCGAGCCCGACCTTGGTTCTCCATGTGGAAGTCTCGGCCATGATATGTCACTCCTGCCTCTGTCTGTGCGACAGGCTACAAAAGCCCCGCGGCAGCATTCCTGCCGTGCGGGGCCTCGATCGCTGCCTTCATTGACAGGATAGCACCGCGGAAGGGGCGAGTCAAGGAATCGCGCCCTGCTGATGCGGAAGGTTCTGAGTAACGGCCGCGCGGTGGCAGGCGCCATTGTCGTGGTCTTTGCCCTTGCCGTCGTCGTTGTCATCGGAGAGGCGGGACCCCGGCTTCCGCCTGTGCCGGCGCAGTCTCGCGCAACTATCCGCCGACGTCCGCCTCGGCATCATCCGACTGCTGCAGCTTCGCCAGCATCTCCTCCGCGGCCTGGCCCGCCCATCCGTCCGGGTCAAGCTCCTGCGTCTTCTCCCAGTCGGCGCGCGCGGCATCGGTGTCTCCGGCGGCGAGATATGCCTGCCCCCGGTAGACGTGCGCGCTGGCATACTCCGGATCCACTCTGATCGCTTCGGTGAGGTCCGCAATCGCCGCCTCGAAATCCTCTCGTTCGATGTTCACCAGTCCGCGATTGTGCCACGCCTGCTCGTAATCGGCGTTGACCTGCAGCGCCGCGTCACAGTCGGCGATCGAAAGCTCAAGGTCACCGGCCTCGTAGTGCATCCGTGCGCGCGAGAGGTAGCCGACCGCATAGTCCGGACGGATCTCAACGGCGCGCGTGAGTTCGTCGATGCCGGCATCCAGGCGGTCCATCGAGCGGTAGATATGCGCTCGCTCGCCACGCGCGTCCATGTGCGCCGGGTCGAGGCTCACCGCGGTCGCGAAGTCCTGCAACCCGCGCTCGTCCTGCAGCAGCATCCTCGCCAGTCCGCGAACGTACCACGTCTGCGCGTCGGCCGCGCCCGCGTCGATGATCCGGTTGCAGCGCTGCAGCGCACGCGCCGCATTCCGCTGCGCATGCTCGGAGTTCCCCAGGGCATGCTGGACATGCGCCTGGCCGACAAGCGCCATCGGATGATGCGGGTCATGCGCGAGGGCGTGGAGGAAGTCCTCCTGCGCCACCACGAACCGCGCCTCCGAGAGTGCGATGACGCCGTGCTCGACCCATGCGTCGGTGCATGTCGGATCGGCGGAGACGATTTTGTCGCAGACGGATATCGCCTCTTTCACGCGCGCCTGGTAGCGAAGCGTCTGCGCCCATGCGAGCAACTCCTGCTGCTCTGCGCGCAGATCGTCATCGGCATCGCTCGCGAACGCTGTCTGAGCCGCGATCAGCGCAATCATCCCGGCAATGAGATATCTTTGAATCATGGCATGCGCCTCTCCATGGAGGGAGCATCTGTCTGGATGAATGCGTAGTTTCGCTGTCAGGTCCCGACAGTCCTTCGAACGCAACGCGGCAGGCACAATCCCCGCGCCCGCAGAAGTATCAGACGAGGATGAACCTGATATTCGGGGAGAGAGACCATGACGATTGAGACGACGCATTTCGAGCAGGTGGGCAGGATGAACACCGACGAGGCCCTCCGCATCGCGATCGACGCCGCGACGGACAGGGGCCTCTCGACGATCGTGTTGGCTTCGACGACCGGCGACACGGCTCAGAAGGCCGCCGAGATGGTGGAGGGCGCCGACATAACCCTGATCATCATCCCGCACCAGTTCGGCTGGAAGGATGAGCCGGAATTCGACCTCGATTTGGTCCCGCGCCTTGAGGAGAAAGGGCACGCTTTTCACGCGGCCACCATGCTCTTCCACACCGGCGAGTTCTACGGCAACGAGGCCGGGGCGGCGATGGCGAACATCCTTCGCACGTTCGGCCAGGGCACAAAGGTCTGCGTGGAGATCGGCCTGATGGCCGCCGACGCGGGGCATGTGACGCAGGATGAAGAGTGCGTGCTCGTAGCGGGAACCGGGCGCGGGTCGGACACGGCGATCGTCGCGACCGCCGCGCCGACGATGAAGCTCGGCGACTTCAAGGTCCACGAGATACTGTGCCGGCCCGTCCAGCGGTAAATGTTTCACGTGAAACATTTGTTCGGCTGAGCAGAGCCGGATCACCTCAGTCAGGCCGTCGCCCAAAGCCGTCGCCGTTGTCGTCGCCGTTCTGGCTTACCTTTGCACACATCTCGGCAGGGGCCGCAGTGGGCCGTGAGCCGTCGGAGGGGCCGGCCCCCGCGCGCGCCAGCCTGTGCCGTCGCCGTGCGCCGTTCGCCGTCGGAGGGGCCGGCCCGAAGGGCGG
>JBKHFA010000359.1:0-3212 GCA_046540615.1 Armatimonadota bacterium | reverse complement strand
AGTTAAGCCCTCCAGCGCCGATGGTACTGCACGGGTGACTGTGTGGGAGAGTAGGTCGTCGCCGGGCCAATCAAATGACAGCCCGCCAGCAATGGCGGGCTGTCGGTGTGTACGCGCTCTTTCCTCGGGCATCAGGGCGCATAACAATGCCCGCCGACCAGCAGGCGGGCATTGCATTCACGCCGAGTTGCAGCCGACGGTGGGCCCTACAACTCCACCGGTCGCGCGAGTTTCAACCGCTTCTCCCCCGGCTTCCACCAGCCCTCCGGCGCGAAGACGCTGTTGTGAAGGTAGCATTGCACGCGGATCTCGTCACTGTCATCCTCGAAGGTGATCAGCCTTGTCAGAGGCGCCTTGCCCGCGTGATACTGTGTGATCGCCGCGCAATTGAGGAACCACGTCCCCCACTTCCGCTCGATGTGCCCGCGGCCGCCGAAGGTGTCATCAGGAAACGCGTGTGTATGACCGCCCAGCCACAGGTCCGTCGCGCCGGGGTTCTCCTCGAGATAGCCCTCGAACGCCCGGGCATGTGGCTCATCGTCGAGGAAGTAGATGAACGACGACCCCTCAGGCGCGCCGTCTTCGAAGTTGCCGTGATACCTGCGCCCGGTGTTCGGGTCATCCATCACGCCCTCACCCAGACCGCTCGCGACGGTCGTGTCCTCCAACATGTGGTGGTGGCAACTCACGATCGTGTGATCGGGGTGATTCTCAACCATCTCCCGCCACCACGCGAACTGCTCGCCGGTGACGCGGCCGGCCGGGTAGCCGCCCGTCGGGCCACGGCCGGCAGGCGGGCCACCGTCATTGCGATCGCCCATCATCAGAAAAAGAATGTTCCCGACTTCGAAGCTGTAGCGGTCCCAGGTGCCCGTCACGGGAAAGGGCCGCGCGTCATTGCTCACGCCCGAGACCTGCGTGTTCTCACCCGTCGGATCGATCCACGTGCGGAACCACCACTGCGTCGGCTCCTCCGGACCGCTGGCGTCATGGTTGCCGAGGAGATTGTAAAAGTGCGCCCGAACGTGCTTTTCCGCGGAGCCGATCTGATCGAGGTACATCTCGCCGTCCTCATCTGAGGGCGTATCCTGCGCGCCCTTCAGATCCCCCAGGTGCAGCATGATGTCCCAGTCGAAGGCCGGTCCGCCCTCGTCTCCCCCACGCTCGGAGTCCGTGATCGCATCCTCAAGACTCTTTCGGCCGTGCCTGAGGTCGGTGGCGAGATGCGCGCAGCCGCCGACCCACAGCCTGAACTTTCCGTCTTCCATCATCTTCGATCACCTCGTCCACTCAGTTCGCGGCTCAGTGCGTGGATGCCTCCACGTACGAAGAAACCGCCGCGGGGGATGCTCTCTCCGCGGCGGTCGTGTTGACTGCTGTGCCCCGGTCCGGTTACTCCATCGGGGGCGGTTCGTCCATCGGCTCATCCATCTCGCCGGGAGGCGGTCCGCCCATTTCGCCGGGTGGCGGGTCGCCCATCTCGCCCATTTCATCGGCAGGCGGAGCGGTGTCCTCCTCAGCGGCGGGTTCTTCGGCAGCCTCATCCTCGGCAGCGTCCTCGTCTTCATCTTCGTCCTCGACCACAACGACAGCCGGTTCCGCCGGTGGAGGCGGCGTGAGGTTCAGAAGCAGCCATGACTCGTCAGGCTTCCAATCGAGGTAGGGCCGCTTCCAGTTCACGCCATGAGGGGGCGTTGACGGAAGATTGGCCTCCTCGTAGGGCCAGTAAGGCATCGGCTGCAGTTGATAGACGCTTGCGTTCGCGATCAGATGGCGCACCCACGGATGTCGCCAGAATTCGCCGGGCGGGAGGATAACGAACTCCATCGAGCGAGTCCCCGCGCGTATCTGCAGCATTTTCCCGTCGGCTCCGGTCTCGATCGTCGCGCTGCCACCGGCGTCTTTGGCGGCCGCGCCGACCCATATCATGCTCACGCCATCGATCTCGACGGTCTCACCGTTCAGCCCCTCAACCCACGCGGCGGGTGTCAGGGCGTGCCCGTTAACGATCATTGCCGGCTTCGGCCCGTCCTGTGCGGGCGCGGTTCGGGCCTGGGCCCACACACCGGTCGCCATCAAGGACGCGAGCAGCACCATCAGCACCGTGCGGACTCTCATCAAATGTCCCTCCTGTCGCGACGACTGTAACGAAGAGCGACCAAACGCTCCCCGGCGCGCGTACTATACCACTATCTGATCATCCGGGTCAAAGGGCGGAGCGCAGATCACGATCGAGCGGAAGTCGCCCTCTCCCCCATGCTCAAGCCCGGCGGGCACGTAGATCGTCAGTCCCGGCTCCAGCGCATACTCCTCGCTGCCCACACGCAAGGTGCCATCTCCATCGAGGATGTGATAGATCTCGGTGGTCCGCGTGTGATAATGACATTCGGCCTCGGTGATATGCACGACGTGCAGACCCATCGCCACGCCATCATCGCGCGTGAGGATACGCCTGCTGCTTCCACAGGCCGACCGGATCGGCTCGACCTCATCAAGGCTCCGAACAATCGGCGGTCGCGCAGGGTGCGGCAACTCATCTTCCACCGTGTACTCGTCAGCGGGATCGAAGGGCGGCAGGACCGCGATCGCGGCGGTGAAGTCGCCCTCTCCGCGATGCACGCAACCGGGCGGGATGTACGCAGCGGTGCCGGGCGCGAGATCATATCCCGATCCACAGGTCACGAGTCGCCCCTCGCCCTCCAGCACAAAGTAAATCTCGATGCCCCTGTGATGGAAATGCGCGTCTGCGTCACAGATTTCAGTAACGTGGAAGCCCATGACTGCGTCATCGGCGGCGGTGATGATGCGCGTGCTCGATCCGCACGGGCAGTCAGTGGCCTCAACATCATCGAGCAGTCGTGCGATCGGCGCATCTCGCATGATGCATTCTCCTTCGGTCGGCGAAAGGAGGGTCTGCCCCCAGACCCTCCGTGGCGTCGCCTTAGTATTACGCTCAGGCGGCATCGAATCCTTGTGTCGCCTGCCGCGGTCCCCTCAGAAGTGACGCACCCTCAGTCGAATCTCTGGTTCAACTCAATTGAGCTGAACCGATGCAGGCAGCTCGGACAGATGGGTTGCGGCGCGAAGAACTCCGCCCACGGCGCGGCCGCACGGAAGTCCGTGTGACCGAGCGTCACGCTGCATTCGGGGCAGATTACGCGCCAGGTCAGGCGCTGCACGATCAGCACAACGAACACGACCCCAAGCCCCCC
>JBKHFA010000358.1:0-3214 GCA_046540615.1 Armatimonadota bacterium | reverse complement strand
GCCGGCGACGGGTGCTGGCACATTGGCATTATGTTCAGAGCGAGTTCCCGGAGTTCCGCGGATTCCGCCTCACGTGGATCGCGCCGGAGGTTGGCCTTCGGGAGGAGCGACGCGTGATCGGGGAGCACGTCCTGACCGAGCACGATTTGCTGGCGGGGCTGTCGAGTCAGCGGCACCCGGACATCATCGCCATCGCCGACCACGCGATGGACCTCCACGGCGAGGGTGGCGGCTGCCGCGAACTGACCGAGCCCTACGGCGTGCCCTTCCGCTGCCTGGTGGCGAAGGGAATGCGCAATGTGCTCGTGGCTTCGCGCGCGAGCAGCTTCTCCTCGATCGCGGCCTCAAGCTGCCGCCTCTCGCGCACGATGATGCAGCTTGGGCAGGCCGCCGGGACCGCCGCGGCGATGGGCGTCCAGCGCGGGACCGATGCGCGCGAGGTGTCACCCGACGACCTCCGCGAGGCCCTCAGCGAGCAGCACGTGCAGCTTGAGTGGCCGACGCCGAAGGAGCTTCATGAGGCACTCGCCAGCAGGGACGCCACGCTCTGAGCGGCGCCGGTCGAGCTACCCTCGCAGGCTGAACCGCCCGCGCAGTTCGCGCTTGAGCACCTTCCCGGTGGCCGAGCGCGGCAGTTCCCCGGTGAAGCGGATCGTGCGCGGCACTTTGTACCTCGCCAGGTGCTCGCTGCAGTGTTCGATGATCTCGCTCTCGTCGAGACTCCCGCCCTCGTGAAGCTCAATGAACGCGCAGACGGTCTCACCGCGCAGGCGCGATGACGCGCCCACGACCGCCACGTCGCGCACCGCATCGAGCAGCCGAATCACGTCCTCGACCTCGCGCGGGTAGACATTCAACCCGCCCACGATGATCATGTCGGTCTTGCGATCGACGATGTATATGTACCCGTCCTCATCGACGTGCCCGAGGTCGCCTGTGTAAAGCCAGCCGTCGCGGATCGCGGCCGCTGTCTTCTCCTCATCCTGCCAGTACCCGCGCATGACGTTGGGGCCCCTCGCGCAGATCTCACCGATCTCCCCCACCTTCATCTGCCGCGCGTCCTCATCACGAATCTCCACCTCCACGCCAGGCAGCGGCGGCCCGACCGAGCCGATCTTGCGGCTCTCGCGAGTGCGGTTGACGCTGATCACCGGCGAGGCCTCGGTTGGCCCGTAGCCCTCAAGCAGCGTGGTGTCGTAGCGTTCCTCGATGATCGGAGTGAGGTCGCGCGGGAGCGCCGCGCCGCCCGAGATGCACAGGCGGAGTGTCGAGAGGTCGGGCCCGTGCGCGCTCTTGAGCGCGGCGAGCACCGCGAACATCGACGGCACCCCGCAGAAGATCGTCACGCCCGCGCGCTCGATGGTCTCGAGCACCGGCAGCGGCTCAAAGCGCGGGAGGTGCGCGCTGGCGGCGCCCATCGTGATCGGGATGATCATCGTGACCGTCGCGCCGAAGACGTGGAAGAGCGGCAGCACCGCGAGGAAGACGTCCTCCTCGGTCATACTCACGGCCTCGGCCGAGGCCCGCGCGTTGGACAGCAGGTTCGCGTGGGTGAGCATCGCGCCCCTCGGACGACCGGTGGTTCCGGAGGTATACTGCAGGCACGCGACCTGCTCGGCGTCCGGCGGCGCGGGCAGGCCCGAGGTGTCTTCGACGACCAGCGCGCGGAAGTCGACGGCGCCCTCGGGAATCTCCCCGGCGGCGATCACCGCCTGCTCAACGCAGTCGCAGCGGTTGGCCATGGCCGTGACAAGCTCCGCGGTCCTCTCCACCCCCACGATGACCTTCGCGCCGGAGTCAGTGAGAACGTACGCGACCTCCTCGGGCGCGAGGATCGGGTTCATCGGCACGGCCATCGCGCCGAGACGCGCCGCCGCGAGGTAGGCGTACGCGAACTGCGGGCAGTTCGGCAGCAGCAGCCCCACGCGATCGCCCTGCTCGACGCCGAGATCGGCCAGACCCGCGGCGACGCGTTCGACTGTCACGGCCAGTTGGGCGTAGCTGATTGTCTGGTCGGCAAAAAGAATCGCGGGGCGATCGGGCACCCGCGCTGCAGTCTGCTGAAGCACGACGGGGATCGAGTCCATGCGGCGAACCTCCGGACACGTTGATGCGAGACAAAATGACAGCAGAAAACTCGCCGCGGAAGCAGTCACGACCTGCGTCAACACGACGGGTTCAGCGGCATCACCAACGCTGAAGCACGCCCGGTACACCGACTTTGGCGCCTCTGCGCGAGTCTCACGACAGCGCCACCGGGCCTTCAGCGCCCTCCGTTGTACCTCGGCACATCCTCGGGCCGGCCCTGCAGCACCGCTTCGAGCGCGAGCAGCGCCAGTGGCTCGGTCGAAGCGACGTTCACCCGCAGGTTCGGGTGGAAGCGCGAGGCGATGATGTTGTCGCCGATGCGCACCGCCAGCTCGCGGTAGGCCGGATCATCCGCCGCGCGGATGATCTCCAGGACTCCGAAGAGCGCGTGGGGATGCGCGTTGTCGGTGTCGACGTCTACGTCAATATCCCGGCCCGGAGCGCTCCCGATGTCGCCGAGGCCGTGTCCTCGAGCGATGGCGCGCGCAGTCTGCCAGAGATCCCGGTCGCCCGAGAGCCTGTGCCCGAGCGCGTATGACCACAGGAGCATCGGCGAGGTCTCGCCCTGCTCGAAGACGCGGCCCTCGGGGCCGAAGTACCCGGTGCGCGGGATCGCGTATCCGGTCAGGTCGGTCCCGTCCGCCCACATCGGCCGCCAGAGATTCGTCTCCGGATCGTAGGCGTGCTCTGCCCAGGCCCGCAGGCCGTCCACGGTCCACCTGAGGAAGTCCTCACCCTCCTCGCCAAGCTCCTCGGCGAGCTGAAGCTGCAGGATCGCGTTGTGACCGTAGATCGAGTTGGGGCTTCGCAGCAGCCAGCCCTCCCGGGCAACGTCGCCGAAGTCCTCGCCGAACTGATTCTCCGCGCGGTCGCCGTAGCTGGAGTATGTCAGCCTGCCCTCAAGCGGCCCCTCCGCGGGTGGCTCATTCCGCCGCTCGGGCTTCGTGTACTGGTAGACGCCAAGGCCGGTCTCGGGGTGCCGCGCTTTCACGTACATTTCCGCGAGGCGCTTCGACCAGGTCAGCGCACCCTCATCGCCGGCGAAGCGATGCAGCAGCGCCCCGGCGTAGATAAGGTCGCTGCCCGCGTTGATAAATGTCAATCCGCGACCCTCCATGAAAGGCTG
>JBKHFA010000357.1:0-3243 GCA_046540615.1 Armatimonadota bacterium | reverse complement strand
GCCCACTTGATAAGCTCTGCGATTCCGTATGCGACGGGCATGGCGAAGGCGAAGCACTCTTGATTGCATCACGCACCGCGGTACCCTTCTCCATGAAGCGGCGCGACCCGACGATGTCCCCGCTGATCACCGCGTAGAGCCGATCCTCACTCATTATGCTCACACCTCGTAGTACTCCCGGTCCAGCACCTTCGCCATCCGCCGCACAAGCTCCCGCTCGTCGCCGAGACACATCGCGAGATGGTGCGTCCCGCCGATCTCCGAGTAGCCCTGCAGGAACTCGCGCAGGTCGCGATCAAGCGGTCGCACCCAGAAATGCGGCGCCTCCGGGAATCCCTCGACAGGCCCGCGCTCCAGCACCTCCACCCGCGCGGTGATGAACTTGAAGCTGTCATTCGGGCCCGGCGCCAGGTTCACCAGCGTCGCTTCCCCGGGGATAACCTTCGGGATGGCGATCGCGGGGTTCTCCACGTCGCTGAATGCGTACTGCTTCTCCACCAGCGCGCCGCCATCAGCGGTGACTCCGAGTCCGCACTCGCCCATGTGGCTCATAAAGACCGTCCCGCCCTCCCAGTCGGGGCAGAACATCTCCGTGAATGTCAGTCGGCAGCCCGCCTGGGCCAGCGCGCCCACCAGCGCGGCCGTCAGCGCGTCGTTCTCGCCGGCGTAGCCCTGCCCGCGCGCCATGGCCTTCGAGGCCTCGAGGAACGGGACAGTCTCGATGCCCGTGTCGCCGGTGAATGACGCGAAGTTGAAGGTCATCGCCCCGGCCTCCTCCTCGGCCATCATCCTCCTCAACGCGAGACCCACCCGGTTGGTGCGTCGGACCACCTCCGGGTCAATCAGTGAGCAGTCGCAGGTGCCGGTGTCGCAGACCGCCTCCTGATCAAGCTCCTCGTCCGTGACCTCCTGCGCCGCGCGCGCCAGTTCCGTGACGCTGATGCGATGCACGACGACGCCCAGCCGCGCGGCAAGCACCTCCGGCTCCACGGCGAAGTCGCCCATCCCCTCGAACGCGTCGCCGAAAGCCAGCACGCGCATCGTATTGAGCGCCCGCGCGGCGCGCATCGAGCGGGCGTTCAGCGCCAGATCCTCGCGGAAACGCTCGTCATCGACGTGACCGACCGACAGCAGGTAGGCTCGCTCGCGCCTTCGCATCATGCAGGCGAGGTCCTGCACGCCGTGGATGCCGTGATTGCGGAACATCCTGTCCGAGTCGGCGTCCTCGCCGAATGACGCGGCAGGCGTTGTGTCCAGCAAAAGCAGCGGTCGATCCGCCCGCACCAGAGCCTCGGTGGCCTCAAGCGAGGGGGAGTAGGCGAGATGCACGGTCGCCAGTCCGTCGAGGTGCTCGTCCGCCAGCATCCCACCGACCTCGCGCTCGATGTCATGCCGGGTGGTGAGGATAGGCGCGCTGCGGACATCCAGCCCCACGGCATCCAGCATCTCCGCAACGCGGTCCGCGAACGCCTGCATATCCGGCCGCGCGTCCGGACGGACGTCGTCGTAGAGTTCGAGATAAAGCGGCAGCAGTCCGATCCTTGTGTCGCGTATCATTGCATCTGCCTCCCACGCCGTGACCGTCATTCTTCTTATGCTCTGAGACCGCGATCCATCAACCCAGCGCGCCGGGGTACGCCCGCTCCATCGCGTCGCGATACGCCGCGTAGGCTGCGTCGCAGTCCGGGGCGACGGCGGTGTTGGGATCGAATCTGCGATCTGCGCGGTAGAACTCACGCGCCGCCTCGTCGATCGACGACAGCAGGCCCGCGCCGACTCCGCCGAAGATCGCCGCGCCCAGCACCGCCGCGTCCGGGCAGGCGGGCACAGCGAGCGGCGTCTTCGTCACATCCGCCATCGTCTGCATCCACCAGTCCGACTGCGCGGCGCCGCCGAGCATCCGAAGCTCCTTCACCGGCTGCCCGTTGCGCCTGGCCAGCGCCAGTGCGTCGCGCGCGCAGAAGCAGACCGCCTCGACGACCGCCCGCGCCACCGCCGGTCGCCCGTGGGCCAGCGTCAGCCCGACGAAGCCGCCGCGCACGTCGCTGCGGAAGCTCGGGGTGGCGGTCCCTGAAAAGTGCGGCAGGCAGATCAGGCCGTCGCAGCCGATCGGCGCCTCCCGCGCGGCAGACAGAAGCTCCTCGTAGTCCTCCGCCCCCAGCAGGTCCCGAAGCCAGGTGAGCAGCACGCCCGAGGTCTTCGCGTAGGTGAGCAGATAGCGCAGGCCCGGGACCGCGTGCGCTCCGTGCAGCACGCCCTCCAGCGGTCGCTCGGTGGCATCCGTGGTCGAGACGATCGCCATCGCGGTCCCTGCCGTGCCCGACGCGATGCCCGGCTGCACGTTCCCCGCGCCGACAGCGCCCGCAAGCTGATCGTTGCACCCCAGCGCCACGGTGGCCCCGGCCCTCAGCCCCAGCGCTTCCGCGGCCTCCTGCGTCAAAGCCCCGATGGGCTCGCCGGCGCTTCCCAGCGGGCTGAGCATCTCGCGCGGGACGCCGACGGCTTCGAGAGCGGCCGGCCACCAGTCGCCGAGCGCCCCGCTTCGCCGGGCAGTGCGATCGACCATCGCCGTCGATCCCGCGTTGCTCACGTCGAGCCGCAACTCGCCTGTCAGGCGCTCGCCTGTGAAGTCCGGGAGCATCACGAGATGGCGTGCCCGCGCCCAGACCTCCGGCTCGTTTTCGCGCAGCCAGAGGATCTTCGGCGCGGAGTCGACGGCGTTGATCGCCGTCGCGCCTCGCCGCGCGCGCAGCTCCTCGGCGTCGAGCATCTCATTGAGCCGCCGCGCTTCGGCCTCCGCGCGCGTATCCAGCCAGACGATCGCGGGCCGCAGCGGCTTTCGGTCGTCGTCGAGCGGCAGGAAGGTCTGTCCCTGTGACGACAGTCCGATCCCCACGACCTCCGGTTGTCCGGCCGCCTCATGCGCCTCACGGATGGCTTCGACGGTCGCGCGCCAGTACTCCTCGGCGGCGAGTTCCATCCAGCCGGAGTGCGGCGAGGTGGGGGAATATTCCGCCCGCGCGACACCGAGCATCTCCCCGGTCCTTGCATCGAAGACGCCCGACTTCACCGCGGTCGTGCCGAGATCGATGCCGAGGAGGGCGGAGCGGGCGCCGTTGGAGAGGCCGGCCCCCGCGCCGGCCTGGGCCGTTGTCGTTCCTCCCCCCTCTCCCGCCCCGCGCCACGTCGTTTGTGGCGTGCAGGGGGAGGGGGGACCGAGGGGGGAGGGGCCCGGCGGTCGAT
>JBKHFA010000356.1:0-3271 GCA_046540615.1 Armatimonadota bacterium | reverse complement strand
CACTGAGATAAGGCCCCGCGTCCTTCGCGCGGAGACAGCGAACGAGATGTCGCGCCGCACTCTTCACTCATCATATGCCCACACCACCGCGTAGGTCTCGAAGCTGTCGGCAGGGATTGTCACCATCGTCACGCCGTGCTCCATGCGCGTCTGAAGCGCAGGTGTCTCCTCGCGCTCGGGTGTCGCCAGCACGGCCTCAGCGACGACGCCCGGCAGCCGCATCGCCATCTCCGGCAGCACCGGCATCGGCGGGGGTTCGTCATGATCGAACTCGACTTCCTCACCAGGCTGAAGGTGACGGCCCGTGCAGTTCAGGAGATGCACCGCGCGCGCGGGCCGCCCGTCATGCTCGGCTTCGTAGACCCACGCGAGCAGGCCGCGCGCATCGACTCCCTCAAGTGCAAAGCGGGGGCTGTCCGCAATCACGGTGTCCGCGTTTTCCTGCAGAGCATCGATCATCTCAGGCGCCTCAGGGGCCGTGTACCCACCGCCTCGAGCGTACTTCGCCGGAAGCTGCGGTGTCTCGAACGCGAGCGGGCCCGCTTTGACCGCGAAGTACCAGACCTCACCCGAGCCAACCTCGCGTCTCGTGAGCAGCGGGGCCCCGTCCACCTCGCGCGCGACGACTGCGCCATCATCGAGTTGAATACGCCTGGTTGGTGTGTCCTCATCAAGATCGCCCACGATCGTCACCCCCGCCTCCGCCAGCAGAGGATCCTCGCTCGGCGTACCGTCGTGGTTGAGCGTCCCGGCCTCATACGTCAGCAGCAACTTCCCGCCTCCGTGAACGTACTCCATCAGCGCGGTCTTCTGATCGGGTGAGATGGCGGTCGCGTTGGGGAGGACGATCAGCGCGTATCCGTCCAGCGCGCCAGGCAGCGTCAGTTCTTCCTCGATGATCGCGCGGGTCGCGAAGGGGCGCAGCAGCAGCGCCTGCATCCAGCCCCGGAACTCGGTGTCGAAGTAATCGTGGGCGTAGACAAGGTCGCGCGTGGAGCCCGAGAGCAGAACGCCGATGTCCGCGTCGAGCCGCGCGGTCTCGTCGTCCATCTGCCACGGCCACTCCAGCAGGCTCTCAGGTGGGATCGTCTCGTTGTCCGGGTTCAGCGACCACCAGATGGAGTGACCGACCGTGCGGCCGAAGGCCCAGCAGAAGTACGCGCTGGGTTCGGTGATGTCGAACTTCGCCCAGGCGGGGCGTCCGGCATATTCGGCCACCGCGCGGCGCTGTGCGAGCAGATCCGCGATGGCCGGATAACTGTCGAAGGGCACCGGGTTAAGCTCGGTGCCCACGGTGTCAACGTGGGGGGCGCGAACCTCGAAGGGCGCGCCACGCGTCCACGCCCACGGTGAGGACTGAGACGACGTCGTGTAATCAAAAAGCTTCACATCCGGATTGATCGCGACGAGGCTCTCGCGGACGACGTCGTAGAAGTCGTTGATCGATTCGCCGCGCCAGTGCATCCACTCGCGGTACTGCGGGTCCTCGAATGCGGTGCCGAAGAAGCCTGGCGCCTCGACCGCGGGGTAAGGGCGACCCTTCTCCTCGCGCCACTTCTCCCGGCACCAGCGACAGCCGCAGAAGCCCCTCCCGAGCCACGAGATCTCGTCCATCTGCCACGCGTCCACGCCCGTCTCGCGTTGAAAACGCTCGACGTAGTCGAGGTAGAAGCGCTGAAACTCGGGGTTGTTCAGACAGAAAATGCGGTGGCGGGTCATCATATCCGCCGCGTGAAGCTGGAACCAGTCCGGGTTGCCCCAGGCGAGCGGGTAGGCGTCGTAATACGCGATCGTCAGGTCCACGTGCTCGATGACCTTCAGCCCGTGGCGGTGGCATGCCTCAACGATCATCCGCGTGATCTCGCGAACATCCTCGTCGCGCTCCAGCCAGTTGAGGCGGAAGTGATAGCCCGAGCAGATGACTGCGTCGTAGCCGGCCGCGGCGACGGCCGCCGCGCGCTCCTCGCACGCCTCGGGCGTGCTCGTGTAATAACGATCGGCGTCGTTGCTGCCCGACCACTGCGTGAACGCCATGTTGTACGTCCAGTCAGCAGCGTACGCATTCGGCAGCGCCACCAGCACTCCCAGCGCGGCGGCTGTCCACCAGCGCATCAATTCACCCTCCTTCTGTGCGCGCGGCGCACATTTCGCGCTCAGTCGCGGCGCACCTTCGTCGGGTGTTATCTCGAACGAATGTTTCACGTGAAACATTTCTGCGCGAGCGCGCGGCCTACCCGTCGCTTCGCTCCGCCAGCCTCTGCAGCACATCCTTTGCTGTCCGCATGTACATCTCATGCCACCCGGGGGCCAGCAGGCACTCAGTCACTTCGTAGCCGCCGAGCGCGTAGTACTCGGCAGGTGGGCCGTAGTGCATGTACCCGTTGGAGAACGGCGCCACGAAGGTGTGCTCATGGGGCGAGAACTCCTTGAGATCGAGACCGATCTGACAGAGCAACTCCGCGGGCGAGGTGATCAGGACACTCTCGCCGATGCGGATGCCCTGGACCTCGGCGTCGATCTCATCCTCGCCGGCCACCTCGTTGATCGCCTCGTGCCGGCGGAGTGTGCCGATGTTGCTTTGAATACGCGCGAGCTTCTCCATCGCGCGGATGTTGTCGAGGTACTTCTCAATGTTCGCGCGGTTCAACTCGTCGAGCGCCTCAAGCTCATTGCTGCCGCGCGCCTCGGCCTGCATATAACGCCACGCGTAGTCGGCGGGATAGTCGGGATTAAGTTCGTATTTGAGGAAGAGGGGCAGGAATGAGCGGAAGTTCAGCGTGGTGCCGACCATCGACTGGAGTAACTCGCGCTGCTCGGCCTCGAGTTCGGCAACACGCTCGGGCACATCCTGCCGCCGGGGGAGGCGGATCGTCTCGGAGATGACGTCGAGGGTGGCGTCGCCGGTCTCGATGTCGCGGAGAGCCTGCAGTGCGCTGAGGCCGAGCAGCCTTCCGAGCGGCGCGGAATCGCGCGCCTGGTCGAAGTCCTTATACGTGACCTCGGTGATGTCTCCGCCGGCGCCCTGCACGAAGAGCGCCATCGCGTCGCCTCCGAGGCAGTCCTCGATGACCCCGGATGCGAACCCGGGGTAGTTGGCGGTGACGGCTCCGCCGGGCACCCCCACCAGCGGATGGCAGGCGTAGTTGTAAAGGACGGCGAGGGGGGAGCCGTCGGCGCGGTCCACGCGCAGAATGCCGATCTCCGGGTCGATCGGCCCGAGGCCCGCGACCTCGTCGTCGGACGGGCAGGGGTTCGCCTGGCGGATCGTCCA
>JBKHFA010000355.1:0-3273 GCA_046540615.1 Armatimonadota bacterium | reverse complement strand
TCCCCTGCCTGAACACGATCTCCAGGTCGTCGAGGCACGCGGTCACCTTCGACGCGTGGTAGCTGTGTACCCAGATGCGCATCGTGGCGGACTCCTCGGGCACAAAGAGGAGCCCCGAAAACTCTCGCCACTGCCGGTCATCGCCGCCGAGGCCGATGATGTGCGGGCTGCTGCTTGCGGTGTCGCCGCTGGCGGTGTACTGCCGCACGTAGACGCCAAGGCCGTTGCCCGAAAGCGGGTAGACCTTCCCGCGCAACTCGTAAAGCCCCGCGCCCGGCACGTTGATGGGCGCGGACTGCACGTCCGAGCCGCCCTCGTCACTCTCGTCCGTGATGAGTAGCGAGGCCTCGCCCGAGGCCGCGTGCTCGGTCGTCAGCGTCGCGAATTCGCAGTTGATCTCCCACGAGGGCGCTCCGTCCTCGAAGCCCGAGTCGGGGATGTGCAGCGCCTCGCCCTTTTCGATGGCGCCCGCGGAGACGGAGAAGCTCAGCGTCACCGCCACGATCGCGGCTGTCAGATGCGTGGCCCTCACATGCGTCAATACCATGCCTGCACCCCTCTGCTTCTGCGATTCAGGCGCGGAAGGCCTCGTTCGGTCGCTCCCAGCGAACCCGCGTCACCCAGACGGTGTTGTCCGAGCCGTGCTCCTCGCAGCCGACCGGCTGCATCCACTCGGCCGCGATGATCCAGCTTTCATCCTCTGTCACGTCCCCCACGCCGAAGTTGCCGAGCCTCGCCCCGCGCTCAGGGGCAGCCTCGCGCTCGGTCTCGCGGATTACGCAGAGGCGATCGGGATCCACCTCCGCAACCATCAGCGGCGCGCGGTGGCGGAAGACGTGGTCATTGTCGAGGCCCCGGCGCGTGTACACGAGGAAGAGCCCGTCCGAGTGTGTCAGCCAGTGCTGCTGGGTGTTGTAATTGCCCAGTTCCTCGCCGTCGTCGAAGCGCCACGGGATCGGCTCATCGAAGTGCAGGCCGTCGTCGCCGGAGGTCACGTAGCCGCGAACGTCATTGCGTAGCGTCAGGAAGAAGCGGCCGTCGAAGCGTGTCAGCGACGGCTCGCCGAAGCCGCGCGGGTCCTCGCAGGCCAGCGAGTTGCCAAGGTCCATCAACTCGAGCGTCTCGCCGTCAAAGCTGCAGTGGGAGACGATCGTCTCGGCGTGGTTCGACTCATAGTTCGGGCGGTAGCTCAGCGGCAGGAGGATCGTGCCGTCCTCGAGGTCGAAGCGCTGCACGCAGCCTGAGCCTGCGGTGCGGAAGCGCTCCTCGTCGGGCATCGCGAGGAACTTCGCCTGCGACCACTCGCGCGCATCGGGGTCGTACGTGGAGTACGCGGCTTCCTTGGGGCGGATGTGCAGCGGCCCCGATTCGTCGCGGTAGTAGACGGTGTGCCCGGTCCCCAGCAGCCTCTGCGTCTCCGCGTGCCACTTCGGAGTGAAGTCGCAGATCGCGCCGGTGACGCCATCGCCCTCGTCCCATCGGCCGAGCCCTTCGTGGGGCGTCGGGCCGACCCACGTCTCGCCCATGTCGTCGCTGCGCATGTCGTGGATCGTGAAGAAGACGTCGCTGCCGGTGAGCAGGAGCTTCTGCATCGTCACCACGACAGCCGGGTTGCCGCCCTGTCCGGCGCCGGGGATTGCCCCGCCGCGCGCGTGTACCCAGCAGGTCTCGCCGTCGAAGCCGCTGCGGATCGCATTGAGGTCGAGTTCGTAGTCAACACCCATCGTCTTTCACGCCCTCCCGCGCATATTCATCGCTGCACGATAGTTCGCCGTGGGCGAGAGAGGGCCTTCAACCCGAGGGCGAACGACTTACAGGATGGACAGGATGACGGCTCCGGACGTCGTTTATCCTGGTCATCCTGTGCATCCTGTGGATGTTGCCGTTCCTCCTCCCCCGAAAGGCCTCCCTTCCCTCCCCGGCGAACACTCCCGCGTGACTGGAAGCTTATTCGGAGGTGCCACCGATGACTCGGGCATTCGCTCTGCTTGCAGCCTGCCTCATCGCCATCCCCACCGCCGCGGACGTCACGCTCGTCCGGGACGGTGAGCCTGTCGCCACGATCGTCGTCCCCGACGCGCCGAAGCACGTCGTTCGCTACGCCGCCGAGGAGCTCCAGTATCACGTGGAGCTTGCGTCCGAAGCGACGCTGGAAATCGTGAACGAGGCGGACGCCGCAGCCGTCGATGGGCCGAAAGTCTTCATCGGCGAGACGGCGGCCTGCGTCAGCGCGGCGATCGACCTTGAAGCCCTGCCACCGGAGGGCTGGGTCATCCGCGCGATCGACGGCGACCTCTACCTCACGGGCCGCGACACGAAAGGCTACGAGCTTTACTCGCCGGTCTGGGCGGGGAGCCTCTGGGCGACCTATCAGTTGCTGGAGGACGACCTCGGCGTGCGCTGGCTGTGGCCCGGAGAGCTTGGCACGCATGTGCCTGAAGCGACGACGATCGCGATCCCTGAGACCGCGCGCTCGGGCCACCCGCAGATGATCAAACGGAACCTGCGCAGTTCGATGGCGAATTTCGCGCGGCGCTCCGCGGAGGGGACCACGGAGACGGAGTATTACAAGCGCGCGCAGCGCGACGAGCGCGTCTGGCTGCGGCGGATGCGCATGGGCAGCAGTATGCAACTGACCTACGGCCACGCATTCACGAGCTACTGGGAGCGCTACGGCGAGGAGCACCCGGAGTACTTCAACCTGCTGCCGAACGGAGAGCGCGAGCCGCTCGCGCACCCGAAGTACGTCTCGATGAGCGTCGCGGAGCCAGCGCTGCATGAGCGCATCGTGGAGAACTGGCTCGCCTGGCGCGAGGCGAACCCCGACAGGGCGACCAACGTCAACCTTTGCGAGAACGACACCGCGGGGCTGTGCATCTGCGAGAAGTGCCTCGCGTGGGATGTGCCGGACCCGGGGCAGGACTTCGATGATCGCGTGCGGCAGGCGCATGAGAACTTCGAGACGCTCCCGACCAACGAGTTCCGGTGGGACCCGGGGCTTGGTTCGCTCTCCGACCGCTACGCGAAGTTCTACCTCGCGGTCCAGGAGCTTGCGCGGGAGCATGACCCGGACGTGATCGTCATGGGCTACGCCTACGGCAACTACCGCAGGCCGCCGGTGGAGACGAAGCTCAACGAGAACGTCATCATCGGCTACGTCCCGCGCCTGCGCTTCCCGGACAGCGCGGAGAACCTGCAGGACCGCCGCTCGGAGTGGGAGGGCTGGAGCGACGCGGGCGCGAGGCTGCTGCTGCGCCCCAACTACTTCCTCTA
>JBKHFA010000354.1:0-3276 GCA_046540615.1 Armatimonadota bacterium | reverse complement strand
CCACTGCTCGCCGCGGGAGTCGGGCTGCAGCACGTCGTGCGTGCCGATGAAGTGGTCGAGTTCGGCGTCGGTCATCGGGCGGTGATTCCCGAGGCCGATGACGATCTCGTACTCGGCGCCAAGGTGCTCGATGCGTTCGGCCAGCGGCCAGAGCATCGGAGTGGGGTTCGGCCGGGTGAAGTCCACGGTCATCAGCGCCACGCGATCGCCGGGCTCGATCACGTCTTCGAGCGCAGGGCCGATGGGGTTGGCGAGGGTCTCGTCGAGCGCGGCCTCGATGTCGTCGATGCCCTCGCGCGAGGGCATCCTGATCTGCCCGATGACGCGCTCGTCGCCGACCTCCGCTGCCTGCTCGGTCTTCCCGTACTTGAAGCGAAGCTGCATGATCCTCCACTCCTGCACGTTACGCGGAACCTGTTTGCGCCGGGACAGGTGGTTGCTTCCCCGGAGGAGAGTGAGGGACCTCCGCCAGCCGTTGTCGTTGTGGGGGAGCTCGGAGAGCTCACGGCGCCCCGCCGGGGGGCGTTGCCGTCGCAAGCGGCGTCGGGCGTGGGCACGCCCGACCTCCGGACGACAGAAGGCGGACGGCACAGGCCGGCGCGGTGGCCGGCCTCCCCGATATCAACGTCAGCGATCCTCACGCGCCGTTCGGGATCTCGAAGCAGAACGAACTGCCCTCGCCGAGTTCGCTGTCCACCCACACGCGGCCGCCGTGGGCGTCCACCGCCAGCTTCACGAACGCCAGCCCAAGGCCCGTCCCCTGATTCTTCTGATCGCTCTTGAGCTGCGAGAACTTGCGGAAGAGCCGCTCCTGCTCCTCCTCCGAGATTCCCGGTCCGGTGTCGTTCACGCACACGCGCGCCCCGTCCTCGAACTCCTCCGCCTCGACCGTCACCGACCCGCCCTCGGGCGTGAACTTCGTCGCGTTGCCCAGCAGATTCACCAGCGCGCGCTTGATCAGCGCCCGGTCGGCGTTGAGCGTAATGCCCTCCTCCACCTCGGCGTTCACCTCCAGCCCACCCTCGCGCGCGAGATGCCCTATCCGCTCGAAGGTTTCGCTGACGAGTTCAGCCAGCGCGAACTCCTCGCGCTCGGGCTCAAGTTCGCCGGCCTCCATCTTTGAGATGTCAAGCAGGTTGTTGATCATGTCCTGCAGGTCCATCCCGGCCTTGATCGCCTCCGGGATGAACTCCTCGGCGATCTCATCTTCGTACTCCATCGCCTCGACCGTCTGCAGGCCGCTGATGATGTTCGTCAGCGGCGTGCGCATGTCGTGGACGATCATGTGCGTCAGGTCATCGCGCAGCTGCTGAAGTTCCCGCAGCGCCTCGTTGGCGGCCTCAAGCTCTTCGGCCCGCTCCTCGACCTCATCGTAGAGGGCGCGACTGTCGGCCAGCGCCCGCACGCGCACGAGCAACTCGTGATCGCGCACAGGCTTGGTGATCACGTCTGAGGCGCCGCCGATGAGCGCCTGCTCCTCGTCGGCCTCATCGTAGGCGGCGGTGGTGATGATGACTGGAGCTGGCCCGTCAAAAGCCTTGCTGATACGTGTGGCGATGTCGTAACCGCTGACCTCACCGAGAATCGCGTCGATGATCGTGACCTTCGGGTTGCGCTGCGCGAAGACATCGAGCGCCTCGGATGGCCCACAGACGCAGACCTCGTAGCCCGCGCGGCGGAGACACCCGGCGATGCGCTCATCAATCTGCGGGGTATCCGTGACGAGCAGCACGACCTCCCCCTTTCCCAGGCGGGAGCGTTCGACGTCGCTGACGACGGCCTCACGCGGCTCGGTCAGTTCCTCGCACTCGCGATCCTCGAAACCGCGCCACAGGACCGTCGGGAACTCGCGCCGCTCGTCCGGCTCCTGGTCTGGATAGCCCAGTGGCAGCAGGCTGACGAGGCGATGGCCCGGCACCCCGCAACGGTGCGCGATCTCATCGGCAATATACAACGCGCCCGTGGTGTAGCAGGTGGCGAGGCCGGCGGCGTGGGCGGCGACCATCAGGTTCTGCGCGGCGCAGGCCGCCGACGCCACCGACAACTCCGGGCCCTCCCGGCCCACCGCGGTGAACAGCCCGACGATGACCGGCGCCTGGCCGATTGCCGGAATCAGCGAGCGGGCGTAGCTGAGCGTCTGTCGGGACGGCCCCTCAGACATCACGCGGATCACCGATTCGAGCCGCCCGTCGAGGAACTCGACCAGCCGTGTCTTCTCCTCTCCCGTGAGCACCACGATCACCCGCTCGTCGGCGTGAGTGCCGTAGGGCGCGCGACGGGCGGCCTCGATCACCCGATCGAGCGCGTCATCGGGGATTGGCTCCTCGCGAAAGCGACGGATGCTGCGCCTGCCGGTGATTGCCTCAAAGGTGTCGATGGTCGTCACTCCTCGCGCGTCTTCCAGTCGGCAAGGGTGCGGCCCGCCTCGCGGGCCTGGTCGAGGGCGCCGGGATGGTCGAGGATCGCGCCCTTCCGGTCGGTGTCGCGGAACGTCAACTCGCGGCGCTCAAAGACCTGCAGCGTCCAGTACCACGAGGCGAGGACGGCGCGCGCGGCGTCGAAGAGATGCGGGAACTCGCTCCCGCCCGCGCCGAGGTAGAGGCCCGCGCGCTCACGCCGGGCCTGAGAGACGCCGCGGCCGAGGCGCCGCCTGACCCACAGCGGCTGGCAGCGGTCGATCATCGTCTTGGCCTGCGCGGTGAGGCTCATAAAGAAGATCGGCGAGGCGACGATTATGCGATCGGCGGCGCGCAGTGGCTCGTAGAGGCGTTGCATGTCATCGTCGATCACACATCGGCCGCCGCCATCGGCGCAGCCTCCGCAGTGCCGGCATGGCGCGATCTGCATCGCGCGCAGGTCGAAGCGCTCGATGCGCGCGCCGGCCTCCTCCACGCCCTCCAGCGCGGCGGCGAGCAGGGTGTCGGTATTCCCCCCGCTGCGGGGGCTGCAGGCGAATGCGAGCACTGAGACGGCATCGGATCGCGACTCGTCGGTCATGTGGGCCTCCCGTGGATACCTTCGACGGAGGGCTCGCGGGCACCTCGCGGGAGTGAAACGAGGACGCGAGGCGTCTCGCGCGATAGCTCAAAATGTTTCACGTGAAACATTCGTTCGCCCCGTACCGCCACACGCATTGGGGTAACACGGGGAACGTCTCTCCAGGCGAGGGCGCCTGGAGTCCAGAATCGCAAGAAGACGCGGAGTCCGGGACCACAAGAAGACCCGGAGTCCCGAATCGCAAGAAGCCCCGGAGTCCCGAATCGCAAGAAGCCCCGG
>JBKHFA010000353.1:0-3281 GCA_046540615.1 Armatimonadota bacterium | reverse complement strand
CTGACGATCATGGAGGAGGCGGCCGAGTTCGTGGAGCGTTTCACAAACGACGGCACACTCCCGATCATCACCTCGTGCTGCCCCGGCTGGATCAAGTACGCGGAGCACTTCCATCCGGACCTGCTGCACCATCTCTCCACCGCGAAGTCGCCGATGTCGATGCATGGCTCGGTCGTCAAGAGCTACTGGGCGGAGAAGATGGACATTGATCCGGAGAGTATCTACTCGGTCGCGATCATGCCGTGCACCGCCAAGAAGTTCGAGGCCGAGCGCGAGGAACTCGGCGCCGGCGGCATGGCCGCGGTTGACTGCGTGCTCACCACGCGCGAGTTCGCGTGGGTCATGAAGCACATGGGCATCGACTTTGCGTCCCTTCCCGAGGAGGAGCCCGACTCGCCGCTGGGCGAGTCGACCGGCGCCGCCGCGATCTTCGGCACTACCGGCGGGGTCACTGAGGCCGCCCTTCGCACCGCGTACTGGATGGTCTTTGACGAGGACCTGCCCGCCGACGCCGTGGAGTTCGAGCAGGTGCGCGGGATGGACGGGCTGCGCTTCGCCGAGATCCCGTTCGGCGAGAGCACGGTGCGGATCGCGCTGGCCTACGGGCTCGGCGCGGCCAACCGCATCCTCGACCGCGTCGAGCAGGGGGAGGACGCCGTGGACATCATCGAGGTGATGGCCTGCCCCGGCGGCTGCATCGGCGGCGGCGGCCAGCCGTTCCCCGGCGAGGGCGAGATGCCGCTTGACGAGGAGACGCTCAAGCTCCGCGCACAGGCGCTTTACGACCTTGACGGCGCGCGCGAACTGCGCTGCTCGCATCACAACCCGGACATCCAGGCGATCTACGAGGAATACCTCGAGGCGCCCAACAGCCACCGGGCGCACGAGTTGCTGCACACGTATTACTACCCGAGGGTTCCGCTCGGGATCCGGCCGCAGGAGGCTCAGGTGTAATGTTGTATCAGCGCGAGGTGCTCGACACGCCCGAGTGGTGGCAGGGACTCGACGAGTTGATCGAGCGGGAGCGCGAGGAGAACCCCGAGGCCGTGCAGACGGCGCTTATCCCCGTGCTGCACCATGTGCAGAACCGCTTCGGGTTCATCCCGCCGAAGGCGATCAACCACGTGGCCCAGTCGCTCGGGGTCCCGACGTCCTACGTTTGCGGCGTCGCCAGCTTTTACTCGTACTTCTCGCTGGAGCCCAGGGGCGCGTACACTATCAGCGTCTGCCTGGGGACCGCGTGCTTCGTGCGCGGCGCCCAGGCGGTGCTCGACGAGGTCTGCCGGCAGCTTGACGTTGAGCCGGGGGAGACCACCGACGACCTTGTCTTCACGGTCAGCGACTCGGCGCGCTGCCTCGGGGCATGCGGCCAGGCGCCGGTGATGATGATCGACGATGACGTGCATGCGAACGTCCAGCCGCAGGACGTGCAGGACATCCTCGCCGAGTACATCGCCGAGGCCCGCCGCGAGACGCAGGCCCGGGAGGAACTCGCGGAGACCGATGCGCGCGTCACGCAGCATGAGTGAGTGTGGGCCGTTGAGCCGTTGTGGTTGTGGCCCCGGCGCCTCGCCGGGGGCCGTTGAGACAGGAGTGCAGCAACGAGTTCGTATGACCGAAATCCCATCCGAATCCGCCGAAGACACACCCGGAGGCACAGAGACTGATGAACGGCAAGAAAGTCCTCATCGTCAAGGATGACCCGCAGTTCATCGCATCGGCACGAGAGACGCTGGAGGCGAAGGGGTTCGAGGTGCTGGTCGCAAGCGGCAAACCGCGCGCGGCGGTGGCCGCGAAGCGCGAGCACCCGGACCTGATCATACTCGGCCTGGTCATGAACGGCCTCTCTGAGGGCTGCTCGATCCTCAGCGAGCTTCAGTTCGAGGAGGAGACGAGCCGCATTCCGGTCATCATGGTCTCCAGCGTGACCACCGAGACAGGCTTCCGCATCGACCGCGACGGCGCGGCGCCGGAGTGGCTGAGAGTCGAGGAGTTCCTCAACGCGCCGGTTGACTTCGACGCCCTCGCCGAGCGCGTCTGTGAGATCATCGGAAACGGGGAGTGCGTCCGCGTCTGACCATGGCAGCCATCGAGACGCTCAACCAACTCAAGGAGACCGCACAGCCGCATCTTGCGATGCATCCCGAGCGGCCGCAATTGCTCGTGGGTGTGGCCACCTGCGCCAACGCCGCCGGTGCGCGCAAGACGCGTGAGACGCTGACGGAGTCCCTCGAAGCCGCCGGCCTGACCGAAGACGTTGACATCATCCAGGTCGGCTGCGTCGGGCGCTGCAGCCTCGAACCGCTCGTGGAGGTTCGCATGCCCGACGAGCCCCCGCGCATGTACACCGAGGTCGATGAGCGCCGGGCCGAGCAGATCGTCCGCCAGGACATCGCGGGCGGCAAGCCCATCGCCGCATGGCTGCTCGACGAGGGCGAGCGCCTCGGCGAACCCGCGCGGCCGACCGAGGATATCCGGCCCGGGCAGATCAACGTCTTCACACGCGACTGGCAACACGTGGACTTCTTCCAGCGCCAGCTTCGCATCGCCCTGCGCAACGTGGGCCGCATCGACCCCGAGGAGATCGACGACTACGTCGCCGTCGGCGGCTACGCGGCGCTGGCGAAAGTCCTTGATGAGATGACGCCCGATGAAGTCATCGATGAGGTCACCGACTCGAAGCTTCGCGGCCGCGGCGGCGCGGGCTTCCCCACCGGTCTCAAGTGGCGGTTCACGCGCGCCGAGGAGCCCACCCCGAAGTACGTCATCTGCAACGCCGACGAGGGCGACCCGGGCGCATTCATGGACCGCTCCACCCTCGAGGGCGACCCCCACTCGGTCCTCGAGGCGATGATCATCGCCGGCTTCGCCATCGGCGCCGAGCAGGGATACGTCTACGTCCGCGCCGAGTATCCGCTTGCCATCAAGCGCCTCGAGAGGGCCATCGAGCAGGCGCGCGAGCGCGGCATCCTCGGTGACAGCGTGCTCGGCACCGACTTCAGCTTCGACATCGACATTCGCCTCGGCGCCGGCGCGTTCGTCTGCGGCGAAGAGACCGCGCTGATCGCCTCCATCGAGGGCAAGCGCGGCATGCCCCGTCCCCGGCCCCCCTACCCGTCCGTCAGCGGCCTGTGGGGCAAGCCCACGTGCATCAACAACGTCGAGACGCTCAGCAATATCCCCGCGATCATACTCAACGGCGCCGACTGGTTCGCCGACATCGGCACCGAGGGCTCGAAGGGCACCAAGGTCTTCGCGCTGGCGGGCAACGTCAACAACAC
>JBKHFA010000352.1:0-3300 GCA_046540615.1 Armatimonadota bacterium | reverse complement strand
AGCATCGGCACGGACTTCCACGTCTGCTCGTCGCGGTGGTAGCCCCACGAGCCGCTGAAGGTCTGGCAGGCCTCCCACAGCACGGGCTTGCCGTCCACCTCGTACCAGCCCTCCGGCTGCACCTGCTCTGGCGTCCAGTAGTCCTGCGGGGTGTCTGTGCGGTTGTTGATAAGGATGCCCGGCTGAAGCTCGCGAACTATCTGGACAAGCTCCTCGGACTGCCAGTCCTCGCGGCCCTTGCCATCGGCGAGAAGGCCCTCGCCCTCGCGCTGGGGGTAGCTGAAGTCGAAGAAGATCAGGTCGATGTCGCCGTAGCCGGTTAGAAGCTCGCGGACCTGCGCGTGAAGGTACTCGGCGTACTTACTCACATCGCGATGCTGCTCGGCCTCAAGAAAGTCCTGGTCCTGCGACTGGGGATGCACCATGTCCACCGGGAACTCCGGGTGGTGCCAGTCGATCAGCGAGTGGTAGAAACCCACGCGGATTCCCTCGGCCCGGAAGGCCTCCACCATCGGCTCGATCAGGTCCTCGCCCCACGGCGTGTTGGTGACCTTATAATCCGTCTGCTCGGTGTCCCACAGGCAGAAGCCGTCGTGATGCTTGGTGGTGATGACGAAGTACTTCATGCCCGCGTCGGCGCACATCTTCGCCCACTGGGTCGGATCGTAGAGGTCCGGGTAGAAGTGGTCGAAGTACTTCTGATACTGCTCGTCAGTCATCTGCTCATACTTCTTCACCCACTCGTGGCGCGCGGCGAGCGCGTAGATGCCCCAGTGAATGAACATTCCGAAGCGGTCGTGGACAAACCAGTCCGTGTCACCAGGCGTCGGCTCGATGTCAACAGGCGTCATTGCAGGCCCTCCCGTTCGTCTCGCGGGTCGAATCAGACGAGGATTCGTTCGACGCGCGACCGCCAGCACCTCCACCGAGGCCCGAACATCGCGCGCCCCATGACAATCGGGAGTGATAATGTCCCCCCCCCACCGGGCGGCTGTCAGGCCTCCGCCTCAGGCGATCTCCTCCAGCACCCCGGCGATCGTCTCCACCGCCTGCTCGCACTGGCTCTCGCTGATCATCAGCGGCGGCGCCAGGCGCAGGATGTCGGTGCCGATCGCGTTAAGCACGAGGCCTCGCTCGAAGCATTCGGCGGCCAGTTCCCTCGCGACCGGACTCGAAAGCTGCAGGCCCAGCAGCAGGCCTTTGCCGCGAATGTGGTCGATGGCATCGATCTCATTCGCAAGGGCGCTGAAGCGCTCGATCAGCAGTCCGCCCATCTCTGCCGCGTTCCTCACGAGGCCCTCGTCCTCGATGATCGCCAGCGTCTCCAGTGCCGCCGCACACGCAAGGTGGTTGCCGCCGAAGGTCGAGGCATGGTCGCCCGGCTCGAACACGGTCGCGACATCTCCCCGCGCCATGCAGGCGCCGATGGGGAACCCGCCGCCCAGCGACTTTGCGAGTGTCATGATGTCCGGTTCGATGCCGAAGTGCTCGCAGGCAAACCACTCGCCGGTCCGACCGACGCCTGTCTGCACCTCATCGAGGATCAGCAGCACGCCGCGCTCGTCGCAGAGCCTCCGGACGCCCGCGAGGTAGCGTTCATCAGGCACATTTATTCCGCCCTCACCCTGGATGGGCTCGAGCATAATCGCGCAGACGGTGTCATCCACCGCCCCCTCCATCGCCTCGATGTTCCCGAACTCCACGTAGCGGAAGCCGGCCGGAAGCGGCAGGAATGACTTCTGATACTTCTCCTGGCCGGTCGCGGTGATCGTCGTGAGCGTCCGTCCGTGGAAAGACTTCTCGGCGGTGATGATCGTGCGCTGCTTCGGCGTGAGATTCTGCAGCGCCCACTTGCGGGCGAGCTTGATCGCCGCTTCGTTCGCCTCGGCGCCGGAGTTGCAGAAGAAGCTGCGTTCGGCGAAAGATATCTCCGCGAGTTTCTCCGCCAGCCGCGCCTGGGGCTCGATGAAGTAGAGGTTCGAGGTGTGCATGATCTGCTGCGCCTGCTCGCAGATGGCTTTCGCCAGTCGCGGATGCGAGTGGCCGACACCACAGACGGCGATGCCGGCCACGAAGTCCAGGTACTGCTTCCCATCGGCATCGACGAGCATGGCCCCCTCGCCGCGGACGAATGCGACCTCCGGCGGCGCGTACGTGGGCATCATGTATTTCCGTCCGAGTTCCGCAATCTCGTGGTTGTCCATCTCGATCATCCCTCCAGCGTTGTTCGGCAGCCATCCTCAGGGCGCGGCCGCCCGGTTGTCCTGGGTCGCCCTCAATCAGGCTGCACCATCGTGCCGATGCCCTTCTCTGAGAACAGCTCGATCAGCAGTGAGTGCGGGCGCGAGCCGTCGATCATGTGCGCGCGATCGACGCCGCCCTCGATCGCCTCGATGCATGACTGCAGCTTCGGAATCATGCCCGACCCGACGGCCTCTGAGTCGAGCATCTCGCGCGCCTCGCTCACGTTCAGTTCGCTGATGAGCGTGGACGGATCATCCCTGTCTTCCAGCAGGCCCGGAACGTCGCTGAGCGTGACGAGCTTCTGAGCGTCCAGCCTCGCGGCCAGCGCGCCGGCAACGTGATCGGCGTTGATGTTCAGCGGGGCGCCGGAAGTGTCCGCGCCGATCGGCGAGAGCACCACGATGTGCCCGGCGTCGCTGAGATCGCTGATGAGCTGCGTGCGAATATCCGTGATCTCGCCGACGTGCCCGAGGTCCGTCCCGCCCGGACCGGCCATGCGGCAGGCGCCGAGCGTGCATCCGTCGCGCCCGGAGATCGCGACCGCCGGGACGCCCGCGGCCTGGATGTGCGACGCGAGGTCCTGCGCGACGGTGCCGACCAGCACCATCTCGGCGACCTCCATCGTCGCGTCGTCGGTCACGCGAAGGCCCTCGATGAACTGCGGTTCAAGGCCGAGGCGGCTCATGACCTCGCTGATCTTCTTGCCGCCACCGTGGACCACCACCGGCCTCATGCCCACGTAGTGCAGCAGCGCCACATCCTGGCAGACACTGCGTTTGAGGTCTTCATCGACCATCGCCGCTCCGCCGTATTTCACGACGATCCGCGCGCCGCGGAATTTCTGAATGTACGGCAGGGCCTCGATCAGAACCTCGGCCCGCATCTCGATGTTGTTCATCTCACTCATGGTTGATGTTCCTCTTCGATCTGCTTGTTGGCATCTTCTTCTCGATGACGGCCGAGTCCAGAAACGCGCTCCACAGCACTGAGAACGCCACCGGATGGCGAAAGCTGCCTGCGACCGCAATACCGTACGGAGGGGCCGCTTCTCGCGCC
>JBKHFA010000351.1:0-3310 GCA_046540615.1 Armatimonadota bacterium | reverse complement strand
CGGGCGAGGGCGCCCGGACTCCGGGTGAGGTAGTTCGCAAAGACTGAGGAGGATTGCCGTGCTCGCATCAAAGTATTACATTCGCACGCTGCGCGAGGCGCCGTCGGAGGCTGAGATACCCAGCCACCGGCTGCTGCTGCGCGGCGGCTTCATCCGCCCCGTCGGCGCAGGGATATTCAACTGGCTGCCGCTCGGGCAGCGCGTACTGCAGCGGGTCGAGCAGGTCATCCGCGAGGAGATGAATGCCGCGGGCGCCCACGAGGTGCTCATGCCGGTGCTCCATCCGCGCGAACTGTGGGAGAAGTCCGGTCGCTGGGACACGTTCGCACCGACGCCACTGCGGACAGTTGATCGTTCGGAGCGCGAGTTCTGCCTCGGTCCCACGCACGAGGAGGTCATCACCGACCTCGTGGCGATTGATCTCGACTCGTACCGCGACATTCCGACCACGCTTTATCAGATCCAGGTGAAGTTTCGCGATGAGCTTCGCCCACGCGGCGGCCTGATCCGCTGCAAGGAGTTCATCATGAAGGACGCGTACTCGTTTGACCGCGATCGCGAGGGGCTCGATGCGTCGTACGACGCAATGTATGAGGCCTACGTGCGGATCTTCGAGCGCCTGGACCTGCCGGTGGTCACGGTCGAGGCCGAGGCCGGATCGATCGGTGGCACCGACACGCGCGAGTTCATGCTGCTGAGCGAGAACGGCGAGGACACGGTGTACATGTGCGACTCGTGTGACTACGCGTCCAACGCGGAGTGCGCGGCCGCGCAGATCCCCGAGCCCATCGAGCCTGCCGGGGAGAGCAAACGCGAACTCGTGGACACCCCCGGCGCGAAGACCGTCGAGCAGGTCACGGGGATGCTGGACACGACACCCGACCGGCTGGTCAAGACCCTCATGTTCCGCAGCGACGAGGGCTTCGTGGCGGCGCTGGTCCGGGGAGACCGCGGGCTGAATGAATTCAAGCTCGCGCGGCTTGTGGAGGGCGACGAACTGAGGATGGCGTACGACGCCGAGGTCGAGGAACTGACCGGCGCGCCCGTGGGATTCGCGGGACCCGTCGGGCTGCCCGACGACGTGCGGATCATCGCCGACCACGAAGTCCGGGCGATGAGCGACTTCGTGACCGGCGCGAATCAGGACGACGCGCACTTCATGAATGTCAACGTCGGCGCGGACTTCGAGGTTGACGAGTGGGGCGACCTGCGCGAGGCCTGCCACGGTGACTTCTGCGCCCACTGCGACGACGGCGAGCTTCAGGCGCGCCGTTGCATCGAACTTGCGCACGTGTTCAAGCTCGGCACGACGTATTCATCAGCGCTCGACGCGACCTTCCGTGACGCCGACGGCAACGAGCAGCCGTGCATCATGGGCTGCTACGGCGTGGGCGTCAGCCGGATCGTGGCGGCGCTGGTGGAGCAGTATCACGATGATGACGGGATCATGTGGCCGGTCGAGGCGGCGCCTTTCGGCGCGATGATCCTGCTGCTTTCGCCCGATGACGAGGAACTTCGGTCGATCGCGGATAATCTTTACTCGGACCTGCAGCAGCGCGGTGTCGAGGTGCTCTACGACGAGCGCGACGCCTCGCCGGGCGTGAAGTTTGCCGAGGCCGATCTGATCGGCTGCCCGGTGCGCGTGGTGGTCGGGCGCACAACCCGGAACGAGGGGAAGGTCGAGTTGCGCCGCCGAGTGGACGGGCACGAGGAACTGACGGACCTCGACGAGGCGGTCGACGTCATCATGGCGCTGCTTGAGAGCTGTCAGCCGCAGGTGACGGACGAGTGACCGTCACCGCCGTGAGGAGGGTTTCGAATGCCCAATGACATCCGCAAGCCCGCCGTCGCCGGCCAGTTCTATCCGGCGTCCGCGACGGATTTGACGCGCCAGATTGAGGAGAGCTTCAGGCACGATCTCGGCCCTGGACATCTGCCGGAGATCGTCGAGAGCGGGCCCCGCAACATTGTTGGCGTGATCAGCCCCCACGCCGGGTACGCATTCTCGGGCCACACGGCCGCGCACGCGTACGACGCGCTGGCGGTGGACGGCCACCCGGACGTGGCGATTGTTGTCGGGGTCAACCACGGGCGTGGCGGCCTGAGCGCCGGGGTGCAGACGTCGGGCGCATGGCGCACACCGCTGGGCGATCTGACGATCGCCGAGGACGTCGCGGGGAAGATCGCCGCTGGGCTGCCGGAGTTTCAGACGTCGCCGGAGGTGTTTCGAGCGGAGCACAGCCTTGAGGTGCAGCTTCCCTTCCTGCAGTACCTCTACGAGGAGGCGCTGCTCTTCGTCCCGGTGATGATGTCGGGGCAGGACTACGCGGCGGCGGAGGTAGTGGGGGAGGCAATTGCCGATGCTGCCGCCGACAGGGACGCGGTCGTCATTGCCAGCACCGACATGACGCACTACCGGTCGGCAGCGACGGCTCGCAAGCAGGATCAGGTGCTCATCCGTCAGATCGAGGCCCTCGATGCGGAGGGCCTGATCGCGGAGCGGGCGAGACGCGAGATCTCCATGTGCGGCTCAGGCCCGGTCGCGGCGACGATCATCGCCGCGAAGGCGTGGGGGGGCAGCGAAGTCGACTCGCTGGCATACTCCAACTCCGGTGACGTAATGCCCTCGCAGGAGGTCGTCGGATACTACGCCGCCGTGATCCGCAAGTGAGCGGCGGGCGGGGAACCGATGAGGTGTAAGGCCCGGAGGAACTTTTGTGCCGGCACGAAGGTGAGCACGGGCGGCGCGACGAAATGAGAGTCGGTTCTTCGGGTTGACCTGGGCGGCACAGGTTGCTATGCTGCCGCTCTTGGAGCCTGGTTTCATGCCGATCAAATCTGGATACCATGCGAAGCGGTCCGCGGGAACAGGCGAGAGACGCTCCCTTGTTCCGGCCGCGTCGCAAATCACGAACAAGGGTGTGACAGACGTGAAGAAAGTCTATGTGACCCGCCAACTGCCCCAGTCTGCGCTCGACCGACTCGACGGTCAAGTCGAGTGGGACGTCAACCCTGACGATCGAGTGCTGGAACGTGAGGAATTGCTGGAGGCGGTCAAGGACGTTGACGCCCTCCTCTGTCTGCTCACCGACACGATCGACGGAGAACTGATGGACGCGGCGCCGAATCTCAAGATCGTGGCGAATTACGCGGTGGGATACAACAACATCGACGTGGATGCCGCCACCGAGCGCGGGATAGTCGTGACGAACACCCCGGGCGTGCTGCGGGAGACCACGGCCGACCTCACCTGGTCGCTGCTGATGTCGATCGCCCGCCGCGTGGTCGAGGGCGACACGTTCATGCGCAA
>JBKHFA010000350.1:0-3324 GCA_046540615.1 Armatimonadota bacterium | reverse complement strand
GCTGCAGCATCGTACGCACCACCTTCTGGCTTATTCGTGCAGAACCGTGGATTTGTCGTTTCGCGCCCGTCAGGGCGCCACTTCGGGGGTTATCTCCCGCATTAGCACTCACACGGCCAGAGTGCTAACACCGGTGATTATACATGACTCAGACGTATTGTCAAGCCCTCGCGCGAAGGATCTTCCGCCGCGGGAACGAGATGACGCGTTGCCCGCCCATCAGCGAGAACCGCGGTCGGCCACCGGCAGTTCGCGAGTGCGCCCGCCGGGTCAGGGTGTTGCTTTCAGCGGCGTGGTCGGATAGAATAAGCGCGAATTGCGCGAAGCATGGAACATCTGACGGACCCTGACGTCTAACCAGCAGATAGAATCCGAGGATGCCCTGCCGCCGGACAGAGACTACTGCGGATGGAGTGAGACCATGAGTCTTCGCAACACAACAGCTATCCTCTCCTTTGTGGCAATCGCGGCACTGCTCGTCTTTTCGGGCTGTGGTGGCGGTGGCGGAGATGGAAACGGAAACGGAACAACGCCGACCCCGCCGCCCGACAACGACCCGCCGCAGATACAGTCGGTCACCGCGCCGGACACCGCATTCCCCGGCAGCGCAGTCTCGATTGAGGCGAATGCCACAGATCCGGATGGCGACAGCCTCACCTACGCGTGGACGGCAAGCGACGGCGCCATCGACGGATCCGGCGCGAGTGTCACCTGGACCGCTCCGGTTGACTCCGGAGACGTGGACATCACCGTGACGGTCACGGATGGCAATCAGGGGCAGGCAGAAGAGACGGTGACCATCACCGTCGAGGACATCGGGCCTCCGCCGCCTCCGCCATTCTAAGCTGAGAGCGGGAAGTTCGTCGTACAGACAAACGCGAGTCCGAACGTCGGGTTCGGACTCGCGCTGATGTACGGGACGGGGCGCTTGTCGTCAGGGCGTGGCGTCGTCATCGGTGTCATCGGTGATGGCCGGCGCCTTCTGTCGGATTGAGTCGCACACCTGCGGGTCTTCAGGCACTTCGGACCGTCCGGCTCCCTTGCTCGCGTACGGGCATGAGCCGGCGCTCTCGCACGAGGCGCAGCCGCCGCTACCGGTACGGCGAATGATACTCCAGATCGCCCACACGACGGCAGCCAGCACGATGATCGCGACAATGATTGTCTGTGTCATATCCAGTGCCTCCTCCGGTTCCCGATGGACAGGGGGTCCCCGCCCGGCAGTGCTCACTCCTCCGGGATGACCAGCCGCGCCGCGTCGGTGGCGAAGTAGGGGAGAGCGCCCCGGACCTTCACGATCGCGTCCTCAATGTAGCCGTCCGGCACTTTGTCCACCTTCAGCGACCACGCGCCCTCGCGATTCTCCTCAGTGAGCGCGAATGTCTCCTCGACCACGGCGACCTGATCGTGAGTGTGGCCTGAAAACACTTCATTGCCCGCCGGGTCCCACACGGTGATCGCCGCGGTCTCGCCCGGCGGCGTGCTCTCGAGGACCACGCGCAGTTCGTCAGCGTCCGGATCTGGCAGAAAGTAGAGGCGCGGAGTCGGCCTGACAAAGTTCTGCTCGACTCCCACGAGCACGAATGTTCGCGCGGTCGATGTCGCCTTCGCCGCCTGTGGTCCCGCGCTCATGCGCAGGACGTATGTCCCGGCCGCGGCGTTCTCGACCTCGATTGTCTCGGTTGCCTTTACTCCGACGTCCACGGCGCCCACAGTGTTTCCACTCGGGTCCAGCAGTTCCGCGGCGGTTGGATCCATGTAGCGGCCCATCTGCGATGGCGACACCGACACCTCGAAGGCCTCGCCCTCGCCTGGAATCGCCAGCCAGACCGACTCATGGCGCACCGCGGGCGATGCGCCCAGAGCATCCGGCGACGGTGTCGCGTCCGACGCCGGAGCGACGTCCGGGCCCTCGTAGGCCAAATCCTCCGGGATCTCGGTCGCCTCCGGAGGCCTGATCGCGCGAGCGTGCATCTTACGATCGAATCCGAGGCTTTCGGGGTGCGCCTCGACGAACTCCTGCACCGCCGCGATGTCCTCCTCGCGGGCGTACTCGTACATCCGTCGCAGCAGCATCACGTATTCAAAGTGATCGAGCGAAAGCTGCACCCGCCAGCGCTGCTTCTCAGTCTCGGCGAGCCCGATCGCCTGATCGAGTAATGCCCGCAGAGGCGGGAAGTCGTCCTCGGTGAAGAGCGTCCCCTTCTGATGGCGCTCGCGGGCGATGTCGCGGAGAGTCTCGAAGTACTCTCGCATCGGCGCGGCGGCCGGGCCGTACATCCCCGCGAAGTAGTCCTCGAGGACCGCGTGGACGTCCGTATCCACGTCCCACATCATCTTTGCGGCGAGGTAGAAATTGAGCCCGACGTTGCCCCACATGCCCAGCGCCTCGGAGTTGATGCCGACGACGTTGTGCTCGTGATACCACGGGATGTCCTCCACGAGCGCATACGCCGCGGCGACGCGCGCGAGGCCGTCGGTCTCCTGGACGAGACCGGTGTAGTACTCGCGAGCGAATATCCGGTCTGTCAGTTCCGCCCAGCCCTCAACGATCGGGATGTAGCCGGCGTTCCGCGGCGAGGCCGGATCGGTGATCGGCCTGAACTTGTCCGAGACACCTCCGTAATGCGCGACCGCGATCGCCACATTCGGATGCGCCCGCGGGCCATCCGGAGGCTCCACGGTTGGCGCGTAGGCGTAGAAGGCTACATGCCGATCCGGATGGGTCTCCTCCAGCAACTCGGCCACCTGGTTCGCAAAGACGAGGATGCGGCGGGCTTTGCCGTGGCGCGGATTGTCGCGGAACTCAGGCGGATCGAGGGCCACGCACTCATCACACTCGCACCAGCCGGCCCAGCCGTCGTTGGGTGAGAGGGAGTAAGACCACAGCTCGGGATCGGCGTCAAATGCTGCGCGGGCCTTCTCGGCGGCTATCTGGACCACCTGCGGGTTGGAGGTGCAGGGCTGCCAGCCATGCCCGCTGGTCACGGTACGCTCACCATCGATCAGCGGGAAGTACTCCGGGTGGGTCTCGCCGTACTCCGCCCTGCTGATAATCGAGCCGAGATTGTGACCCATCTTCGCCTTCACGCCGCCCATCCTGTTGCGCATCCGCCATGTCTCATAGTCCTCGTTCTCGGTCCCGGGACGCTTCCCGTAGGCGAGCCACATGTCGCGGAGGATGAAGTCCGGGGTTTCAGTATTCGTGAACTCCTCGAAGCTGATCGTTTCCTTTCGGGGGATATGCTCGCCCATCTCCGTGGGCATGTACCAGCGCACGCCGATCTGCTCGAGGAGGTCGTAGACGCCGTAGCGCAGGCCCGC
>JBKHFA010000349.1:0-3327 GCA_046540615.1 Armatimonadota bacterium | reverse complement strand
GCCCGCACAACATGACGTGGTACGCGCTCCAGGGCACCGACGGCGCCTACGAGGCCGGGCGCAGCAAGGGCGAGCAGGGGCATATCTGGCTGCGCAGCCGCTCGGAGGAGCCGGAGTGGGAGCCGATCGAGGACCTCGCGGAGGAGTTCCTGCCGGAAAAGTGGCTGAACCCGCCGGAGGCGGCGCTGCAGGCGGGGCACGGCGGCGGCGACTACTGGGAGATCCATGATTTCGTGGACGCGATCGCGGGCGGCACCGCGCCGCCGATCGGAATCCATGAGGCGATGGATATGACGCTGCCGGGACTGGCGAGTCAGCAGTCGATCGCGGAACACGGGCAGTGGGTCGCGGTGGAGGATTCACGGAACTGGTAGCCGGCACATCAGCGCCGGGAGAGATTCTTCGAAAAAAACCGCGCATTTGCCTTGCATAGCCTCCGGGAGTGTGGTAGTATACGCTCAGAGGATTAGGCGGGGAACCCGCCGAAGGTGTCGATGTTCGAGTCGCTCGCGGACTTGTCTCCCGGCGGACGAGCAGGGCACTGACAAAAAAGTTACATGGAGGCAAGACGTATGGCGACCGGGACAGTGAAGTGGTTCGACGACGCGAAGGGCTTCGGATTTATCGAGCGCGAAGACGGCGAGGACGTATTCGTGCACTACTCCGCCATCGTTGGCGAGGGCTACAAGAGCCTCGCTGAAGGCGCGAAGGTCGAGTTCGACGTAGAGGAGGATCCGAAGGGCCCCCGTGCGGCCAATGTGGTCGTTACCGAGCAGCCCTCGGCTTCCGACTCCTTCGACGTCTGGTAAACCACGAACAAAACAGGCTCGATGTGGCGACGCCCGGTTTCGGCCGGGCGTCGCTCCATGTACGAGGGACCGGTTGCAGGCCACCGCTCCCGGCAGGTCTCTGCGCGCGCGCGGCGAAACGCCTGGCGATGATCGATGATCGCGCGCACAGGAGTGATACGAGATGGCCTTCCGCCTGAGCACCCGGATGCTTTTCTGCGACTGGCACATGCCGAACTTTCTCCCAGAGGTCACGATCGACTTTGATGAGTACTTCGAGCAGGTCGAGCGAACCGGCGCTGAGGCCCTGATCTTCCAGGTGAAGACCGCCCACGGCGGCAGCTTCGCCCCTACCGACGTCGGCATCACCAACCCCGCGATGACAGGCGACATCTTCGGCGAGATCGTGGAGCGCGCGAATGCGCTCGGGCTCGAGATGATCGCGTATTACAACATGGTGCTGAGCTGGGAGTACGCGAAGACCCATCCCGAGTGGCGGCAGGTGGGGCCGGACGGTGAGCCGCTGCTTCTGTGCGCGTATCCGTGCTCGTGCATGAGCAACGCGGAGTTCAGCGAACTGGTCAGCTCGCACATGGCGGAGGTCACGCGACGGTACGAGATCGACGGCTGGTTCCTCGACCTGCAGTACTTCGCCCCGGGCGGCTGCTTCTGCCCCGCCTGCCGCGAGCGCTTCGAGGCGATGTTCGGTTACGCGCTCGAGCCGGAGGGGTTCGAGGTCGGGCAGTGGGTGGATGTCTTCGAGTATCAGGCCCGCGCGCGCGAGCGGTTTATCCATGACGCGATGGACGCCTGCAACGCCGAACGCGAGGGCCTGAGCTGGTCGTGGAACGGCTGTGGGAATCCCGTCGCAATCTCCCCCACGCTCGACGAGGGCGCCGACTACCTCTCCACCGAGGCGCACCCGCCCGGCTACCTCCACGCCGACCACCGCGCCCGCTACTGCGAGGGCCTCGGCAAGCCCTTCACGCTTTTTATGCCCGAGAGTCAGGGCTCGTGGGGCGACTGGACCATCACCACGCCGGAGACGATCAAGGGTCTCGCGGCGATCGCGATGTCGCACTCGGGCGCGCTGAACATCAACCACGTGCCCTACCCCTGCGGCGACTACGCGGGGAAGGTCCCGCGCGAAGTCTGGGACACGATCACCGAGGCTTTCGACTGGGTGGCCGAGCGCGAACACCTCTGCCGCGACAGGCGGCCGGTGCCGGTGGTCGCGAGCATTCACTCGGCCGAGAACAACAAGCTGCTGCAGGCGATCGCGCAGCAGTCGGAGACGTCGCACCTGCGGATGGAGCAGCACTCCAACGAGGAAGCGCTCGCGCAGCTTCTGATGGAGACGCATACACCGTGGGAGATCCGCACCGAGGATCTTTCGCTCGAGAAAATGCGGGAGTACGAACTGCTGGTGCTGCCGTACATGCCGCACGTGAGCGACGATCTGGCCGACCGCCTGCGGGAGTACGTCAGCGGCGGCGGCACACTGATGGCAAACCACCACACGTCGCTCTTCTCCGCCCGCGGTGAGCGCCTCGATGACTTCACGCTGGCCGACCTCTTCGGCGTGAACTTCGTGGCGGACTCGGAGTTCAGCATCTGCTACCTCGACGGGTTGGATGAGGCGTTCGCGGGGCACGTCCCGGAGATGCCGCTGCTGGTCAAGGACGAGGCGAGCGGCCGGATGAATCCGAAGAACCACGCGATGTATGTCGAGATGCGCGGGGCGAACGACCGTCCGGGCGAGGGCGCCCGGACTCCGGGAGCCAGGGCGCTGGCGTGGCTGATGGACCCGGTGATCGAGAGCAACTTCGAGACCGGCTACCACGTCTATCACGATCACGCGCCGCCCGGCTCTCGCACTGAGTATCCGGGGATCGTGCTCAAAGAGTTCGGCGACGGACGCGTGGTGTACTTCGCGGCGCCCTTTTTCAAGGGCTTCGCGCGGAAGGCCGGCCCGCACCTGAAGTCGCTCTTCCGAACGCTGCTGCGCGAGGTGCTGGGCGTCTCGGGGAAGATACGCATCACGGCGCCGGTCTCGGTGAAGCAGTCGCTGATGCAGGATGAGGAGGGTTGGCTGCTCCACCTGGTCCACGCGCAGAAGCAGACGGATGCGATCTATCTCGACTCATTTAAGCGGCGCGACCCGGTCGCGGTGCGCCTGCGACCGGACTGGGAGATCACACGCGTCGAGGACGCCCTGACCGGACGGGCCATCGAGTTCAGGGAGGACTTCGGCTGGACGGAGTTCGTGGCGCCCGGTGTGAGGGATCATACGATCGTGCGGATAGGTCGGTGACGGCGGCCAGTCGGCCAACTGCCGTGCTGGAACTCAGGCTCCTGAAACCGAGGAGGCAGCAACGAAAACGCTCTGTCTTGAGTCATACGGCTTACCTTCACACACAAGTGGCGCAGAGGTCGTTGGCCGGCGGATTCCCTTTTGCACACATCTCGGCAGGGGCCGCAGTGCGCCGTTTGTCGTCGGAGGGCCTGGCGCAGCGGGCCCGAGAGGCCGGCAAGAACG
>JBKHFA010000348.1:0-3332 GCA_046540615.1 Armatimonadota bacterium | reverse complement strand
GAGCTTGTCACCGAGCTTCATCGGCGCGGGATGGCGCTGTGGGTGTACACGGTGGACGACGAGGCGCGGATGCTCGAACTCTCCGCGATGGGCGTGGATGGCATCACGACGAATGTGCCCGACCGGGCGCTTGACGTGCTGGCGGGGCGGTAGCGACAGCGGACACGTGATCGGAGGGAGAGTGCAGCGGGCGCCCGGATCCGGATCCGGGCGCCCGCCGTCATTGCGAGCAGACGACGGCGGGCCTCCACAGCAGCTCTCCTCTCACCACCACGGGCCCGAGACGCAACTCAATCCACGAGCCGCAGCAGCCAGCGCCTGACGCTGAAGATCTGACTGGTCGCCTCCGGATTCTTGCCGATGATGCGCACGGTGATCTCATGCGGGCCACCGTCGAGTTCGACTTCGCCGAAAGACTCCATCGTCCCGGACGAGTCAACGCCCGTCCAGTAGCCGTCGAAGGGTTCGCCGACGACCTCGCCGTCAACAAGGACCTCCACGATGCCGTAGCTGTGCGCGAGGACGAAGTCGCCGAACAATTCGTAGCGCCCCGGCTCGATCTCGGGGAGTGTGAAGCGGATCCAGTCGCCGACGTCGGTGCCGCCGATGAACTGTGAGCCGAGGTTGTCGAGGCGCTTGGTATACGTGCCCTCGGAGTGTTCGAAGGGCAGGTCGCGGGCCTCAAAGACCTCGCCATCGAAGGGCTCCGGCTCGATGGCGGACAGGCGGACGGTGTGCTCGTCGGTCTCGTCGAAGGGCATCACGAGCACCAGCTTCGCGTTTTGCAGTCCGGAGCTTCCGTCGCGGGCGTAAGGGTTGTGCTGCAGCGCCGGCCAGCGCAGGGACGCCCCGTCCGGGATGGAGATGCGCAGGTCACCGTGGACCACGTAGTCGCCGGTCTCTTCAGAGGTCAGCTCCAGCGACTCATCGGTGAGCGGGCGCGCCTCGCCCGCCTCGAGACCAAGCCGCGAGCCGCGCAGCATCAGCGGCAGGTGCGCCTGCGCTCCCGCGCCCGCTTCGGCGCGGTAGGTAAGCAGAAGGTCCTCGCCCTCAGGGCGCACCTCGACGGAGGCCTCCACGCTCGCCTGCCCGGCTTCATCCGGTACCAGGCGGCCAAGCTCGGCGCCGTCGAAGTAGCCGTCTGTCATCCCCGAGGTCGAGCTGTAAAGCAGCATCGTCACCGCGACCGTGCCCTCGGGGGCGCGGGCCGTCCCGCCCTGCTTCGACCACTCGCCGGTTCCGGAGCAACTGAAGATGTGAATGCCGCCCTCGATCCGCTCATCCTCGTCGTTCCAGAACTCAAGGTAGATCGCTGAATTGTTCTCAGGCTCGCCCAGCCACCACGCCTCGGCGTAATACGACTCCTCGGGCTCGGCGGGCATCTTCGGACTGCGAAGGCCGTGGCTCCTCTGATTGTCATCATCGACGAATCGGAGCGCCTTGGGGCCCTCGTGGCCTTCGTCTTCGGTCACACGCATCTCGCCGGCCATCGAGAAGATGCTCCACTCCTCGGGCAGTTCGCCGACCGCCACCTGCTCAAAGCCCTCGGCCAGCAGCTCCTCGCGGTCCATCTTCGCGCGCTGCGTCACGGTCGCGTCGAGTCGGGTCAGATCCCCCTCCCGGCTGACGGTCGCGCTCTCAGGCGTCCAGGCAAGGTCAACCGAGGGCGTGAAGTCCGGCTGCTCATCGCCGGGCGTGTGACTGACCAGCGAAGGGTCGCCGAGCGTGAAGGTGGACCAGTAGGGCTGGAGCTTGGTGTTGCCACCACCGGCCACGAGACCGAGTTCGGCGTGGAAGACATCGACGAGGTTCTGCCGATCCTGGATCCAGCGGCTGGTCGGGACCTCGGCGGTGTATGCCGAGAGCGCCCAGCTCCAGCGATCGCCCCGGCGCACGAGCGCGTCATCGTCGCCGAGTGTCACGACGCCGTCCTCGCCGATCTCGCCCGGCATGACAACCTCGCCCTCGCCGCCGTAGAGCAGCAGCGCGGCGGCCATGTCGCCGTCGATCAGGCGCAGGTTCTCACCGGCATGACGCCGCGTCTGCGCAAGAAGGTATCCTCGCCCCTCGGGCGTGTGCGCGAAGCCGGGATTGCCGATGCGGATGTTCTTTTGATAGACCTGCCGCTCATCGATGGCAGAGACCGCGGAGCCGTCGGGCCAGAGCACGGAGGCGTGGAAGCGGGCCGCGCGCTCAAGCGCATCGAGCACCACCGGGTCCTGTGAAAACGCGTAGTAAATCCCAAGCGAGTCGGAGTAGACGAAGTTGTATCCGACGACCGGCCCCTGGTTCTCCGACCAGAATCCGCCCGGGTCCTGCTCGGCGACCGCTTTCGCCATGAACTCGCGCGCGTCATCCTGCCACTGCTGGTTGCCGAAGGCCTCGCCCGCGATGTAAAGCGCCATCGCGCGATGCACGGGAATGTTGTGTACGCCCGACTGCGGGTAGGCCCTCGCGATCTCGCCGAAGCCGAGCAGCAGGCCCTCCTCCCATGTCTCGCGCGCGTCTTCAGGCAGGGCGTCGCCGACGAGATGATAGGCGCGGATCCACCGGGAGTAGGTCCACGGCATGTGAATCTGCCCCCAGTACGATCCGTCCTTCTTGTCGAAACGCCACTTTCCGGTCTCATCCTGCGCCTCAACAAGCGCCACACCGCCGCCCGCGATGGCCTCCAGCACCTCGTCGGAGTGATAGTAAGGATTGTCCGGGTGGTCGAGGCTCCATGCGACGGCGAGCGGGAAGATGCGATTCTGATCGGTGCAGATCCACGGCTCCGAGCCGAAGCGGCCGGTCTCGGGGTCGTATGTGTCAAGGATGCCCGGGATGTCGTCAACGAGGCTCTCGACGAGGTAGTCACGCGGCGGCCACTGATCGAGTTCGGACTGCGCATGTGCGACCGCGGCGGTGGTGATGGACGCGACGACGATGACAATTATGAGATGTCTCACAGGTTCCTCCTGAGCGGAAGGTGGATAGCAGTGGGTGACGCCAACTTCTTCCCCGCGAGGCGCAATTCCTTTGACGATCGGGCAGGCGCGGATGGTTCGCCGCGGAATCTACGCTTCCGCGGGAGCGTCTGCGAGACTGGAGAGAGCATCAAACACAGTTGTGCCGGGCGGAGGCGAGTAGCGGATGCGCTGGACGGCCGTGACACTGGCAGTGATGATGACGGGCGCCATGATGGCGCAGGAGACGTCCGCGGACTTCACTAAGAACGCGGACATTCCCTACGCGCAGATGGACGGCGTGGACGCCGAGCGGCTGAGCCTCGATCTCTACGCGCCGGAGGAAGCCGAGGGCGCGCCGATCATGCTCTACGTGCATGGCGGCGG
>JBKHFA010000347.1:0-3353 GCA_046540615.1 Armatimonadota bacterium | reverse complement strand
TTGTATATTGAGAGTCCATCGGGCGGATAGCTCAGTTGGGAGAGCGCCTCCCTCGCACGGAGGAAGTCGTGGGTTCGAATCCCATTCCGTCCACCATCTGATTTCAGGCGCCGGGAGCCACCAGGGCTTCCGGCGCTTTTGGTGTACGCGTGGTCGAAAAGCGCGGGTTCCACGTCGTTTGCCGGCGCGGTCTTCCGGCCCGCGGTCGGTCTTGCCATGCCCCTCCCCCGGCGATGCAAACGGCGCATCGCCACCCCCTCCCCCTGCACGCCACAAACGACGTGGCGTGGGGCGGGAGAGGGGGGACGTATAACGGCACCGGCCGCGCGCTGTCCCGGTCAGGCTGCCTACTCGCTCATGTATCGCGCCAGGGAGGTCAGGCAGACCATCAGGAAGATCGCGCCCTCATCGGGGAGCATCTCATCGCTTGCGTTGCGCAGATAGCCCACGACCGCCTGCGCCGCGGCCCGGGACGTTCGAGACATCCGCTCATCGGCGAGGACCACGGTCGCGAGTTTCCGCGCGTGCTCGGCAGCCGCCGAGTAGTCGTCCCGCGCGATCGCGTCGCGGAACAGGCGCGCCAGCCGCACGAGCGGAAGTTCCATCCGCGGCGGAATCGGCGCCTGCTCCAGCAGCCTCACGATGCGCGATGTCATGCCCTCGAAGAGTCCTGCGCGCGTCAGGCGGTCGGATGTCAGCAGGCGGTAGAAATGCCGCGGCTCACCCAGCACCCGGCAGACCGCGTTGATGATCTGCATACGCAGCACCGGAGTGCGGAATTGCGGGAGATGCTCCAGCGCCGGCGCGACGATCCGCTGGTCGCCCAGCCGACTCGCGGCATCGGCCAGCGCGGCGAAGGTAGATTTCTGAAAGCCCGAGGTCAGGCGCTCGTACAACGCCTCCTCCGCCCGCCGGCCGCCGATCTCTCCAAGGGCGAGCGCGGCAGAGGTGCGCACTCGCGGGTCCTCGTCATCGAGCGCCTCAACCAGCGCCTCGACCGAGTCCGCGGCGCCGATCTTCCCGAGCGCGGTGGCCGCCTCGGGGCGAATGTCGGACTCGTCGTCGTGGAGCATGTCCACGAGTGGCTCGACGGCCTCCGCGCGCCCCATCTCGCCGAGACTGCGCGCGGCCTCACTGCGCACACGCGGGCTGAGGTCCTCCAGCGCGTTCACGAGCTTGTCAACCGCCAGCGGCGTGTGCGAGCGGCCCATCCCCCGCGCGGCCTCCGCCCGCCGCTCCTCGCTGAGCCCGACGTGGTAGAGCGCGTAGTTGAAGGCGTAGCCGAGGAGATTGCCGCGGAACTGCCCCAGCAGGTAGCGAGGCGATGTCGCCTCCGTCTCCCGCAGCCTGAACGACAGCACCGCCGGCACCAGGCAGATGGCCGCCGACAGCGCGAAGACCGCCTGGAGGGGCGCGAACTGCATCCCCGCGACGACGAAGCCGGTCTCCGGCAGGGCGTTGCGCAGCATCCCGCCGATGAACGGGCCACCCGCCGAACCCAGTGCCGTGAACGCCATCCAGTTGGCGAAGTACGAGCTGTTCCCCTCGCCCTCGGGCACGAGCTTGTAAAGCAGCGTCGAGTTCGCGGTCTGCGTGCCCGACCAGCAGAGTCCGGCCAGCGCGCGCTGCACGGGGATCAGCCAGAAGGCCGTCACCGGGTTGATGAAGACCCACGTTCCGAGGATGCCGACGTAGGGCCAGATGGTGATCTGACTGACCGGGCGGCAGCCGTAGCGCTGCACGAAGATCCCCCACAGCGGATACGAAAGCACCATCGCCGCCAGCGTGATGTTGGTGTAAATCGCGATCTGCGAGTACGACAGGTTCAGGTCCTGGAGCATGTACACTGAGTAAAACGCGCCGGACATCATGCCCGAGAGCAGCCACGTGGACATAAAAAGCGCCAGCGGCCGGTAGTCGCCGTCGGACAGCGGCCCCGTGAGCGCTCCTCCGGGCGACTGCGGCACGGCATGCTCGGTCTTCGGGTAGGGCGTGAGGCCCATCACGACGTAGCCGAGGATGCCCGCGACCCAGCCGACGGCGAAGATCACCGCGAAGCCGGTCATGTCCGGGCGCCAGTCGAGCCAGCGGCTGGCCGCGTAGAGGTAGACGATGCTGGTGATCGAGATGAATGCCAGGCGACGACCTGTGTAACTGCCGCGGATGTCCGCGGGCAGCACGTTCGAGAGCCACGAGTTGAAGTTCGGGTTCACGGTGTGCCCGAGAAGGTAGGCGATGGTCAGCAGCCCCGCCATCGCGTAGAAGCGCAACTCCTCCGGCACGAGGACGGTGGAGAAGACGAGGCTGCCCGCGGTGATCTCAAGCAGGCCGAGCGTCACGCAGAGGCGGCGCTTGTTGCGGACCGGGCGGGTGAGTTGCGAGCTGACAAGCTGCCACAGCCCGAAGAGCCCGACGAAGCTGGCGAGGTAGCCGACCTGCGCCTGGCTGAGGCCGAGTTTGAGAGCGAAGCCCGAGAGGATCGGCCCTGAGACGACCGCGTTGGGACCGTACACCGCCCAGAGCACGCCCATGATGATGAAGTGGCGCAGGGCGCGCGCGGTTTTCTGCCGGCTCAGAGATGAGCCTCCGGATAGGTTCCGACTCTGCTCGGACAAAGGGGGTCCCGCCCGTGACGCGACGAGCAAAAAGCAGCAATGAAAGCGATGGCAGCAACAAAAAGCGACGGCAGCGACGGTTCGTCAGAGATCGTAGGGGGCGTCGGTGATCGGTTCGGCGCCGTCCTCGGTGACAAGCACAAGCTCCTCGAGGCGCACCCCGCCCCATCCCTCGATGTATACCCCGGGCTCGATCGTAACGATCATCCCGGCCTCAAGCGTATTCTCACTCTTCTGCCCGACCGTCGGCAACTCGTGGACTTCAAGCCCCACGCCATGCCCGAGACCGTGTCCGAAATACTCGGCGAGCCCACTCTTCTCCAGCGACTCCCGCGCGATCGCGTCCACCCCGCGCCCCTCCATCCCCGGTCGCAGCCCCTCGATCGCCGCGAGTTGCGCTTTCCGCACCGCCTCCCAGACCTCAAGCTGCCGCCCGTCCGGCTCGCCGACGATCACGGTGCGGGTGCAGTCCGAGCAGTAGCCATCGACCACCGCGCCCCAGTCGATCACGATCAGATCGCCCTCGGCGACCACGCGCTCGCTCGGCCGCGCGTGAGGCTTCGCGCCGTTGGGCCCGGCCGCGAAGATCACGTCGAACGACGGCCCCTCCGCCCCCGCGAGCACCATCAGTCGCCGCAACTGCTCGGCGGCCTCGCGCTCGCTCATCCCGGGCTCAATCCGCTCGCGCAGCTCAATGAACGCGGAGTCCGCAACCTGCGCCGCGCGCCGGATCAGCGC
>JBKHFA010000346.1:0-3355 GCA_046540615.1 Armatimonadota bacterium | reverse complement strand
GATCTGCTCGGCCAGGGTCTTCTCGCCGGTGTGGTAGTCGGCCATGCGGGCCCCGCCGGTCAACGGCGGATGCCAAGCCGCTCCATCAGTCAGTTTTCGTGTGTTCGCGTAGCGGGAACGACAAAATGCACGTGGTTAGCGAGGATGGAACCAATGACAGGAACCTCACCCAGCACCCGGCCGGGGTTCGGTACCCTTCCTGGTCACCCGATGGGAATATGATCGCCTTCTGGCGAGATGGGTTGATCCACGTCATGGACCGCGATGGGAGGAATCAGCGGGAGGTTCTGTCTGAGCACCCGACCAAAAGATCACAGGCGATAGCGTACTACTTGAGCCTACCGTCATCCATCCCAATACGCACCCTGAGTACATTGACCTGCTCCGTAATCTCACGTGCGGCCTCGGACACCGCCTCCTTTTCCATCGCACAGGCGCGAGTGAAGTGAGCGCGAGGCCCTTTCTTCCCGTACTCCGCGTCGATCTGGTCATCGTACTCCTCGCCGACGCCCGCCACGTACTGGGCCGCTCCCCATAACATGTGAACCAACGCCAGCAGCTGTCTGTCCACGTTCCACGGAGAGCGCCGCTCGATCCTGTCGCAGACCGCGCCAGCACGCACGCCATCGCCAAGCAGAAGCCATCCGCAGACAGCGACCGCGATCCGCACAGCCTCTTCGTCCGCTCGCGAGAAGTCCTGGATCGCCCAGGCGACACTCGGGATGACGTCTCCCGCCCGCTGCTCACTCGACGGCAGTTCCCCCCTGCGCGCCAGCGCCGTCTCGATACTGACGCGCGCGCGGTCCAGATTGGACCGGTGCGTATACGCGATCGCGGCGAGGATGTGGGCCTCGAGACGGTCGGGGTAGAGCCGGAGCATCGCGTCCGCCTTCATCTCGGCCTCAACGTAGCGTTCACTATCCAGCAGACGCTCCATCTCGGCCCTGGCATCAGCGAAATCAGCAGGGCGTTCACGCTCCTCCGCAGCGCTCGCGCTGAGATCGGAAGCCCGCTGCAGCGTCTGTCGAGGCGCCTCGGCCATCCTGAGGATGGTGTCACACGTCTCAATGACACGGTCCCACTGCTCCAGGTCGAACTGTGCCTCGGCGGCGATCAGCGCCAGTTCGTGGTCGTACGCCCCCTCCGCCCGCAAAACGTCGATGTCGCTCAGCACGTCTGCCGGCCGGCCGAGAGCAGCATACGCGCGGACTCGGAGTCTGAGGACTTCCGGATGGTTCGGTGAATCGATGAACGCACCGTTCGCCGCCGCGAGCCCCTCCTGGAAGTCGCCACGCTCGAGGTGCTCTCGGATCGCGGCGAGCACCCCATCGTCGAACATCTCCTCGATCAGTGGCCGTAATATCTCCAGTTGGGGATGCTCCGGCCACCGCTCCTGCAGAGTGCGGAAAGCGGCCTCCGCGGCCGCGACATCCTTCGCGCGAATCTGCCTGTACGCCTCATCGGAGAGGCTGTACGCGGCATCCGCCACCTTCTTGTGGAGCGCCTCCGCCGCCGACAGGCCGGGGTTGACCTTGAGCAGCTTCCCGAGAGCCCTGTCGGCGTCCATGAGTCGGCCGGCCTCAAAATGTTCGCGCGCGTAGGCGATGACGCGATCCGAGAGCTTCCCGGCGTCCTCGAGGTCATACTGCCGCTCCTGGCCCTGCAATCCCCGCGCGGAGGTGAGGTAGCGCTCGATGGCCTTCGGCGCAAGCTCCTCGAGGCGCTCATTCCGCGGAGTGATCGTATTCCAGTCCTCGGAGAGCCCCCGGTAGGCCCTTCCCACGTACGAGATGACGCGCGATCTCCTGCTGCCGCTGGTCTCGGCCGTCGCCTGAGCGAGGTACGGGAGGGCCCGTCGGAAGGCATCGACCGCTTTCTCGACATCCCCCATCTTCTGATAGGTGACAGCGAGCCAGACTTCGTTGTAGCCGAGCCATCGCGCCGACGGTTGCGGCGTCATCGCCCGGATGGTGTTGCCATGGGAGCGCGCTTCCTCGTAGTTGCCCTGGCCGTGCGCGGCGATCATCCTGTTGATGACACGCTCCGCCGTCCCGTCCGACGCGCTGGCTTCAGCCGGGCAGCAACACACCAGCACCACCGCCAGCGCCGCGGTCAGCAGCAGTCCTCCGGCAACGACTCGGGTCATGTCCGCCACCTGTAATCGAGCGATCGTTGCACAACTCCTGTCGGTATGCCGTTCCTGATACATCAACTCACCAGTTGTCATTCTCCTCCAGCCGTCCACCGTGTCACCGCGGCGGAGGCGGAGGATCATCATCCGGTGGGCGCCGACGGGGCGGTGGCGGAACATGCCTCACAACAGTCAGATGAACCGTGCTTCCGCTCGCCACCCACTCACCCGCCCTGGGCGTCTGAGAGTACGTCGCCTGCCCATGGGTCTTGTTTTCATTGTAGGACAGCTCAAGCCGACGCTCGTTCAGTTTCTCCTCGGCAACAGCCCTGGTAATGACACCAAGCGTCGGCACTTTCACGTCCACCCCGACGACCACGGACACCGTGTCGCCGGCGGTCACGTAGACCGGCTGCTCCTCGCTCCCGGCCTCCGGTGTCTGTGAGCGGATGACGTTGCGCTCCCACTCAGGGGACGTAACCTCGTTTCTCCACTCCTCCTCATAGACAAGCCCGAGCGCTTTAAGCGTCTCCTGCGCCTCCTCCGGGCTTCTCCCGATGAGATCGGGGACGCGCGGCCCGGTGCCGATCTGCAGCGTCAATGGCGACGCCCCACCGAGAGGCGTGTTGGGCCCTGGCGACTGCCCGATGATCACCTGCGGATGGCCCTCGACCTTCTCGAAGCTCACCTCGACCGCTTGATCACCCTCCAGGCTCTGCTGCCAGTTCTCCACCTCGGCGCGCGTCCATCCCTCGAACTTTGGGAACACCGGTTCCGACGGCTCCGGCGGGTTCAGGAGGTCGACCACGCCTCCCCCACCCGGGCCATCGTTCCGCACGATCTCCGCCCCGATGGCGGTCGTCAGGCCCAACACGACAAGAAGCGCGGCGACCAACCCGAGGCGCCTTCGTCGCGGATGCCGCGGTTTGCGTGGTGCGATCGTCTGCTCCTCGGCCTCCGTCGACGCCGCCTCTTCAGCCTCGGCGGCCTCATCCTCATCGCCATTCGCTTCTTTCTCAGCGGTTTTCTCCTCGGCTGCTTTGCGCTTCGCCTCGGCCTTCTCCTGAGCGGCTTTCTTCTCCGCAGCCTTTCGCGCCGCTTCCTGTCGCTCGCGTTCGGCCTTCTCCTCAACGGCCTTGCGTTTCGCCTCGGCCCTTTCCTGAGCGGCCTTCTTCTCCGCAGCCTTTCGCGCCGCTTCCTGTCGCTCGCGTTCGGCCTTCTCCT
>JBKHFA010000345.1:0-3375 GCA_046540615.1 Armatimonadota bacterium | reverse complement strand
GTCATCGCCTCGGGCGTCTCGTCGAGGTCGAAATGATGCGTGACCAGCGACCGCACGTCCACGCGCCCGGCGTCCACCAGCGAGATCGCGGGCGGGTAGCAGTTCGCGTAGCGGAAGAGCCCGCGCAGGTCGATCTCGCGGTTGATCATCTCGTAAAGCGGGATCTGCGGATGCTGCTCGGCGGGCATCCCCACGATCTGCGTGACGCCGCCGTTGCGCGTGACGCGTAGCGCCATCTGCAGCGCCGGCACCGCGCCCGCGCACTCGAAGGCCACGTCCACCCCGCGCCCGCCGGTCATCTCCATGATCGCCTCCTCGGCGTCGCCCTCGGAGGCGTCGATGGTGTCCGTGGCGCCGAGCCTCGCCGCAAGCTCAAGCCGCCCGACCTCGAGGTCGGTCACGATCGCGCGGGTCGCGCCCGCTGCGATCGCCGACTGCATCGTGAGCAACCCGATCGGCCCCGCGCCAAGCACCGCGACGCAATCCCCGGGCTTCGCGCCGCCGCGTGTCGCCGCCCACAGGCCGACCGCGAGTGGCTCGATCATCGCGCCATCGTCCATCGACATCGAGTCCGGCAGTTTGAAGAGGAAATCCGACGGCCACGCGAGGTATTCAGCGAAGGCCCCGTGCACCGGCGGCGCGGCGAGAAAGACCACGTCGGGGCAGACGTTGTACTGCCCGGACTTGCAGAACTCGCAGCGCCGGCAGGTGTATCCCGGCTCGATCGCGACGCGGTCGCCGGGAGCGAGGCCGCAGCTTTCATCGAGCACCTCGACGACCTCCCCCGCTGCCTCATGACCCATGATCGTGGGCTCGGTGAGCGGGTACTTGCCGATGATCCCGCGCTCATGGAAGTGTACGTCGGAGCCGCAGACGCCCACCGAGCGGATGCGCACCAGCACATCGCGCTCGCGGGATATCTCCGGCATCGGCACATACTCCACGCGCATGTCGTGGACGCCGTGGAGCACCGCGGCTTTCATTGTGTCGGACATGGAAGCACATCCTCGATGGGGCGCCACGTCTGCGTTATTGTGGCCGTGTTCGGACATCTCGACAACTGTCATTGGTCGTTCGTAGGACAGGCTTTCCAGCCTGTCAGTCGTTCGAAACGGCCCGATGTCTAACGACGTTTGACAGGCAGGAATGCCTGTCCCACGTGAACGGCAGATGAAGCGAAATCATTGTTCGCGAAAAGCGAACGATCGTACGCAAAAAGCGAACAACGCCTACCCCGTCTTCGGCCCCACGATCTCCCAGACCTGCCGCGCCGTGTCGGCCATCGCGTGCAGGTTCTCGCGTCTCGCCTCCCGCGGAACGCACTCACCAGAGTTGAGAATACACCCGCCGCCCGCCATCAGCCGCACCTGGCGCCCCGTCTCCGCCGCCACCTCCGACGCAAAGCTCTCCGTGAGCATCGCGATCGGGTCCACGTTCCCCATGATCGCCTGCCTGCCGCTGAAGGCCTCGATGGCAAGCGAGATGTCAAGCCCCGGGCCCACCGACAGGACATCCGGATCGGTCTCCGACTGCAGCGTCAGGCCCTCGAGCGTCTCCTCGGAGTTGTGCAGAAAGACGAATGCTCCCGCGTCCTGAAAAGCCTCGGTCACGCGTTTGCACGGCTCCAGCGCCCACTCGCGGTAGTGCTGCGGCGAGATCAGGTGCAGCGACGCGTTGCAGTCGCCCAGCCAGATCGCGTGGCAGCCCGCGTCGATCTGCGCCAGCCCCCAACTGATCGCCTGCTCCTCGGCGAACCTCACCGCATCGGCGAAAAGATCCGGGTCATCGAGCATCGTCATCATCGCCGCCTGCATCCCGAAGATGAGCGTGACCGCCGAGAAGGGCGCAGCGACGCGGCCGGTGATGCACGTTTCGTCTCCCAACTCCGAGCGGAGGCCGCCGGCCGCGTCGAGCAGCAGCGGCATCCGGGCAGACCGCGGATCAGGCGCCTCCAGCCCCTCGAGCGTCGTCCGGTCGAAATCCAGGTAGTCCGCGGTGCAGGGGACGACGTTCTCGCCCCCCTCGGCAACACCCACGCCGAGGGCCTCGAACTCCAGCGTATCATCGAGGTGCAGCCACGCCCAGTCCCACCCGAACGCCTCGATCACCTCAAGCTGGACCTCGACCACCTGCTCGGGCGAGGAGATGTACTCGTGGTAGGTCAGGTCGGCGTACTTTGCGTCAAATTCCTGCGACAGGCAGAAGACAGGCAGGTTCTGCGGCGCGCGTAACTCAGCGACCGCCGTGATATCGTCGAGAAGAGCCATCAGGAGCCTCCGAAATGATCAGAAACCGGCGCGCGCCAGACGCGCCACTCGTCGCATCTCAGTTCGCCATGGATAGCAGAGGACCTTCGCATCCCCGTGCGGAAGCCGCTGTGGGAGGCCGCCGGAACCCCTGCGCCGAAAACTCGCTCCGCGCAAAGGACCTTCGGCGCGCGTAGGGAACTACAAGGGTGCCGCATGGCTCACGACGCCGCGTCGCGACACACCGCTGAAGGATGGAGAATCATGGAAAAGCTCGTAATGATCGGCGCCGGGAACATCGGCCGCAGCTTCGTCGGACAGATCTTCTCTCGCGCCGGCTATGAGATCGTCTTCGTGGACGTCAGCCAGGAGATCGTAAATGCGCTCAACGAGCGGGGAAAGTACATCGTCGAGATCAAGGACCGCGAGCCGAAGGAGATCGTCGTGGAGAACGTTCGCGGCATTGACGGGCGCGACATGCGGGCGGTCGCGCGGGAACTCGCGACCTGCCGCGTCGCCGCCACGGCCGTCGGCCCGGCCGCGCTGCCTTACATCTACCCGAACCTCGCCGCCGGCCTCGTCCGAAGGCGCGAGGCGGAGAACGGTCCGCTCGATGTGATTATCTGCGAGAACATGCGCAACGCGGCCGAGGCGATGTATAACGGCGTCGCCGATCACCTGCCCCGCGACTTCCCCGTCCGCGAGATGCTCGGCGCGGTCGAGACCTCCATCGGCAAGATGGTCCCGATCATGGACGAGGAGATCCGCGAGAAAGACCCGCTGCTGGTCTACGCGGAGGCGTACAATACGCTCATCTGCGACGCTGAGGGCTTTCTGAACCCGATCCCCGATGTTCCCGAGCTTGCGCCCAAGGAGAACATGAAGGCCTACGTGGATCGCAAGCTCTTCGTGCATAACCTCGGGCACGCGCTCTGCGCGTACTTTGCGCACCTCGAGGCGCCCGACCTCGTGTACACGTGGGAGGCCGTGCAGCATCCAACCGTCGGCCCGGCCACCCGCGCGGGGATGATGGAGTCGGGCCGCGCGCTGATCGCGGCCTACCCCGACGAGTTCGACGAGGAGAACCAGCGCGAGCACGTGGACGACCTGCTCCAGCGCTTCGAGAACA
>JBKHFA010000344.1:0-3391 GCA_046540615.1 Armatimonadota bacterium | reverse complement strand
AGGCGGCCCCTCCTGCGGCAAACCGCACTCGCACGATTTGTGCGTAATGCATAGCTCGCCCGAGGCCGGGGGGTGAGGTTGTCGTGGCCGCTCACCCAAAGCTACCTCCGGAATTAGGTCGGACGCCGCCGAGCCGATCTGAGCGCCTTGCATTAAACCCCGCGACTGTGCTACGGTTTTTTACTGCGTGTGGACTTTCGCGTGCAAATCACGTTGACAACACCCGGCGCACCGTGGAGAACGCGTCGATGAACCATGCTCCGATGGCGGAGGGACACGTGGAAAACGCGTTCGTCGCCTGTCGAAAGCTCGTGGGATGACGTGTGCAGAACACGTTTGTTTCCGGTGCACCGGGTGTGCAAAGAGAGTTGGTTCGATGAAGTCAGGTGCCATGCCCGACGTCGATCTGCGCCGCCTGTTGCTCGCGGCCATGATCGGCGCGTTGATCGTAATCCTTGCAGCGCCCGCGGTTGCGGGGCAGTCGGAACTGGCGGCGCAGCACTCGTGGCTGCCGTGGCCGTCCGTCTGGCCCGCCGACCACCCGCTCAGTCCCGTGGTGGAGCATGTCCTTGAGGGCAACTGGCGCGCGCAGCCCGACTGGAAGCTGCCGATGCTGGTAAACGGTCTGAGCAAGGAGCCGGAGGACTGCGAGATCACCGCATACTGCTCCGAGTGCTTCGACGCCGGAACCCGCACCCGCTGGGGATCGCATGTCCGCCGCGGGATCGCCGCGGCCGACCCGAAGTACTGGGGCCCGGGAAGCGTCATCTGGATCGGCCCGCCCGTCAATGAGGTGCTGATCGTCGAGGACATCGGCGGCGCAATCAAAGGCCCTCACCGCTTCGACGTCTGCATGGAGGGATCCCACGACATGTGCCACCAGATAGGTCGCCGCTCCACGACCTACGTGCCTTTGCACCGCGTGCCTCCAACCCGCACGTGGGGCACCAAGCCGGCCGACTGGGAGCCGCCCGTCTGGGTCAAGCCACCAGACGAACGAGCGGACAGTTCGTCGAATAACTGAGCCAGTCACCCGAAATGCTGAGGCCACCCGCCGCCCGGCGGGTGGCCTTTTTCACGAACACTGACTGTGCGATCAGATCAGGCGAGGTCGTTCCGCTCACTCCACTGGAGCCGCGCCCGGTGAATACGTCGCGGTGTGGCCGGTCGCGAGGAGCGCTCCGGACTCGGCGGTGGGGATGATGCCGATGCGCGGCTGGAACCACTCGGTCTCGCGATCGTATCCCTCGGAGATGGCGTCGAGGCGCACGTCGTAGTCAAGGAGCTTCACGGGCATCCACCGCCCTGCGCGGAGATTGACGCTGCCGGAGCATGGTAGACGATGCGGGCGGCGGAGGCAAGCGCACGGGTAAAGGAAAACCGGCCAGCACCCGCGGCGGACATCAGGGCGCTGGCCGGACAGGGGCGGGCACGCGTGAGCGCGCCTCATGCGTCAAAACTGGCACTGAGCGCCGGGAACGCACCAGACCAGAGCCCCCGCAAGGGCGCCTGCAGATGACGGGCCGATCACGCGTGGGGCGCAATGCGACCGTCCGGGCTTCCCAGCCGGCGATTCGACCGTTCGCCGTCAAGTTTGCATTCCCGGCGTTTACACACCGCCGTGACGCAACATCTCCGGCTCACACTGGGTATCCTACCACACTTCGCACAGCCTGTGCGTTAGTCTTGCGTGAGTTTCTCATTCACCGCGCAACGGGCCCGTCACGCGAGCCTCGCCCGCTCCGCGGGAATCCGCTCGTCGAGGATCTCGCGAAGGCCCGCGAGCTTCGCCTCGATCAGTCCACGATTGATCATGGAGCCGTAGGCTTCGCCATGCCAGCCGAGGCGCGAATCCGCATCACAGAGCGGGATCGCGGACGTAGCATTGTCCAACTCTGCACGGCAAACATGCTCAAGCTTATCCACCAACGCTCGCTTCTCGTCAGCGTCCTGCGCCTCGTAGAATGCATCCCGGGCGAGCAGAAACTCGACGACGTTCGCGGAGCTGATGAGCTGAGTGAGGCAGAATGCGGCGACGTCGATCTCGCGCTGGAGATCGTCAAGCGCCGGTCCGGCGACTTTCGCCAGGCCCTCGCGCATGATCTCCACGCCCTCCGCCCACTGGTCGGCGACCGCGCGGTAGCACTCAAGCACCTTCTCCGCGCCGAAGGGATTCACCCAGTCGAGGCGGTCGCCCTCGATGTTGGTGTCGAGCAACCACGAGCGCGGGAACTTCTCATCGACCTGATCGAAGATGAAGTGGAAGGCCGGTCCGCGGGACATCGGCCCGTAGTACATCACCGGGATCGAGGTCGGGAAGTCATCCTGCGCTCGGCAAAGCTGCTGCCAGCCTGCGACCATGGCCCCGGCCGCGTCGGGCCCGAAGTGACGCGTCGCCACGGCCGTCAGCGCCTCGTCCACCGATGGCTGCGGGGCGAAGGTCATCTCCCCCGCGACCTCGGTCGCCAGCGAGGGCATGTTGCCGAAGTTCCAGCAGGTCATCATCCCGGTGACGCCCGATTCGACGAGCGTCTGCCACTTGCGCGCAATCTTCTGCAGGGTCGGGAGGTAGGGCACATCCGGATTCTCGTGCGTGGTGCCGATCTGCACTTTCGCGTAGACAGGCAGGCCGCGCTCGCGCTGGAAGTCGGCCACGCCCGTGAACCTCGGCGAGGGCCCGATGACCTTGATCGAGTACTCATCGTTCGTGTACTCGAAGCCGCAAGCCTCGGTGGTCTCACCGCGCTCGTAGTCACCCATCACGATCACATCGTCGGGCAGCGCCTCCAGCACGCCGCGCTGCGGGTCCTCCTCGTACATGCTCCACGACCAGTTCCACGCCACGATCTCGGCCTCGGGCTTCGCGGCGCGGATGCCCTCGCGCAGGAGACCGACGATCTCGCCGATGACCTCCTGGGGCGTACGCTCGGCGCAGCGCGGGCACATCGTTCCGCTCTCGACCATCTCCTCAAGCTGCTCGGCGTTGCCGGGCACGCGGGTGTGACACCAGCAGTGGCTCGGGTACTCCGACGCGGTGATCAGCAGCACCCCGGCAAGCTCGGGGACATTCGCGAAGACGTACTCCGATGATTCGCGGAGGTAGGTCTTCACCTCGTCGGTGCTCGAGCACAGATAGTTGACCGGCTTGAGGTGACACAGCGGGCCCCTGACCTGCGGGTAGCGCTGCCAGAACTCGTCGTCCTCGTCGAGGCCCATCGGCTCGTTGAGGTAGAGGTAGACCTTCATCCCGAAGCGCGCCGCGCGCCTGCAGAGCGTGCGAAGCTCCGCGCAGATCGTCTCAGCATTCGCCCCGAACTCGGGGAACACGGAGTTCTCCGCGAACTTGCGCAGCGCCCCGCGGATCCAGATGCCGTTGAAGCCGTGCATCGCC
>JBKHFA010000343.1:0-3397 GCA_046540615.1 Armatimonadota bacterium | reverse complement strand
AGGCGAGCTTCCAGAGAGGATTTTCATCATTGGCGCCAGAAACGTTCCGTGAGCGAAAAGCGTTATAAGACATGACAGGCGGATGAGGCGGGGACGGGACCGGTGTCCCCCGTGGACTGCAAATCCGCGGCGGAGTGAGAACATCAACTCCGGGTGCGTTCGACTCGCACACCCGCCTCCATCTCCGGCGCCACAGATTCTGATGGAACCGACCCCGCAACCGATCCCATCCGAGGAGGTCGCGCAAGGGACATTCCGACGGTGGCGATGATAGTGGAGATGATCGGGGAGTGAGGGACGGAGCGGGTTGTCCTGCGGGGGCTGGCCCATCGCTTGCGTCATGCGCCCAGCAATGTATCACATTCACCGAAAACGAATCGTAAGGTCGTCAGGAACAACGGGCCGGTCAGGCGACTGCGTTCCGCTCGCAGACGACGCTCGTGGAACGCAGCCCTTCGGGCCGGCCCCTCCATCTGCACGGCCTCGGCGCGACAGCGGCGCCGAAATGCGCCGGTCAAACGCACATCACACACAGAAGAGGTCCATCCATGATCAGACAGACGGTCGCGCCGATGCTCGCCGCAATCATCTTCACGACCATCCTCGCGGGCTGCGGAGGGCCGCGGAATCGCGATGAGGTGACGTACACGGCCGAAGACATCGCCGCCCCGCAGTGGGCGTCGGAGGGCTTCGACGCATGGCGACAGGACGTTGATCTTAACGCCGCGATGCCGACGTTCTCGGACCTCGGCGCCTACCCGATCGGCAACGGTCGCGTGTTCGGCGTGACGGGGCTTTCGCTGCCACTGGGCACCGTCCAGGACATCCTCGGGCCGACCTATCAGAAGACCGGCGGCCTGCTGGGCGGATGGGCGCCGGCGGTGCTGGTGGACGATGAGCCGCTGCTGGCCGAGAGGCAGTCCACCCGCTGGATCGCGCCCGGCGGCATCGTCCACTCGCGCTGGGAGGCCGGAGACATTCACGTCGATCTGCTGCAGACCGTGCCGCCGGATGTCAACGCGGTGACCACGCTGATCATGGTGACGAACGCAGGCGACGCGGCGGTGGACATCTCGCTGGGCCTGCAGTCCTCGCTGCCGCTGGATCGCGAGGAGGCGGGCGACATGATCTGCACCCGCGGGAACGCGACCGTTCGCGCGGGCTTCGCGGGCGCGCGCACCTCCGTCGTCAACCGATCAGTGTTGCCGAGTTTCCCCGACGAACTGCCCGACCGTGTCCGGCCGATCAGCAGGGCCGCCATGACGATTGCCGCCGAGTCGCTCATCTGCCCGCTCGGCGCGGTCGCGCCCGAGGAATCGGTGGGGAAGATCAGCTACCTTGCCATCGGCGATGACGATGAGGCCGCGGCGATCGTGGAGGCGATCGAGGAGCGGGGCTGGGAGCTTTTCGAGAGCGCGAACGCCTGGTGGCGGGACTGGCACGATCGCACGCTCATCGTCGAGGGCGCGGGCGATGAGATCGATCAGTTCATGGCGATTCAGAAGTACCTCTGCCGCGTCCAGCAGGCCGAGGCGGGCGGCTACTCGCCGATGCACAAGTATTCCTACCGCTGGATTCGCGACTCGAACGGGCCGATCAAGTTCCTGCTGGACGCGGGCGACTTCGACTCGGTGGACCGCGACCTCTCCTACCACTTCGCCGGGTGCGCGGCGAAGGAAGAGATATTCAACAACATTGAGTTGAACCTCGACGTGGACCTCGATGACCCGCCGCAGATCGACTGGAGCGACGTCCCGACGCAGAAGGCTGAGAGCGCCAGCTTCGTCATCCTGCAGAACTGGTGGTACTACCAGCACACCGGTGAGACCGGGCAGCTTGAGGAGCGCTGGGATTACCTCCAGCGCTGCTTCGACGGCCACCACGTTGACGCCGAGGGCCGCCTGCCCTTCCACGGCGATGAGACATACCGCTTCCCCGGCTACCAGCTTTTCGGGCCCGAATCGGAGGCGGTCTCCGACTACGTGCACCTGACGCTGCGGTCGGCGGACTCGGGCTTCGAGTATGTCGCCGCCGCCGAGGCGATGGCGGAGATGGCCTCGCGGATCGGTCGCCCGGAGGACGAGATCGCGCGCTACCTCGACGCGGCGGAGTTCGTGCGTGAGGCGACGGAGCGGTGGTACTGGCAGAGCGATCGCGGCTACTACGCGCCGGCGATGAGCGCGGTCTCGGGCGAGCTTTACCGCTACCCGTTCGCCAACATCAACATGCGGCCGACGTGGATTGACTACGCGGGCGCGACCGACCGGCAGCGGGAAAATATCACCAGCGCTCTGCGCTGGCTCTACCGCCCGGAGGCGGGCACCACGAACCTCACCCCCACCTGCGCGTACACCGTCGGGATGACGCCGGGGATGGTGCTCTCGGCGCTGACGTCGATCGACCACCCGGAGGCCGCGCGGGCGCTGGAGGGTCTGCTCACCGCGGCGGAAACCTCCGGTGGCTTCGCGGAGATGAATCGGCCCGACGACACGCCCTCGCGCGACGTCTGGGGCATGCACCGCGTGCGCCCGTGGGAGGGCGGGATCAACGGAAGCGCGGTGCTGCAGTACCTGACGGGCTTCGAGCCTGACGCGGCGAATCGCAGCGTGAGCTTCGCCCCGCGCCTGCCGGATGGCGCGGACGCGATGACGGTGCGCAACCTGCGCGTCGGGAGTGCGAATCTGACGCTCGAGGTTGAGGCTGCCGGGGGGCAACTTGCGGTGCGGGTCATCTGCGAGGAGACCGAGAAGCCTGTCGATGTGCTCCTCGGCGACGGCGGAACACTCAGCGAGGGGGAGGCGCTGGAGGTGAACGTGCCGGCGCCGGTCGAGTCTGACGGAGCGCTTCAGGTCGCGGAAGGGCCCTTCGACTACGGCGAGGCGGAGGTGCCCGATGGCGCGACGGTGCTGCTGACGTGGGACGCTGAGGTCGCGGAGCAGGTCCGCGAGCGGGAGGGCGAGGTCACGGTCATCGACACGCGCATCGCGTGGCCCGCGAGCTACATGCGCAGCGCGCTGCTGAACGATGACGGCTCAGTTCGCGCGGCGAAGCTCATCACGGACCTCGAGGAGTGGCCCGGAGCGTTCAAGGAGCGCGACTTCTGGACCGAGGGCGAGGGCGCGGAGGTGCTCGCTGACTACGAGGCGGCCGGGGGCGTCATCGAGGAGGCGGACGTGCCCGCGGTGGGCGGCGAGCCGTCGGAGGAACTGATCAACTGAGGGCGGCGGCGTGTGTGGTTGTGGAGTGGGGAGCAACGACGGGGCATGGATCGTCGTTGCCGTTGTGGAGGCGCCGGGGCCACAACGACAACGACTGACGACGAACGACCGAACGCCCCCCGGCGAGGCGCCGGGGCCACAACGACAACGACTGACGACGAACGACCGAACGCCCCCCG
>JBKHFA010000342.1:0-3436 GCA_046540615.1 Armatimonadota bacterium | reverse complement strand
AGGAGGCAGTGGGATACTCTCCCGTGCCGGTTCGAATCCGGCCTTCGGCACCATTCGGCTTTTATGAGCGGCGCTTCGATGAGAAGTGCCGCTTTTGATGTACCACCACCAACTCGCCGAGAGGGGCAGGACAGATGATCGATGAGCGGATGAACGAGGCGATCAACGACCAGATCAACGCGGAGCTTTGGTCCGCATACATCTACTACGCGATGGGACAGTGGTTCGAGGACCAGGACCTGCCGGGCATGGCTCAGTGGATGTACGCGCAAACCCAGGAGGAGATCTTCCACGCCGATAAGTTCGCGCGCTACGTCAACGAGCGCGGCGGACGCGCAGTGATGAAGGCGATCGAGGCTCCGCCCGAGGAGTGGGACTCACCGGTGGCGGTCTTCGAGCACGCCCTCGAACATGAGCAGATGGTGACCGGCCGGATCAACGACCTCGTTGATCTCGCCATCGAGATCAACGATCACGCGTCGCGGAACTTCCTCGCGTGGTACGTGGACGAGCAGGTTGAGGAGGAGGACAACGTCGGCGGCGTCCTCGCCCAGGTCAAGCGAGCGGTGGACAGCCCCAACGCGCTGATGATGATGGACCGCGAACTTGGTTCGCGCGTCTTCACGCCACCTGCCGGCGAGGAAGAGTAAGCCGGCCGCGGACCATCGGACCCGACACACCGGGGCGCCCCTCGCGAGGGGCGCCCCGTTATCAAGAGAGCGGTCTTCGAAGCACAGGGGACTACTCGGCGCCCCCAAGCGCCCTGATATGTTCGACCATCTCGCGGCGGACCTCGTGGAGGTCGCGCTGTGGATCGAGCGTATCCACCCACTCGCGCGCGGCCCCTGCCGCCTCCGCGTTATCAGAGGCATCGATGGCGCTCAGCAGCGTCGCCATGTAGCGCGTGTCATCAACGCCCTCACGGAAGCCCTCCCACTGCACGGTGCCGACGATTCCGTTGATCGTCGGATACGTGAAGTTGTGATCGCGGTAGCGGTCGCTGTCGAAGTCATTCCACACGTGGCCGAAGCCGTGCTGGTAGGCGTAGTCCATCGCGCCGTCAAATCCGGCCTGCCAGAGGACCAGTCCGAAGTTGCGGCGGAAGGTCTCCGGCTCCTCAGGGCCGACCTGCGGGAACGCGTAGGTGAACACCTTGCTGCCGACAGAGTGGAATTTCTCGGCCTCCGCCGTGTCGGGCCTGCCCGCGAGAACCGCGATGTCGAGCAACTCGCCCATCGCCTCGAAGGTCCCATGGTAGCCGGCCACGAACGTGCCGGCACCCTCCTCCTGCACGGCCCTCCACGCGGCGCGTTGCGCCTCCAGTCGCTCGCCTCGCGCCTCGTCAATCCCGTAGAGGTAAAGCTCATCGTAGCCGAAACGCTCCGCCATCGCGAGCCACTGGCGGACGCGTTCGCGCAGATTCTCGAGCGCCTCCCCGCTCTGCGGCGCGCCTGTCTGCGTGCCGAGTGAGAAGAGGTAGTCGGTCGGCAGACCGGCCTCCGCCCGCAGCTCCAGCGCTCTCGGCAGCAGTTCCTCGTGGTAGTTCTGATAGAGCGTGGGGAAGGGCACCCCGTGGGCGAGGCAGTCGCGCATCTCCGCGAGATATTGCTCCTCCGAGCGCCACTCGGAGCTGATCGTCGGCTCGTTCTCCTCGTTGAGCTTCGCGCGGTAGTACACCGAGTAAATCAGCGGGGCGTCGGCGAGTTCAAAGTCATGCACCGTCAGTTCGAGCGGCAGGGTAACGTCGGGAGTGTCCTCGCTGCTGATGACGAGCGCTCCCTCGTAGTCACCGGGCGCCGCGTCATCAGGCACACGCACCGTCACCCAGTACTGCTGCAGACGGAGCGCCGGCAGGTCGATCGGCTTCAGCACCTCGGCATCGATCGGGCGCACATTCGCGAGGTCACCGCTCTCGGGGTCGGGATTGCTGGCGCGCAGATAGCTCTCGGCGCCATCGGGGGCGGTGCTGCGCAGGTAGTTGTGCTCCTCGTCGAAGTCCACCCGCACAAGCTCAGGATCGTTGAGCAGAAGCTCGGGGACCAGTTGCTTGTTGTTGAGATCCCTGATCGTCCGCCCGGCCTGGTACCAGACCTTCACGTACTTGAGGTCAACCGCGTCGGCGGGGATTATGCCCGCATCGCCGGTCAGGTCCGTCGCCTCCACCAGCATGTTCTCAACGTCATCGAGCGGCAGGAGCACAAAGCTCATCGACTCGTACTCGCCCGCACAGGCGGCGGCCTGCAGCGGCTCGCCGGGTTCGCCCGGGATGATGGCCTCGGTCGGCAGTATCCGCGTGTTGCTCATCGCGGGCACCGTGAATGTCGCGACCGCCTCGCCGCGCTCGAGCACCTCGCTGACATGCGCGAGTGTCGTCGGGGCAAGCTCAGCCATCCGCAGGTTGGCTTCAAGCTCATCAACCTCCGAACTTCGCGCGTAGCCGCGATCCGCCAGTTCGTCGATCATCTCTCCGGCGCGTTCGAGCGCCGACAGCGCCGAATCGGCGGCCGGAGCGATGCGATCAGGCAGGTCGGGCAGATCGGCCATGCCCTCGCGACCCGCCTCGACGGTCTCCCGCCACGAGGCCACCCGCTCGTCCCACTGCTCGGCGTACCCCTGCCAGCGGTCGGCGATGGCGTCCTGATAGGCGTCCTCCTCGGGAACGCGGCCCTCGAGGCGCAGATCGTCCACGTAGATGACCGCGCGCTGGCCCTCGCGTCCGCGAACGAAGAGACCGATGCGGTCGGTGTACACGCCCACGTCATCAGCCGTGGCTCCCTCTACGTAGCTCGCGAGCACGCCGGAGGCGCGTTGCTCGCCACCGGTGCTCGCATCTCCCTCGATCAGCTTCCACTCGTCGCCCGGTTCGCGGACGTCTTCGAAGGGCCCGCAGCCGGAGTGCGTTGTCGGCGGGAACACCCAGTTGAGCCCGAGGCCCGCAGTGGCCGTGTGCCCCTCACCGCCGAGCATGCGGCCGGAGAAATGCAGATCGCCCTCCGTCGGGAAGTCGACCGGGATGTGAAAGTACACGTAGCCCGAGGAGTTGAACGTCATGTCGAGCTTGAATGAGCGTTCACCTTCAAACGCAAACTCCTCGGTCAGGCCCTTGAAGTTGATCTCATGATCCGCGCTTGCCACCCAGGCGTGGAAGGGGTCGTCGCCATCCTCGAAACTCTCGTGGAATGAGACCTCCTCCATCGGCAGGTCCTGAGCGACGGCGGTCCCCGGCAGGGAGATGGCAGCAGTGAGAATGAGACAGAGCGTGACGCGCATAATCGACACTCCATGTACGAAGGATCGGCGGTGGCTGACAGTTCGTCGAGGGAGCGTCGAATCCCTCCGACGCGCGATCGCAGGGTTGCGTGTCAACGGTTGAGGATACGACGACAGAAGCCGTCACGTGCCGCAGGGCAATACCAGCCACGGGAACGACGTCCGG
>JBKHFA010000341.1:0-3446 GCA_046540615.1 Armatimonadota bacterium | reverse complement strand
CCCCCTCGTCCCGCCACACCTCGCGTCGTTTGCGAGGTGCAAGGGAGAGGGGGGATCGAGGGGGGTGAGGCCCGGCTACGGCGACTCGTTGCTCGCCCCTCACCCCGAGCCCAGCCGCGTCACCGCCTCTGGTGTGATGAGTTGGTCGAACTGCTCCTCGGTCAGGAGGCCCTCGTCGAGGACCACCTCGCGGATCGTCAGGCCCTCGGACTCGGCGCGTTTCGCGACCTCGGCGGCGCGGTCGTAGCCGAGCGCGGGAAGCAGCGCGGTCGCGACAGCCGTGGACGCCTCCACGTGCTCGCGGCAGCGCTCCTCGTTCGCCTCGACGCCATCGATGCAGCGCGATCGAAGAACCTCGCACGAGCGGCTCAGCAGACCGATGCTCTCCAGCAGGCACTCGGCGATCAGAGGCATGAAGGCGTTCAGTTCGAGGCTCCCCTGCCCGGCCGCATTCGCAATCACCGCGTCATGCCCCATCACGAGCATCGACGCCTGGCTGACGGCCTCGGGGACCACCGGGTTGACCTTGCCGGGCATGATCGATGAGCCGGCCTGCACCGGCGGAAGCGTGATCTCGCCGAAGCCGCCGGTCGGGCCGGAGGACATCAGGCGCAGGTCACCGCAGATCTTGTGCAGCGTCACCGCCGCGGCCTTCAGGATCCCCGAGACCTCCACGAACACGTCGGCGTTCTGTGTGGCGTCAACGAGATTATCGGCCCGGGCGAAGCCGATGGCGGTGAGTTCGCGGAGGGTGTCAACCACGCGGAAGATGTACTGTCGCGGCGCTCCGACGCCGGTGCCGATGGCCGTCCCGCCAAGGTTCACCACGCGCAGGCGTTCCTCGCACTTATACACGCGCCAGCGGTCGCGGCCGACGGCCTCGGCATACGCGCCCATCTCGCGACCGAGCGTGGTCAGCACCGCGTCCTGCATCTCCGTGCGGCCGATCTTCACCACGTGCGCGAACCCCTTCTCATGCGCCTGAAAGGCCTCCTGCAGCGAGACGAAGCGCTCCTCCAGCGCGCGGATCATGCGAATCGAGGCGAGGCGCAGCGCAGTCGGGAAGGTGTCGTTGGTGGACTGGTGCAGGTTCACGTCATCAAGCGGCGAGATGCGGTCGTAGTCGCCGGGCCGCCCGCCGAGGATCTGCAGCGCGCGGTTGGCGATGACCTCGTTGACGTTGAGGTTGGTCGAGGTCCCGGCGCCACCCTGAAGGGCATCGACGCCCACGTGCTCGGTCAGGAGGCCCTCGGCCATCTCGGTGCAGGCGCGTTCGATCGCGTCGGCTTTCGCGGGGTCGTCCTCCCACGCGCCGAGCGAGCGGTTGGTCCGCGCGCAGGCGAGTTTCACGGTCCCGAAGGCGCGGACCAGTTTCTCACGCACCGGCCGCCCGGCGAGATCGAAGTTCTCCTGCGCGCGAGCGGTGTGAATGCCGTGGAGGGCGTCACGCGGGACGGCCTTTTCGCCGAGCATGTCGCGTTCTGTGCGATGGCTCTCAGACATGGATGGCCTCCGAGGCGAGTTTCGACGAGGAAGGCAGGCGGGCCTGCCGAAGGGCGTTCGTCGTCAGTCGTTCGGAGGGGCCGCCTGAGCGCCGGGTGTCGTTTGCCCGGCGCGAAGTCGGCCCGCGGCCTGTCGCCGACTGGTAGCATTGAAGCTGACTGTTCTCCGTGGATCGCGGGCCGACTTCGTCGCGCATAGACGGCATGCGCTCCTCAGGCGGCCCCTCCAACGGCAAACGACGGAGTCTCCGAGCCCTTATCAGATATACAAATCCCGCTCGCCCTGCTCCGTCCTCCGCAACTTCTCCTCGGTCTGCCGGCGGATGGCGTCGGATTCGATCTGCCCGATGTGCTCGGCGATGATCCGCTCGCCCTCGGCGATCGTCTCGGGGCTCGCGTAATCCAGCAGATACTCCTTGAAAGAAAGCAGCGCGTTGGGCAGGCAGAAGGTCTGAATGTCGCCGGGTTTCGCAAGCTCCATGAAATGCTCGCCCGTGCGACCGGAGCGGTAGCACGCCGTGCAGAAGCTCGGCAGGTAGCCCTGCTCGCACAGGTTCAGCATCACCTCGTCGAGGCCCCGGTGGTCGCCGAGTTCGAACTGCCGCCTGTCATCGGCATCCGGATTGTGCTCGGAGTACCCCCCGGGTGAGGTCCTCGACCCCGCCGAGACCTGCGAGAAGCCGATCTCCATCAACTCCCGCCGGAACTCCGGGCGCTCGCGGGTGGTGAGGATCATGCCGGTGTACGGGACCGACATGCGGATGATGGCGACGAGCTTCTTGAAGTCATCGTCGCTCACGAGGTGGGGTGAGGTGGTGGAGAACTCCGACCCCAGCGCCGGCTCAAGCCGGGGCACGGAGATCGTGTGCGGGCCCACGCGGAAGCGCTCCATCAGATATTCCGCGTGGCGCAGCAGCGCGAGGGTGTCCCAGCGCCAGTCGTAGAGCCCGTAGAGCACGCCGAGGCCCATGTCGTCGATACCCGACGGCAGGCAGCGGTCCCAGACGCCGAGGCGCCAGTCGTAGTCGGCCTTCGGGCCGGTCGGGTGCATCCGCTCGTAGGTCTCGCGGTGGTAGGTCTCCTGGAAGACCTGAAAGGTGCCGAGCCCCGCGGGCGCAAGCTGCTCGAACCCCTCGCGGCTCAGCGGCGCGGCGTTGACGTTGACGCGCCGGATGCGGTCGTCATGCTCGCCGGCTGTCACGGAGTAGACGGCCTCGCAGGCCGCGATCATGTGCTCGACATCGTTATTCGGGTGGTCGCCGAAGACCAGCAGGAGCCGCTTGTAGCCGTGCTCGATCAGCCAGCGCGTCTCGCGCTTGATCTCGGTGGTGTCGAGGGTGCGGCGGTCGAGGCCGGTGTTGTCGCTGCGGAACGAGCAGTAGAGGCAGTTGCCGACACACTCGTTGGAGATGTAAAGCGGCGCAAACAGCACGACGCGATTGCCGTAGATTCGCTGCTTGATCGCGCGGGCGGCCGCGTACATCTGCGCAAGGTGGTCGGGGTCTTCGATGAGCATCAATTCGGCGGACTCCGAGAGCGTCAGGCCGCTGAGTGAGCGGGCCTTGAGAAGGATATCCTGCATGCGGTCATCGCCGGGAGGCTGCGCCGCTTCGAGCGTCCGGGTGATGGCGTCCTCGTCGATGATCTGGTCGGCTCTCACGTCATGCGCGGCCATGGTGATCGCACCTTGATGGGAAGCTTGTGCGTCATTTCACGAACGGCAGCAAAAAAGAGCAACGAAAGCAAATGCAACAACGACAGCGGACGGCGATGGCGGCGGGCGACCGTGTCGCACGCCGTGCCTTCACACACATTTTGCACCGGTGCGAATCGCGTTGTACGCCCCGTGGAGGGGCCGACCTCGCCGCTCGCGGCGGGATCGAAGCCCGCCCAACATATTGCTTTTCTTCGAAGACCCTCAGCCATGCGCGGGCATCCTGCCCG
>JBKHFA010000340.1:0-3447 GCA_046540615.1 Armatimonadota bacterium | reverse complement strand
ACCTCGATGCTCTACAAGGGCACCGCAGTCACCCGCGGCGAGGGCCGGGCGGTCGTGGCCGCCACCGGCATGAACACCGAACTCGGCCTCATCTCCTCGCTCACCGAGGAGGCCCGGGAGAGCGAGACCCCGCTCGAAAAGCGCCTCGACAGGCTCGGCCGACGCCTCGTCTACATCACGCTCGTCATCGCCGCCGGCGTCGCAGTCGCCGGCATCGCCGCGGGTCGCGAGATCCAGCTTATGCTCGAGACGACCATCGCACTGGCGGTCGCGACGGTGCCCGAGGCCCTGCCGATCGTCGCCACCGTCGCCCTCGGGCGCGGGATGCTGCGGATGGCGCGGCGCAACGCGCTCATAAAGAAACTCCCCGCCGTCGAGACACTTGGCGCCACCAGCGTGATCGCCGTGGACAAGACCGGCACCCTCACCGAAGGCCGCATGACCGTCCGGCGCATTATGCTCGAAGCGAACGAGGTGCAGATCGCCGGCGGTCCGCTGACCGATGAGGGCGACCTGAAGTCAGGCGAGGAGACGATCGACCCGGACGATATCCCCGGCCTGCGCGAACTGCTGGAAGTCGGGGCATTGTGCACGAACGCATCGCTCGAAGAGAGCGACGGTGACGACGATGAGGCGAAGTTCACGGGCACCGGTGATCCAACCGAGGTGGCACTGGTCGTCGCAGCGAGGAAGGCAGGCATCGACCGCGAGGAATTGCTTGAGCGTGTGCCGGAGGTCGAGGAGAAGTCATTCTCGCGCGACACGAAGATGATGGCGACGATCCACGAGGCTGAGGGCGGCTACCGCGTGGCAATCAAGGGCGCGCCCGAGGCGGTGCTGGAGATCTCGACGACGATCTTTACGCCCGACGGCGAGCAGGACCTGTCCGATGATCGGCGGCAGGAGTGGGTGGATCGGACGGAGGATCTTGCCGCCGAGGGTCTGCGCGTGCTCGCCATGGCGCAGAAGCAGATGCAGGACCGCGAGGGCGAAGTTTACGAGGCGGCGACCTTCCTCGGCCTCGTCGGCATGATCGACCCGGCGCGCGAGGACGTCGCGGACGCCATCCAGCGCTGTCAGGATGCGGGCATACGCTTTGTTATGATGACCGGCGACCAGGCGCAGACGGCGTTCGCAATCGCGCACGAGGTCGGGCTTCTCGCGGACGATGACGGTGACCATCAGCGCCTCATCGAGGGCGGCGACCTCGGAGACCCCGAGGAGCTTTCCGAAGAAGAACGCCAGGCTGCCAGGAAGGCGCAGGTGCTTGCGCGTGTCACGCCCGAGCAGAAGCTGAACCTGATCGACCTGCACCAGGAGGCGGGCCGGACCGTCGCAATGACCGGCGATGGAGTGAATGACGCACCAGCGCTCAAGAGTGCCGACATCGGGATCGCGATGGGCAGGCGCGGAACGCAGGTCGCCCGTGAAGCCGCGGACATGGTCCTCGAGGACGATCGCCTCGAGACCATCGTCGCGGCTGTCGAGCAGGGGCGTATCATCTTCGGCAATATCCGTCAGTTCGTCCTCTTTTTGTTTTCAGTGAGCTTCAGCGAAGTTCTCGTGGTTGCCGTCGCGTCGGTTGCGATGGCCGACTGGCCGCTGCCGATCCTGCCCCTGCAGATCCTGTTCCTGAACGTCGTCACGTATGTTTTCCCGGCGCTCGCGCTGGGGACAGGAGAGGGGCCGGGCGGCGTCATGGAGCGCGACCCGCGGCCTCGCGACGAGTCAGTGATGGAGCGCCCGCAGTGGATCGATCTCGCCGCGCTCTCAGTCATCATCGCGGCGCCTGCGCTGGCCTCCCTGTGGCTGGCAACCGAGTGGCTGGGCCTTGAGGGAAATCGGGTGACCACCCTCGCATTCATGACGACCGCGGGCGGGCAGTTGCTCAACGTCTTCAACGTTCGCGACCGCCGCTCGGGCGTCTTCGTCAACGACGTCACCGAGAACCCGTGGGTGTGGGGTGCCGTGGTGCTCTGTCTCCTGCTGATTGCCGCGGCCATCTTCATGCCCGGACTGGCCGATGTGCTCGACACCTCATGGCCGGGAACGCAGGGCCTGCTGCTTGCGGTCGGCCTGAGCGTGGTCACGCTCGTACTCGGGCAGATCTACATAGGAATCACCAACACCCTCCGCGAAGGCAAAAGTGGATAGGTGAACGGGACGCCGCGATCCGGCGGCATGTGAAGGCAATACCCAGGAGGAGCAATGCGATGCTGACACAGCAGATGCTTGAACAACTTTCGGAGCAACACGACGGGCTCTGCGTCACGATCTACTCACCGACGCACGACTCCAGCACGGAAGCCGAGGGCGATCCGATCTGGCTGAAGAACGGCCTGCAGGATGCGGAGAAGATGCTCTTCGATCAGGGCGCGGATAAGACCACCGTCAAACGAATACTCGAGCCGGGGGTGAACTTCCAGTCGCGACTGGAGCCCAACGACTACGGGGCGGGCACCCTGTGTGTGTTCCTCAGTGACGGCTTCGAGGAGATACTCTTCTCCCCCCGGCAGGTGCCGGAGGGCAGTACCTTCGTCAGCGATCGCTTCCACCTCAAGCCGCTGATCCCGGTACTGACCGACAACGCCACGTTCTACGTGCTCGCCATCAGCAGGCACGACGTGCGCCTGCTCAAGTGTACCCGCTACACGCAGGCCGAGGAGCCGCTCTCTCGGGCGGAAGTGCCGAAGCACATCCTCGAGACGATCCCGGAGGTCGAGCCCAAGGACAGCATCCAGCAGCACAGTGGAAGCCCCCGTGGCACCGGGCGCGGAGAGCATGAGGCCATGTACCACGGTCAGGGCAAGGCCGAGAGCGTGGAGGCGCACCAGATATTCCACTTCTTCCGCGACGTCAACAACGGGATCGTCAAGTACATGGACGACCGCTCACCGCTGATCTTCGCCGGGGTCGAGGAGCTTTTCCATCCCTATCAGGAAGCGAACACATACGACTACCTCCTCAACACGCCCGTGAAGGGAAATCCCGAGCACCTGCGGCCCGAGGAGCTTCGCGAGAAGGCATGGGAGATCCTCGAACCGTACTTCCACGAGCGTGTGGCCGAGGCGCAGGCGAACTACGAGCAGGCTGAGGCTTACGGCCGCGCCAGCGATGACATGAAGGCGATTGTCCTTGCGGCGCGCGACGGCCGGGTGGGCGCGTTCTTCGGCGCAAGCGACTGCGAATACTGGGGCCGCGTGCCGGAGATGGGCGATGATGTCCAGATGCGCGCCGAACCCGAGAAGGGCGACTACGACCTCATCGACTACGCGGCCATCAAGACCATGCTGCAAAGCGGGCACGCGTACCTGCTGGAGGCCGACCAGGTCCCCGGTGAGGGCAAAGGCGCCGCGGCGATCATGAGGTACTGAACGGCGGCTGGCAGCTACCAGCTACCAGCTACCAGCTACCAGCTACCAGCTACCAGCTACCAGCTACCAGCTA
>JBKHFA010000339.1:0-3452 GCA_046540615.1 Armatimonadota bacterium | reverse complement strand
AGAATGCGCCATTAATCGCAGCAGAGACGAAGCCGAGGCACAGGACGCGCAGAATCAGCCCCGCCAGGCGCCGGTACGTGGCGAAGGCGAGGCTGCTCGTGCGCATGAGCAGGGAGGTCATCGCATGGACATCTACCGACTGCTCGACGAGCTGAAGGCCATCGCCGATGAGGGGGAGAAGTGGTACTGCCGCGTCCCGCCGTTCATCGGAAAGACGGTCATTGACGCAGGCGACCTGTGGGACCTGATCACCGAGATGGAGCGCACGTTGCCGCATGAGGTCACGGAAGCGAGGCAACTGGCCGGCGACCGCGACCGCATCCTCGAGGAGGCCCATCAGCAGAGAGCGAAGATCATCGAGGCCGCGCGCGAGCAGGCACAGTTGATGACTTCCAACGACGAGCTGGTCAAGCAGGCCGAATCGCGAGCCGATCAGATCATCGATGAGGCCGAAGTGGAGGCCGACCACATCCGCTCCGAGGCAGAGGCCTGGGCCCGGAGCATGGTGGAGCGGCTGGAGAACTACACCGATCGCATCCAGGCCACGGTGCAGAAGACGAAGAAGATGCTGCTTACCGAGCAGTCCGGGCGTGAGGCCGAGGAGCCCGGGGAGCCGAACGAGCAGTAGCGGGTTGCGGGCATCGGTCACGCCGGTCCACCTCAAACCCGCCGGGGAGAGAATCCTCCCCGGCCGATTCGCGCCTGTCCCCTTACCCCCGACGGAGGGAAGCACGTGAACGTACTCGTTGTCAATGCCGGCAGTTCCTCGTTGAAATATGAGCTTTACGACATGGATGGAGAGCGCTCCCTCGCAAGGGGCCTGTGCGAGCGGGTCGGCGGAGAGGGCGCGAACGTCGAACAGCAAGCCCACGACGGTCGGGAGTATGAGGCGGACGTGGAGATGCCCGACCATTCGGTCGCCTTCGAGCAGGCGATCGCGATGCTCACCGGCGACGAGGCCGGTGTGATCGACTCGCTCGACGCGATCGGCGCGGTCGGCCACAGAGTGGTACACGGCGGGGAGGACTTCGCGTCTTCGGTCGTCATCGACGAGGAAGTTGAGGGCGCGATCGACCGTTTCGGTCAGCTTGCGCCTCTGCACAACCCGCCGAATCTGATGGGCATTCGCGCCGCTCGCCAGGCGCTTGCTGACGTGCCGCACGTTGCAGTGTTTGACACCGCATTCCATCAGACGATGCCCCGCCACGCGTTCATCTACGGGCTGCCGTGGGAGATGTACGCCGAGCACGGGATCCGCCGCTACGGCTTCCACGGCACATCCCACCGCTATGTGTCTCTGCGCGCGTCGGAGTATCTGCGCGAGCAGGGGGTCCCGAACGAGGAGCACAGGATCGTGACCTGTCACCTTGGCAACGGCTGCTCGATGACGGCGGTGAAGGCGGGCAGGTCGATCGACAACACGCTCGGCTTCACGCCCCTCGAGGGCCTGCTGATGGGCACCCGCTCGGGCGATCTCGACCCGGCGATCGTGATCTATCTCGAGCAGAATCTCGGGTATTCGACCGAGGAGATCGACGAACTGCTCAACAAGGAATCGGGGCTGCTGGGCCTCTCGGGCATCAGCAACGACATGCGCGATCTGCAGGCGGCCGCCGCGGACGGGAATGAGCGCGCGCAACTGGCGATGGACCTGTTCGCCTACCGCGTCCGCAAGTACATCGGCGCGTACGCGGCGGCGATGGGCGGCGTGAACTGCGTCGTGCTCACCGGCGGGATCGGCGAAAACGACCATCTGCAGCGCCGCTGGTGTGTGCAGGATCTCGAGTTCCTCGGCATCGTCGAGGATCCGGACAGGAACGTGCATCCGCTTCCTTTCGACGATGGTCTGGTGGCGATCGGCACCGATGAGTCACCGACGCATCTGCTGGTCATCCGCACCGACGAGGAACTGATGATCGCGCGGGATACGGTCGAGGTTCTGAGCGGCTGAAGCCCCCACATGTTCCGCGTTCTGGGGAGTGGCGAAGGTCCATCTGACAGTCATTCGCTCTTCGTACGATCGCCGGGGAGGTCGCGGCCACATCCCCGGCGAACCCGGCGCGCGGTGGTCGTGAGATCTGAAAGTATACAGGGTCGGCACTGGCCCTCCGGAGGTCCGGGAGCGATGGCGCTCGCGGCCCGGGGGAGAGTCCGTGTACGCGCGACAGCGGCCCTGAGAGAGGCGCCCCGGTGGCGCCGAATGTAAGGAGACAGCACATCATGGCGATCCAGGTTCTCAACTGGGTTGCTCTCGGTCTGGTCCTGCTTCTGGCGGTGCTGGCAGTGCATCTGCGCGACCTGCTCAAGGGCGCGCTCGCGCTGGCGGCGATGTCCGCGATACTCGCAGCGATGTTCTATCACTTCGGCGCCCCGTGGGCGGCGATGTTTGAACTGAGCGTGTGCGCGGGCTTCATCACCGTCCTCTTTCTCGCAGTGATCGCGCTGACGGAGGCGAGGGAGCAGAATGAATAAGGCCGCGGGCGTTCTCGTGTCAGTGGCGATCCTGCTGGGCCTGCTGGCGATCTTTTTTCTCGAACCGGAAACATCCGTACGTGTCGCCGAGAGCGGCGGCCAGTTCCGCGAGATGCTCTGGGGGAACCGCTCCCTCGATCTCATCGGCCAGATGATGGTCATCCTGGCCGGGGCGTTCGGCGTGCTCGTACTGACGAAAGAGAGGCTTGAAAGCTGATGAGTGGCTACGCAGCCGCGGGAGTGGCGCTGGTCATCATAGGGCTCTACGCCACCATCACCCGCACGAATCTCTTCCAGATCGTCATGGGCCTCGCGATCATGTCTCGGGGTGTGTCGCTGGTGTTCATCGTCGGCGGCATGCAGACCGGAACCATGGCGGCGGCGCAGTCGCTTGTCGTCACCGCGATTCTGATCGAGGCCGTGACCGTGGCAATCGCACTCTCCCTGGTGGTTGCCGCCTACCATCACAACAAGAGCCTGTCAACCACGGCTCTCCGGCGGCTGAAGGGGTGAGCCGACACGTCTATTGAACTGCTCGCATTGCTGACAATCGTCGTGCCGCTCGGAGGCTGTCTGCTGATTCCCATTCTCGGCAGGATCAACGAGCGGCTCATGAAGTGGTACTCGGTCACGGTGGCCTTTGTCACCGCGGGCCTGACTGTCTCATTGATCCGGCAGGCGGGCGGCGAGGAGATCGCCGCTCTCTACTGGATCCCCGGAGTGGACGCCACCTTCGGCCTGCAGCTTACCGGCATCGGCATGTTCGTCGCCGCCGTCGCCGGCTGCATCGGCTCGCTGGCCGTCCTCTACTCGATCAAGTACATGGAGGACCTTGAGGAAGAGTACCGGCCGACCCGCTACTACTTCCTGACCATCCTCTTCATCGGTTCGATGATCGCGCTGGCGCTCGCCGACAGCTTCCTGACACTCTACATCTTCTGGGAGATCATCGGCTTCTGCTCGTTCGCGCTGATCGCGTA
>JBKHFA010000338.1:0-3458 GCA_046540615.1 Armatimonadota bacterium | reverse complement strand
GGCGGGTGACAGCTTCCCATGCGCGGGCTTCCACTCATATTCGAGAAATTGCGAGGGTATCAACGTGAGTGTAGTGCCACAAGATCGTACGGAGGGGCCGCCGCTGCGCGATGCGCCAGCATCGTCGCAGGGGTGACGGCTGCGTGCCGTTTACGCAGCCGTCAGGTTCCACCCCGGCCCGCCGTTGTCGTAAACAGTCCGGGGAACGCGAAGCCGTGGGCCGGGGTGGAACCTGACACGCTCGCAAACGACGACCCACTCGCTGCGCTCGGAGTTGGGAGTTCGCATGGCGTCACACGACAGCGCACAGCGAACTCCAACTCGCGTGTCACTTTCCCCGCCGCCGGGGGCGGCGTCGAGAAAAGCGGCCCCTCCGTACGACCTTACCATTACACACAAGTGGCGCAGAGGCCGTTTGCCGTTGGAGGGGCCGCCTGAGGGGTGGGCGTCGTTTGCCCACGCCGAAGTCGGCCCGCGATCTACCAACACGTTGTGGGCTGAAGGCGCCCTGTTGTCGCAAGGCCGCGGGCCGACTTCGCCCCCTGCATACGACGCAGGAGGCTCAGGCGGCCCCTCCACGACGGCTACGACGCGAATCCGGCTGATTCGAGATGTGGGCAAAGGTAAGCCGTACGACTGTGGCAGCGGTTGGACGTTGAGCGCTCTCTGATTTCTCGAATATGAGTTCCAGCCCGCGGTCGTAGAGAGTTCGCGTCAACTCAGCCCTTCGGCCCGGCCAGACGAAAGACGGCACTTCTCCGGTCACCCGAATGTGCCGGCAAAGGTAAGTGCTGTCGGCATCCTCTGGAGAAGAAGCGGACGGGCGGTGAGCCGTCGGCATGGGGCGAGGGCAGCTATCTCGACGGCACTACGCCACCCGCGCCGGGCGAGTTGATCGAGTGCCCCGGCGACGAGTGAGCGTCAGGCGTCCGACAGCCGCTGCACCAGCTCACGCACGCCGTCCGGTGCCTCGCCCCGCGCGATGATCGCAAGGCCGGGCGGGGTCGCGGTGTCCGAGGTCGGCTCAATGCTCAGGCCCGCCGCCGACATGTCCAGGTACATCCGACCGTCCTCGGTCGGCACGAAGCCCTTCACGCGGTAGATCTCATCGCTGAGCGCCTGCAACTCGGCCGCGAGCGCATCCACGTTCACCGGCTCATCGAAGGCCAATGAGAAGCGCGCGTAGTTCGGGTCGGCGCAGGGCGCGTACTCGCCCTCCATCCCGCGCGGGCCGCCGCCGGTGAACAGATTCAGCGCGGCCCGAGAGCGCACCGTGATAACCAGGGGCGCCGCGGCGTTGATCTCGTGGACAATCGCCTCCGCCTCGGACACTTCCGATGTGTCGAACAAATCAGTCTTGTTCAGCACCACCACGTCGGCCGCCTCGATCTGCGTCCGCATGTTCGGCAGTGTGTGAATGAGCTTCGGAAGGCTGCCCGGATCCACGATGCTCACGATCCTCGCGAGGTTGTAGACCTCATCCAGCGCGGTCTCGGCGAGCATCTGCTCGATGACCATCGGGTTGGCGACGCCACTGGCCTCGATGACCACGCCGCGCAGTGGCCGCCCTTCACCGCCGAATCGCTCGGGGATCGTCTTCAGCGCGCCGAGGAACTCGGTCACCAGGCAGCGGCAGAAAATGCTGCCGCCGGGGATCGCGACGACATCCTCCTCGACCTGCTCGAGGAGCGCTCCATCGACGTCCTGCGGCGAGAAGTCATTGATGAGATAGACGATCCTCTCGTCGGCGTGGCGCTCGGCGATGTGGCGCAGGAACGTGGTCTTCCCACTCCCGAGGAAGCCGGTGACGAGGCAGATCGGAATCATGACCGCGACTTCTCCTCCATGCGCTCGGTGATCGCCCGGATAAGCTGAGGCTGATCGGGGATGATCGACTTGAAGGTCGGCTCACCGTCGATGCAGATGGTGGGTACGTGGCCGGCGTCGAGCCTGCAGAACATGCCGAGGCCCTCTCGGCGGGTGATCCTGTGCTCGTTGACGACGACGCCCCCGCCGATCTCTTCGGCGGCGCGCACCGCCGCGTCCATCATGTACTGACAGGGGGCGCAGGTCGATGAGTCGAGCGTGATCACGTCGACCACCACCTCGTCGAGCGCGTCGTAGTCGGGCACCTCAATGTCCTCGAAACACTCCTCGTCTGCCTCGATGACGGTCTGCCGCGCGATCTCGCGCTCGTATTCGTCGAGCGCCATGAGGCCCGCGGCGGCGACGTTTTCGGGCGGCGTGTCGTAGGGCAGGTCGCAGCCGGGAGCGAGGATGTATCCATCGCTGTCGCCGATGTCGATGCACTCGACGGCGGCGGTCTTGGCCTGCTGCTCGGTGCCGAGCAGCAGCACGACCGTCAGTTGCAGGTTGCCGCCGAACGACGTGCCGTGCTCGCGGGCCACGTCCCGAAGGTACGCCAGGTCCACGTTCTCATCGACGGAGATGTTGTCGCAGCGCGTCCTCGCCATCGCCTCGATGTTGCGGGTCGCATCGCCGCAGCAGAAGAACGAGCCGGGCGTGCCGCGCTCGCGGATGTGGTCGAAAAGCGTGTTCGCGGCGGGAGTGACGAACTGCTCGAAGTGCTCGGGGGAGATCTGACTGATCATCGGATCCACGACCGCGATGACGTCCGCGCCGTTGTCGATCCAGGCGGAGGCGGCGGATTTCCCGACCTCCGCGCAGAAGGCCACCAGGTCCTGGATGCCGTCGGCGTTGTCGAACATCTCGAGGAAGATGTTGTTGCCGAGCAGGTGCAGGGCGAGGGTGAAGGGGCCGCAGATGAGCCCGTAGAGCGCGACGCGGTCGCCGATCTCGGCCTTCACATTGCGCAGCGCCTCCATGGCGATCGGCAATCGACCCCGATCGGCGCCGAAGGGCGGGAGGTCCTCCAGGGTCAGACCCTCCGCGAGCGGATGGCTGGCGACGCTGGGTGGCCCGTCGCTCGACCAGCGGAGGTCACACCCGAGGATCTCGGCCTCGAGTTGCAGGTCGAAGGTGATCGGCAGGCCGTCGGGGCGGTAAAGCTCGTCGGCCTTCAGCAGCCCCCGCGTGATCAGGTCCGCGGACTTGAGGTACTCGTCCGCGGGCGCATCGATCAGCGCGCCTCCGTGGCAGCCGACGAAGGGGACCCACGCGGGCCGCGAGGTCTCCTCGTTCATGATGGCGCGCAAAAGAACCTCTTTGCCAATGTCGCTCATTGCTCACATACCTCGCGGTGCTCGCTGACTGGCCGTCGATTTCACGCAGGCTGGCCTGATACGTCGCCAACTCAGGGTGAAGTATACGCGGGGAGGGAAGAGTTCGTCTTTCGCTTTTCGCGCGATTTTGGTAAAATCATACGAAGTTGCAAGGAGTGCGCGGGCCGGGGTGGAACCTTCGACTGCGAGACACGACGAACGGCCAACGGCGGGCGCATCTGAAGATACGCCCCTCCGCACGGCCTTCTTTTTGCA
>JBKHFA010000337.1:0-3493 GCA_046540615.1 Armatimonadota bacterium | reverse complement strand
CGCGCGTAGCCGATCTTGAAGCGCCGCTGCAGACCCGAGACGGACGCCTCGCCCTCGCCGACGACGTACTCCACAGCAGCGGCGTAGAGCTTGTCGCTCACATCGATCTCCGCGGCGAAGTCGCCCTCGTCATCCTCAGGCGCCTGTGGGATGATGTCAAAGTCCGGCTCGCCCTGCGAGCAGAGATATTCCACGAGCCGCTGCAGGTCCGAGCGCGGGATGAACGCGCCCTGCAGCCGCCGCGCCTGATTGTCGTCGATCGGCGAGTAAAGCATGTCACCTCGCCCGATCAGCCGCTCGGCGCCCTGCCCGTCGAGGATCGTGCGCGAGTCATGCTGCGAGGTCACCGACAGCGCGATCCGCGAGGGGATGTTCGCCTTGATCGTCCCGGTGATGACGTTCACCGACGGGCGCTGGGTGGCCAGCACGAGGTGGATGCCCGTTGCGCGCGCAAGTTGAGCGAGGCGGCAGATGGAGAACTCGAACTCGGCCTTCGACTGCATCATGAGGTCGGCAAGCTCGTCCACCACGATGACCACGTGCGGCATCGGGTCGAACTCCTCGTCCCGGTGCTCCTTCTCCTGCGCGGCCACCTCGTTGTACTCCTCGATGTTCACGACACCTTTCAGCGCGAACTGATCGTAGCGCTTGTCCATCTCGCGGATGACCTTGCGCAACGCGTCGGCGGCCTCCTTCGGGGAGTAGACCACCGGCGACATCAGGTGCGGGATGCCCTCGTAGAGCCGCAACTCCACGCGCTTGGGGTCGATCAGGATGAACTTCACCTGGTCGGGCCGCACCCGCATGAGGATGGAGACGATGATGCTGTGCAGGCAGACGCTCTTGCCAGAGTTCGTCGCACCCGCGACCAGCAGGTGGGGCATGCGGTAGAGATCGGCCACCACAGCGTGGCCGGCGATGTCGCGGCCCAGCGCGACCGCCAGCGGCGACGGGTGGTTGCGCACCTCAGACTCCTCGAGCAGACTTCGCAGGCTCACGATCGCCCGGTGCTGGTTCGGCACCTCGATCCCGACCGCCGACTTGCCCGGAATCGGCGCCTCGACGCGCACATCCACCGCCGCGAGCGCCATCGCGAGGTCGTCCGACAGATTCACGATCTTGCCCACGCGGATCCCTGAACCCGGCTCTACCTCGTAGCGCGTGATCACCGGTCCGCGCTCATACGCGACGACCTTCGCCTCCACGCCGAAGCTCTCGAGCGTGTCTTCGAGCTTGATGATGTTCTCGGTGGCCTCTTCGGCCGCTGCCTCACCGACGTCCTCGTCCTTGAGTTCGCTGAGAATCGACATCGGCGGGATGGAGTAAAGGTCGCTGTCCTGCAGGAGCGCGGTCTGCCCATCGTCAGAGTCCTTGTTGCTCTTGCGCGAGGACGAAGAACCGCGCGGCTTCTTGCGCGGCGCCTGCTGCGGCGTGGACGCGGGCGCGGCGGGGGCAGGTGAATTCTTCGGCGTGTCCTGCTGCCTGGCCTGGTCGGCCTCAAGGTCAAGCTCGACGACGGGCCCCCGATCGGGTCGCCTGGGGCTCGCCTTGGTCCGACCTCGTGAGTTCGACTTCTTCTTCCTGTCCGCGGCGGCGCTCGCGGCCACCTCCCGGGCATCACTCACGCCGTCTGCCACGACGCGCCATCCGAAGCCGAGGATGCTCGTGAAGACCCGGGCGATCCCGCGGATAAGCTGCTGGACCGACGTCTGCGTGATCATCACGAGAGCGATGATCGCGAGGCCGGTCAGCACGATGTACGAGCCGACGAAGCCCAGCACGGTGAGGGTCAGGTGGGCCGCGGCCGCGCCAATGTATCCGCCGTTGATCGCAACCCACTCGGGGTCGAAGCGCGACTGCTCGGGCACATGCATGGCCGTCGCGGTGAGGACCACGAGGAAGATCAGGCCGGCGCCGGTGAGCGCGCGCGACGAAGCGAACTGCGGCCGCTCAAGCGCGAAGAGAACGCCGACCACGAAGAGAATCGCCGGGACCGCGAATGCTCCGATGCCGAACGCGAGGGTCAATGCAGCGGAGAGCAGCCCGGGCAGATAGCCACCGCCCTCGGCGGGGCCGCCCTGGCTGGCGTAAAGCAGGCTTGCGAAGGTGAGCACCGCCGCGGTGATGAGCGCAATGGCGGCGACGTCACGCCTGAGTTTGTGTGTGTCTTCCGATGCGCGGGCCACAGGGCGTACCTCCGATCGCTGGTTCTGCGTTGATGCGGTGAGGCTGCAATGATGTGCTGCGAAGCGCGAGTGGCAGATCGCGCCGATGGGACCCTGTGAGTGCGTCACAGTATAACATAACGCCGCTGTGCGCGAAAGGGCGCTCGCGGATGCGCTATGCCCCGCCCGCCTCCACTATCTCCGTCACGCGACGCACCCGCTCGATGTCTCCGGGCGGGGAGATCTCGTCCGAAATGCCGAGTATAAGCCGTGGCGCCTGCAACTGCAGCAGCGTCTCGACGCACTCCTCCAGTTCATCGATCGGGAAGTCCGGCAGAAAGTGCACGCAGGGGATCCCATCCAGCATCAGCTTGTCCCCCATCGCCTCACACAGCGCCTCAAGCTCAACATCGCCCTGCGGCAGCGGCGTGGGCGCCTCGACGCCATGCTGCGGCAGGTTCGCGAGGCAGGGCAGCAGCGGCTTGAGCGCCCCGTCCATGTGAATGTGCGTGAACTTGCCCGCGGCATGAAGCTGCTCGCATCGGCGCTCGTACACGGGCAGCAGATAGCGCTCGAAAAGCGGCGGGGGCGTCAACCACGCGTCGATGTTGTCGCCGAAGTTCACGATCTGCGCCGGGCTCTCGCACAGCGCGTCGAACATCGGGTCATCGCAGCGCTCGATGTGCCGGAGGAACTGCTCGGCGCGCTCGGGTTCGTCGTGCAGCAGATAGATCGTCTGCTCGAAGCCCACGAAGTTGATGATCAGCCGCATCAGGGGCGTGCGCGGGAAGTAGAACTGGCAGACCCCGCGGTCGCCGAGCCGCCGCTCGATGGCGCGGAACTGCTGCACGTCGAAGCGGACGCGCTCATCGGACAGAAAGTACTCCATCACCTCGATGTCTTCGAGCGTCTCCACCGGAAACTTGCTGCGATGCGCCGAGGTGCCCTCCTCGCCGTAGTGCAGGACCTCGGTGAGCGTTCCGATCGGGGTCTCGTAATATGTGACCCGGCCCTCCTCGTCGCCTTCGACGCGCAGGGAACACTCGTCATGCTCGAAGATCAGGGGGCGACCGGCGTAGCGCACCGAGCAGCCGAGGTCATCGTAGATGTCGAAGAGGTCCATCCCGGCGTAACGATCAGGCATCGTCTCCGTCTTCTGCCGGTAGCGGAACCAGTGCTCCAGCCGAGGCTGCCAGCAGACACGGTCCACCGCTTCACCCGCGAACGTGCGCAAAACGCGCTCTCGGTCAGTCATGGTCACTCCTCGCTGATGCTGTCGGGCCTGTGCGCTCGGGTTCCCCGCCGCGCGTTATCTGACCTCTGCGCTT
>JBKHFA010000336.1:0-3544 GCA_046540615.1 Armatimonadota bacterium | reverse complement strand
AGGGCTGGCCCTCGATGTCGCCGACGGTGCCGCCGATCTCGACGATGCAGACGTCTGCCTCGTAGGCGTGCGCGCACTTGCGGATCCGCGACTTGATCTCGTCGGTGATGTGCGGGATGACCTGGACGGTTTGCCCGAGGTAGTAGTCGCCATCGCGTTCCTTGGCGATGACCGAGCCGTAGACCTGGCCGGTGGTGACGTTGGAAAGCTGACTGAGCGGCTCATCGACGAACCGCTCGTAGTGTCCGAGATCGAGGTCGGTCTCACTGCCGTCGTCGGTCACGTAGACCTCACCATGCTGGAACGGGTTCATCAGGCCCGCGTCCACGTTGATGTACGGATCGACCTTGAGGATGGCAATCCTGAAGCCCCGCGCCTTCAGCAGACGGCCGAGCGAGGCGCTGGAAATCCCCTTGCCAATCCCGGAAACAACACCACCGGTCACAAAGCAGTACCTGGTCATATTCGGCTCCCCATCACGTCAGTTATAAGCGGTTGGGGCGGCCTGCTGGAGGCCGCCCCGTGCGTAACACACAATCGCGCGACGGCCCGGGTCAGTTCTCGCAGCCGGGCCGCGCGTCCGGCTTATCCTCGTCGGCCGGTCCCTCGGCGGCGGCATCGGCGTGGGCGCAGCGGCCTGATTCCTCACTCTCGACCTCTGGTTCGGAGGCGTCGCCCTCGGGCGCCGGCCCGAACTGCGGCTCGACGGACTCGACCTCGGTCTTTGCTGTGTCCGCCACCCCGGCCTCATCGGCAGACCCTTCCGTCGGGTCCTCCGCATGAGCTTCGCGCATCGAGCCCTCGACGTCGGTCTCCGGTTCGCCTTCGGGTTCAGGCGTTGGCTCCATCGAAGGAGGCTCTTCTCCCTCGACGGGCGCTTCGGAATGTGCCTCAGGCATCGCGCCCTCGCTTTCCGTCTCGGGCTTCGGCTCCGGCTCCGGGGCCGGCTCAGCCGCGACCTCATTCTCGTCCTCACACTCGGCGGGCGCTCCGGCCTCATCGTCTTCGGCAGGGCCCTCGGCCGCATCCTGCGCGTGGGCGCAGGGGACGGCCTCTTCCTTCTCGACCTCCGGCTCGATCTCTTCGGCCTCCGCCGGGGCCTCCGCGGCGGAGACGTCCACGTCTTCGTCGGCGACCACTGGAGACTCGTCGCTGATCTCGACCTCGCTCGGACCGGCCTCATCGCTTTTGCGCTTGAGTTCGGCGATCTCGTGCTCGAGGCGATCGATCCGCTCTCCGATCTCGTCTATCCGCTCGCAATCACCGAGCAGATCTTTGTTCTGCACCTTGCCGTGCCGGTGCAGCGTGTATACCTTCGTGCCCATGTCCACGAGCGTCTTCTCGCGCTCGCGCGCAAGGTCGCGTACCTCCGCGCGCCGCGCGTTGATGGCATTGACCTCATCCCACCACTCACTGACCGCGCCGGTTGCTTCCTGCGCGAGCTTCGAGACGTTCTTGCCTGCTGATTTGAGCTGATCGCCGATTCCTGCCATCTTCCCTCAACTCCTCATAGCCCTTCTCGATGTGGCCGGATGACGTTTCATTGTATGACTGAACGGGTGCGACGGGATGCGTGACCGCATTCTACCCGAACTGCGTCGGCCTTGCGTCGAGGCGGTGCAGGCCGGCGTCACGCGCGGCCTCCACGGCCTCCTGATACTCCTGCGACGTGATTCGGCGCGACAGTTCCGGATACTCGTGCGCGCGGTAGCACGGGCGGTACTGCGCCATCACGTTCACGTAGGTATCCTCGCTGAGCGATGCGAGAAACTGCATGATCTCGGGCGTCCCCGCCAGACCGCCGGGCATCACGAGGTGGCGCACCAGCAGTCCGCGCGTGGCGACGCCCTCCTCGTTGATCTGCAGATCGCCCACCTGCCGGTGCATCTCGGTGATGGCGGCCCGCATGATGCGCGGGTAGTCGGCGGCGCCGGACAGCCGCTCTGCGACCTCCTCGTCGGCATACTTCGCGTCCGGCATGTAGATGTCCACGATGCCGTCGAGCAGTCTGAGCGTCTTGAGCGAGTCGTAGCCGCCTGTGTTGTATACCAGCGGGACGCTCAGACCGTCCTCGACCGCCGGGCCCAGCGCCGCGAGTATCTGCGGCACGAAATGCGACGGCGAGACGAAGTTGATGTTGTGACAGCCGCGACGCTGCAGCCCTGTCATAGTATTCGCAAGGTCTGCGGCGGAGACCTCTCTGCCTTCGCGGCCATGACTGATTTCGTAGTTCTGACAGAAGACGCAGCCGAGGTTGCAGCCGGCAAAGAAGATGGTGCCTGAACCGCCCGAGCCAACCAGCGGCCGCTCCTCGCCGAAGTGCGGGGCGGCGGAGCAGACCAGCGCCCGCTCTCCCCCGCCGCAGATGCATCCGGCCTCGTCTCGGATGCGGTCCACGCGGCACTCTCGCGGGCAGACGGTGCATTCGCGCAGGATCTCGCGCGCGAGATCCGCTCGGCGCTCAATTTCTCCGCTCTCATGCAGCCTCAGGTACGATGGTGCTTCCTCGGCCATGCTTCCTCACTCCACCAGTCCATCCAGGAGCCGCTTGATTTGCTGCCGCGCCCCACGGAAGTTCATGTCAAAGTTCACCGGTGTCACCGAGACACGGCCCGCCTGGATCGCGCCGATGTCGGTGCCCTCCCCGCAGTCACATTCACTGGGTTCGCCGGAGAACCAGTAGTAACTTCGCCCGCGGGGATCGACGCGATGATCAAGTGAGTTGATGTAATCTCTGCGCCCCAGGCGGGTGAGGACGCCCGGCCCGAGTTCCTCGGCACAGACGTTGGGCACGTTGACATTCAGGAATGTGTCCGGCGGCAGATCGCGCGTGAGCATTCGACGGGCCAGTCGGGCCGCGTACTCGGCGGCAGGCTCGAAGACGCAATCCTCGAAGGCGGTCACCGAGACCGCGAACGACGTGATCCCCTGCAGCGCGCCCTCCATCGCCGCCGAGGCGGTCCCGGAGTAGAGCACCTCTTCACCGAGGTTCGCGCCGGCATTGATGCCCGCGACTACGAGGTCCGGCGCAGGCCGATCATCGGCGGCGGCGAGGATTGTGCAGTCGGCCGGTGTCCCGTTCGTCGCGAACGCCTCGGCGACGGGCGCATCGAGATCAACCGGCGTCATGCGCAGCGGCTTGTGCAACGTTATTCCGTGACCGGCGGCGGACTGCTGGCGTTCGGGCGCGATGACGATGACCTCGCCAAGCGGCGCCAGTGCTCGCGCCAGGGCGAGCAGGCCCGGGGCGTGAATCCCGTCATCATTTGTGACAAGTATTCTCATGATCGCTCCTGGTGGTGCGTTGGTGCGTCAGAGCGCGAGTGTCTTTGTCGTTGGAGGGGCTGCCTGAAGCTCCAGCGTCGTTTGCTGGAGCCGAAGTCGGCCCGCGTCCTGCCAAGACCATCGTGCGCAATCGTGTCTCGCACGCCGAACGACAAACGGCCGGGCCTGACGGCAAACGACTTCGCGCGCCGCTCGTCCCGCTGCGGCCCCTACCCCTCGAACCCGACGATCTCGAGGCGCGTCACGCCCGGCTGCTCTG
>JBKHFA010000335.1:0-3548 GCA_046540615.1 Armatimonadota bacterium | reverse complement strand
GCCGCGGCCTCGTCAGGCTCGCCCAGCCACAACTGCGGCTGGATGTTCGCCAGCCGGTCCCGCGCTATCTGCACGTACTCCTCGTTCGCGTCGATGCCGAGGCACCAACGCCCGAGCTTCCTGCACACCGCGGCCGTGGTCCCTGAGCCGACGAACGGGTCGAGCACCAGATCGCCGGGATTCGTGGACGCCTCCACGACCATCCGCAGGATCGCCTCCGGCTTCTGCGTGGAGTGGAGCTTGTTGCCGTCCGCATCTCGCAGACGCTCTTCCCCGGTGCACAGGTTCTCTCTGATGAACCAGTCCGAGCGCATCTGCTTGCCGTCATTGTACTGCTTCATGTACTCGTAGTTGAAGGTGTAATCCTTCCGCTCGGGGTCGCGCACCGCCCAGATGAGCGTCTCGTGGGCGTTCGTGAAGCGGACGCCGCGGAAGTTCGGCATCGGGTTCGTCTTGATCCAGACAACGTCGTTGAGGATCCAGTACCCAAGGTCCATCAGCACGGTGCCGACGCGGTAGATGTTGTGATAGCTGCCGATCACCCACAGCGTGCCGTTGGGCTTGAGCACTCGCCGCACTTCGGTCATCCACGCCTCGGTGAACTCGTCGTAAAGCTGCATTGAGTCGAACTGATCCCAGTCATCGTCCACCGCATCGACCTTCGTGCGGTTCGGGCGGTAGAGCGCGTTCTCAAGCTGCAGGTTGTAAGGCGGGTCGGCGAAGCACATGTCCACGCTCTCGGCCTCGAGATCCTGCATGACTTCCATGCAGTCGCCGTGTACGATCAACTGCCCCTGCTCGGGAGTGGTCAGGTCACCCATCAGGGCCCCTCCCAGCCGAGAACTCCTCGCGCCGAGGTCACGGTCATCTCCATCCGCTCGGCGACCGTCTCGCCGCCGACGGCCTCGTAGACCAGCGGCCCCTCGTATTCAATCTCATCCAGCACGGTCATGAACTCGCTCCAGTCGATGACGCCCTCACCGGGCATCGCGTGCATTTCGCGTTCGCCGTCATTGTCCGACAGGTGCACCGTGACGATCCAGTCCGCGAGTGCCCGCGTCGCCTCCGCCAGGTCCTCCCGCAGATTCGCGTGATTTGTGTCGAGGCATACGCCCGGTGTGCCGTCACAGAGGCCGAGCATCTCGCGGATCTGCGCGCTGTCGTTGCACAGGCGCGGCTTGTTCGCGGGAAGGTACTCCACCGCAAGCTCCACGCCGAGCTGGCATGCGCGTTTGAGCAGGCAGTTGAGGCTACGCAGACTCTGACGCATCCGAGTCTGCTGCTCGTCCTCATCGCCGGTCGTCACGCCCGCGTGTACAACGACGTAGTTCGCTCCGAGGGCGCTCGCCACCTCGCACGCCCGCCGAATCTGCCCCACCGATTCGCGCCGGGCCAGTTCGTCGGGCGCGCTGAGGTCAACGCGGCCGCCGAAGGGCGCGTGCGCGGACCAAACCTGCATCCCCGCCTCGGTCACGAGATCACCGATGCGCTTGAACTCCGAACACGGCAGACACGTCTCACCATCGGCGGGAATGAAAAGCTCAAGGTGCGTGATTCCGCGCCTGGCGGCCTCATTGAGGCCTGCGGCGGTGATCTGCCGGCCGAACATCGTGCTGCTTACTGCAAGTGGTCGATGCATCTGCGCTTTCCCCCGTCAATGACAACGCCGGCACACGGCGCCGTCGGACGGCGCGTTGCCGGAGAACTAAGTGTCCACAACATTTCTTTAAGACAACTGCAAGCGGAAGGTGTTCCATCAATCTTAAAGAAATACGCGAGCAGGCCTTCGAGCGGATCGCGGACACGCACCTCATTAAGTCGCGGTGCGCTCGAAGAGCAATCACTTTCCGAGGTGTGATCGATGCGAGCTACCCGCCGACTGCCGACGAACATTGCAGTGATTCTTCTGATTGCCTGCGCGTCCCCCGGCGCTCTTGCGCAGACGCTCACCGCTGAAGATCACGACGCGATCGACGCCGCCGGCGCGCTGTCGCGGGCCTTCGCGGCCGCCGCGCGCGTGGCAGGCCCGGCCGTGGTGAACATCAGCACCACCACGATCGTGCAGGGCGGCCCCCCGCCGCTGCTGCGTGACTTCTTCGGCCGAGGCTTCGAGGATCTGCTGCGGCGCTCCCCCCGCGAGGTGCACAGCCTCGGCTCGGGCTGCCTGATCACCGCCGAGGGGCACATCGCCACCAACAACCACGTGATCTCGGGCGCAACTGAGATCACCGTGACGCTCGCCGACGAGCGAGAGGTCGCGGCCACGGTGATCGGCGCCGACCCGGCCACTGACCTCGCGGTGGTGAAGATCGACGCGGTCGGCCTGCCCTACCTCAACTGGGGTGACTCCTCGGCCCTCAGCGTCGGAGAGTGGGTGGTGGCCATCGGCTCGCCCTTCGGCCTTGCGCGCACCGTCACCTCGGGGATCGTCTCCGCCACCGGCCGCACCGACATCGGCATCATCGGCTACGAGGACCTCATTCAGACCGACGCGGCGATCAACCCCGGCAACTCCGGCGGGCCGCTCGTGAACCTTCACGGCGAACTCGTCGGCATCAACACCGCCATCGCGAGCAGGACCGGCACGTACGCCGGCGTGGGCTTCGCGGTGCCGAGCAACATGGCGCGCTCGGTCGTTCGCCAGCTCATTGAGCAGGGCCGCGTGGTCCGCGGCTGGATCGGCGTCGTCCCCCGCGAGCTTTCGCCGGTGCTGATCCGCCGCTATGCGCCGGCGGCGACCGGCGGCGTCTTCGTGGAGGCGGTCTACCGCCGCCACCCGGCCGCGGCCGGCGGCGTGCAGCCTGGTGACGTCATCACGCACTTTGCCGGCGAGGAGATCACCTCCGTCAGCCGGCTCGGACGCATTGTCGCCGATGCCGAGATCGGATCGGACGTCGATCTGCGCCTGATCCGCGGGCGCGATGCGTTCAAGGTGACCGTCACCGTCGGTCAGCAGCCGCAGTCTCAGAGCGGCAGGCCCGTCGAGGGCATCTGAGCTGCGCGCATCTCTCGGCGGTGTGCGTCTGACAGCCGCCGGACAGTCGCAGAGCCGACAGGCACGACGGGGAGGGAGGGCCGCGCCCGGTCCGGGTAGAAGGTTTCCCGGGGCAAAAATGTCGCTGGAGGGAACGCAATGACTGACACACTCCGCCGCAGAGACGCATTCTTCGGACTGCACTTCGACTGGCACGCGAAGGAGAGCGACACCGAACTCGGCGCGGAGAGCACCGAGGAGAACTTTCGCGAACTGATCGAGCGGGTCCGCCCGGACTGGGTGCAGTGGGATTGCAAGGGGCACCCGGGATACACCTGCTGGCCGACCGAGGTGGGCTGGACCTCGCCGGGCGTCGTCAGGGACGCGCTGGCGATCCTGCGCGACGTCACCGCCGAGATGGGCGTGGCCCTGCTGGTGCATTACTCGGGCGTGATCGACGCGAAGGCAATCGAGGAGCGGCCGGAGTGGGCCGCGCTCGACGCCGACGGCGAACGCAGTGAGCGCTCCACCTCGACCTTCAGCGACTACGTGGACGAACTGATGATCCCGCAGC
>JBKHFA010000334.1:0-3562 GCA_046540615.1 Armatimonadota bacterium | reverse complement strand
CTCGACCCCCGTCTGATTGTTGATCATGTTCACGAGCCCCGCCGCGTTCCCGCGCGGGCCGCTGATGAAGAACCACCCATGCATCGCCAGCGCGCCCTTCGAGTACGCGATCTGCAGCGACGCCCAGTACGAGACGCCGATCGCCACCACGACCGCGACCGCCATCGCCAGGTACATCTGCCGCCGGTCGATCCTCCCCTCGTCGGAGATCTTCAGCCCGTGCATGATCTGCGGCATCAGAAAGCTCTTGAGGTCGAACATGTACACGTATTCCGTGAAGTTGAGGATCGTCAGCGTCGCCGGCGAGAAGCTCCGGGAGCCCGCCAGTCCGCTGAGCAGCAGGCTCGGCCGCATCTGCACGGCCTTCGCGAAGAGGATCCCCGACTCCACCACGAGTCGCGCCATCCCCCAGCAGATGATCAGGAAGATCAGGTAGGTCAGCACCGCCACCACCAGGGACATTCCCGCGAGTGTCAGCCAGATGACGACGATCGCGCCGCCGACGATCAGCCCCCAGAACGCGAGAGGCGGCGGCATCGCCTCAGGCCGTTCGCCGGCGGCGCGTGACTGTCCCTCGGTGAAGTCCCGCCACATTTCGCCGAGGTGCCCGCGCGCGACCCACAGTCCGTAGGCCACGTAGACGAGGAACGCGCCCTGATACTGATTCTCCTCGACCCGCGCCAGCAGCGGGCGATTGCCGAGCGCGTCAAAGAGCACATGCTGGAACTTGCTGAACCACCAGAACACCCACAGCGACAGGGAGATCTCGGTGGTGAGGAAATACGCGAAGCCGGTGACGGAGAAGTGCAGGTAGATCGGCGACTGCAGGAAGCGCCACGGGCGCGTGGTGATCCCCGAGAGGAAGCTGATGCCTCGCAACTGGACGGTCGGGATCTCCGGGTAGTACGCCGCCAGCGCGTTGACGTTGTGGATGATGAACGGGATCGCAAAGCCGATCCACAGCAGCTTGTTGCGAAAGAACGGGACGCTGGAGATCCCGTGACGCTTCGGGAGGATCATCTCCAGCGGAAGCTGCGCCAGCGGGAAGATCAGATTCTCGCGCTCGATCCACTGCCGGCGCACGAGTGAGCCCAGCGAGAACATCGCGAGGTAGAGGCCGAGGGTCAGGATCGTCCATGCGGCGAGCGGCGTCGCCCACTGCTTCCACGGGATTGGGGCCCCGGGAGGCGCGCCGTCGTAGAACCAGCGGATTGCGGTGCCGCCCGGTTCGGGCGCGATCCACGCGGGCAGATACTCGAAGAATGTCTCCGCCCACCTGTTCTCCGGCGAGGCCATGTAGAAGGGCGCGGTCATGACCGGGAAGAGGTAGAGCGCAAGGCCGAAGGTCGGGATGCCGGCGGCCACGAGCATCATCGCGGTGACGATCAGGCTGTCGGTGGGGCGGAGCGCGTACTTCCGCGCGACATGCCGCGTGAGCCATGAGATCGGCAGGACGAATACCAGCAGCAGGAAGGCCGGGCCGACGGGGAAGTGGTTGCCTCCAAGCTCGGAGGCGAACATGAAGCCGGTGGTGTAGGGGATGGCGATGCAGAGGATGGCGACACATACGAGCCCGACGATGAGGGCTCGCGGCGTCAACCTGGCGATCCCCGCCAGCGGGGTCGCTTCGGCTCTTGCGGGCCTCTCGTTCACGCTCAACCCATCGCCTCCCGACTGGCTGATCGCCGGTCCCCGGCGCTGCAGCGCCCGACAGTTCCACGCGCCCGCAGGGGGCACCTGCAGGACGCGAACGACGTCCGGGCGAGGGCGCCCGGACTCCGGGTTCTTATGCGGCCGCGGACCCGGGGTCTTCCAACAGTTTCGGACTCCGGGCGCCCTCGCCCGGAGGGGCGTTGTCCGCGTCAGCACAATAGTCGTTGATACGAACCGTGGGGACGCACGATTGCTGCTCACACAGGGAGGACTCTCGCGGCGGGGTGGTGAATCTCATGTACCAGTCGGCCGATCATCACAGGGAGGGTCCCTCGCATGCTCAAAGTAGCCATCTGTGGCGCGGGAGGGCTCGGCACGCGACATGCCGAGAACTTCAACGCGATTCCCGAAACTGACGTCACGCTCGTACACGATGTCGTCGAGGACGCCGCGGCGGAACTCGCCGAGAAGGTCGGGGCGCGCGTCGCCTCCGAGGAGGCGGAGGTCTTCGGCGATGATGTCGATGTGCTGGTCGTCGCCACCCCCACGCCCGACCATGCGTACTACACCATCAAGGGCGCCGAGGCGGCCAAGCACGTCTTCTGCGAAAAGCCCATGTGCCGCACCATGGAGCAGGGTGAGGAGATGCTCGACGCGGTGATGGACGCGGGCATCACCTTCATGGTCGGCCACGTCGTCCGTTTCTTCCCGCAGTACGCGCGCGCCCACGCGCTGATCGATGTCGGCGAGATCGGCGAGGTCGGGGTCGCGCGCACCAGTCGCATCAACACCATGCCCACCGGGCGCGATGACTGGTTCCAGGATTACGCGCTCTCCGGCGGCGTGACGCTCGACATGACCATCCACGACTTCGACTGGCTCCTGTGGACATTCGGCCCCGCCGAGCGGGTGTACTCGGTCGGCGCGCCGCAGCAGATGCCGCTGCTCGACTACGGCCTGACCACGATTCGCTTCGAGAGTGGCGCGATCGCCCACGCGGAGGGAAGCTGGGCCGACACCGGCGCTTTCCGCACCAGCTTCGACATCGCCGGCAGCGGCGGCCTGCTCCAGCACGACAGCACGCAGATGTCCACGCTGACGATTCAGCGCCGGGCGACCGAGGAGGGGCGGGCGGGCGTGCAGGTGCCGTCGAGCCCCGCGGTCAAGTCGCCCTACATGATCGAGGACGAGCATTTCGTGCGGTGCATTATGACCGGCGAGGAGCCCGAAATCACCGCCGACGAGGCGCTCGACGCGGTCGAACTTGCCCTCGCGGCCTGCCAGTCGAACGAGGCCGGCGGCGAAGTCGTGGAGTTGTAGTGCCGTTTCGTGGCACGGGCGTCTCGCCCGTGCGCCGTTGCTGCCGTGAGCCAATTCCCGCCTTTCGGAGGATGTTAATCATGCCAACCCGCCTGTCCATCATGAGCTTCGCACATCTTCACGCGGACTTCTACGCCGCCGCGATAGGCGACCTGCCCGACGTCGAACTGGTCGGGGTGTGGGATGACAATCCTGAGCGGGGCGAGGAGGCCGCGGCGAAGTACGACACCGAGTTCTTCGCCACCTCCGAGGAGCTTTTCGACCCGGTCAATGAGATCCAGGGCACGATCGTCACCAGTGAGAATGTCAATCACAAGCGGGACGTGCTCGCGGCCGCCGAGGCCGGGGTGGATGTCCTCTGTGAGAAGCCGATCTCGACGAATGTCGAGGACGCGGAGATCATGATCTCCGAATGCGAGCAGGCCGGGGTGCAACTGATGATCGCATTCCCCTGTCGCTACACCCCGGCGTTCATGGCGCTCCGGGAGGCTGTGCAGGGCGGCGAACTCGGTGAGATCGTCGCCATCAAGGGCACCAACCGCGGGCAGAATCCCGGTGGCTGGTTCATCGACCCGTCGCTGTCGGGCGG
>JBKHFA010000333.1:0-3579 GCA_046540615.1 Armatimonadota bacterium | reverse complement strand
TCTTCAGATGCGCCCGCCGTTGGCCGTTCGTCGTGTCTCGCAGTCGAAGGTTCCATCCCCGACCCACGCCGGGTTATCTTCGGACCTCGCAGCGCCCGAGTGTGATGCTCAGGTCTGGGAAGGTCTCAGTCCACCGGGCGCGAACTGTCCGCCTGCCGCATGGCCTCAAGCATGACGAAGAGAGGTATCCCAATGCGCGAGCTTGCGATTGATGGTGGCACACCCGTCCGCACCGACCCGTGGCCCCAGCGGTTGCAGATCGACGACCGTGAGATCGACGCGGTGATGGACCTGATGACCGCCGCAAAAGCCGGGGGCGCGTTCGACCGCTACGCCGGTGAGCATGTTGACGAGTACGAGCTGCAGTTCGCCGAGGCGATCGGCACCCGCCGGGCGACCGGCATGAGCGCCGGAACCGCGGCAATACACTCGGCCCTCGGCGCGCTACGGCTGGAGCCGGGCACAGAGGTCATCTCCGCGCCGATCACCGATCAGGGCGCCGTCATGCCCGTGGTGAATCTCGGCCTCATCCCGGTCTTCGCGGATGCGTCGCCGGAATGCATGAACATGAGCCCGGACGGCGTACGCGCGAAGATCACCGACAACACCGGCGCGATCGTCTGCGCGCACATCGCCGGGATCCCCTGCGAGATGGACGAGATCATGGCAATCGCCGAGGAATACGATCTCCCTGTCATCGAGGATTGCGCGCAGGCCCACGGAGCGACGTACGACGGCAAGTTCGTCGGCTCGATCGGCAACCTCGGCGCGTACTCGCTGATGAGCGGGAAGCACACCGTCGCGGGCGGCCAGGGCGGCATGGTCGTGACCGATGATGAGGACCTCTACTGGAACGCGAAGCGCTTCGCCGACCGCGGCAAGCCCTTCAACTCCGAGGTGGGCAGCAACCTCTTCCTCGGACTGAACTATCGCATGACTGAGCTTGACGCGGTGATCGGCAAGGTCCAGCTTCGGAAGATGATCGACATCGCCGACCGGCGGCGGGCGTTCGTGTATAAGCTCGACGAGGAGCTTGAGGATTCGGACACATTCAGCGTCTGCTGGTATCCGGAGAAGTCCGATCCGTCGTGGTGGTTCCTGCTGATCCGCATCCACGAGGAGAAGCTCACCTGCGAAAAGGCGGATGTCGTCGAGGCGCTGCAGGCCGAGGGTATCCCGATGGCGATGAACTACGGCGCGATCGCCCCGAAGGCGCACTGGCTGCAGGAGCGGAGCGCCTTTGGCCGCGCGAGTCACTTCCCGTGGGACTGCGTCTGGCCGGACGGAGACTGGGAGTGGGCGCTGGACGTCCCGAACGCGTGGAAGGCCGACGAGAATCACATGCGCATGGGCGTGCACGAGTGCCTGACCGAGCAGGAAGCGCTCGACACCGCGGAGGCGCTGCGCAAGGTCGAGGAGGCCTACCGCGCGTAAGGGGGTGGGGCGCAGTTCGCCGTTGCCCTGCCGTTTGCCAGCGCCGTTGTGGAGAGGCTGGAGAGGATGGGGGTCGCCGTTTGCCCAGGGGGTGTCGTGTACCCCAGCGACGCCAGCCCGGCCGTTCCCGTCGTTGTCACCCGCCGAACGACAACGTCAACGGCCAACGACCGGGCCGGCCTCGCCTGCGCAAACGACGCGCGGGCTCTCCGACCCCTCCAGAACGGCACACGACAGCGACGCGCCGTTGCCGCTATCCGCCGTTCACAACCTCAATCAACGCCATCACGTTCTCGGGCTTCGCGTCGCCGGGGATCGAATGCGCGGGGGCGCAGATGTAGCCGCCGCCCTCCCCCACCTCGTCGAGCAGCCGGCGGACCTCCGAGCGCACTTCGTCCGGCGTCCCGTAGGGCAGAAGCTGCTGGGTGCTCACCCCACCCCAGAACGCAAGCTCATCACCGAACTCCCGCTTCATCTCATACGGATCCATCACCTCGGGCTGGAAGGGGTTGAAGCAGTCAAGGCCGAGGTCGATCAGTTGCGGGAAGACCTCCTGCACATGCCCGCACGAGTGGATGCTCACGAACTTGCCGGCGTCCTTTGCCGCGCCGTACATCCGCTCAAGCCGCGGTGCGAGAAAGCGCTCCCACTTCTCAGGGCCCATCAGCAGCCCGCGCTGTGAGCCCCAGTCATCGCCGAAGTGCACCACGTCGATGTCATACATGACCGCCTGCTCGACCATCGCCACGTTGTAGTCGCAGATCATGTCGAGCAGGTCATCGACGAACTCCGGCGCCTCGATCATATCAACGAAGAGGGTGTCCATGCCGCGCAGCGTCCACGCTCGCTCGAAGAGCGAGAAGCCGATGCCGAACTGCACGCAGCGGTCACCCGCGGCCTCGACCGCCGAGTCGAACTCCTCCCAGCGACGCGGATCGCGCGGTTCCGGGAAGGTCAGGTCGCCCAGCTCCCGCTCGGGAAGCACGCGGTTGCAGACGATGCCGATGTCCCTGTCAACGCTGCGGTCCCACTGCACGCCGAACTCGTCCTGCCACGTGGTCTCGTCGATCATACCCTCCAGCGGCCCCGGGAGCGCGGAGACGCCGTGGAAGCAGTTGTCGATCTGCCGCAGCGCGCTCTCACCGCAGGCCTCGACGAAAGCAGCCCGCGCATTCTGCGTGAAGCTGATCTGACAGGGCACGCGATCCGGCTCTCGATGCTCCAGCGCGGCGATGACGCGTTCGCGGTTGGTCATGCTGAGCGACCTCCCTGCAACGTCGGTGTGATACTGATGGCCCGCCGGGTACAACAACGGGAGGGCCGATGAGGGCCCTCCCGCATATTCGTCTCTGATTGTGCCGATGCCTGCGTTAGATCGGGAACCTGATGTTCGCCGACACGCCGACGCCGGATATGCCTCGGATGCTGCTGGTCAACTCGCTGCGCGTCGAGACGGGCAGAAGGGCGCGCCCTCGCAGGCTGCCCATCTCCAGTTCGATCTCAGCGACCGCCTCGCAGTTGCGTACACGCGCCCGCGGGCCCTGCACCTGCGCCGCGCCGACGGCTGTGCCGCCGCCCTCACCGACACGCAGGATCGGAACCACCTTCGTCGCGCCCGCGATCTCGGCCTCGCGCTGTGCGAGGACGTTGTTGATCGTACTGTTGATCTCACCGGCGAAACGATCGACGACCCAGCCGATTCCGAAGATCTTCACGAGGTCGCCGATGGTGCCGCCAAACTGCGCGTTCGCAGGCTGCGGACCGATCGCCATCCCGAGCACGAAGGCCCAGACGACGACGAGCACCGTCAACGTTCGCAGCTTCTCGTTCATTCTCATCATCATAGCCTCCTTGCTTAGAGTCGCAGGTCTCCAAGACCGGTCACGCCGACCTGCTGGACACGGTCGAGACCGCCTCGAGTTCGCACGGGTACGTAGATGTCGATCTCCACGAAGTCCTGAAAGCTCGTCTCAAGCTGCGTGCACGCGACGACGTCATCGAGCTTTGACTCGGGGCCGTTGACGCGCGCGCCGCCAATCGCGGGCTCATCGCCAACACTGACGATCGGAACGATCTTGCTGCCGTATGCCTCTTCGACCTCCGGTTCGGTGTCGGTCGCCTCCGGTTCGGTGTCCGTCGCCTCCG
>JBKHFA010000332.1:0-3601 GCA_046540615.1 Armatimonadota bacterium | reverse complement strand
TGAAGGAGACGCGTGAATGATCGCTTTGATCGACTACGGGATGGGCAACCTCGGCAGCGTCAGTAACGCGCTGAGGTTCATTGAATGTGACTATCAGATCACCAGCGACCCGGAGGTTCTCGCCGGGGCGGAGGCGGCTATCCTGCCCGGCGTCGGCGCATTCGGCGACTGCATGGAGAATCTGCGCGAGTACGAGTTGGTCGAGCCTATCCGCGAGTACATCGCGTCCGACCGTCCTTTCCTCGGGATCTGCCTCGGCCTTCAGCTTCTCTTCACCGAGGGCGAGGAGATGGGCACCCACGCCGGTCTGGGCGTCATCCCCGGACGGGTGGTCCGCTTCACGCATGACCTGAAGATCCCGCAGATCGGCTGGAATCAGATCGACATCCGGCAGGACTGTCCGCAGCTTGCGGGCATCCCCGACGGCTCCTACGTGTACTTCGTGCACTCCTACCACGTCGTGCCGGCCGATGACTCGGTGATCGCGACGACGACGGACTACGGCTACGACTTCTGCTCGGCGATCCGCCGCGACAACCTCTTCGCCACGCAGTTCCACCCGGAGAAGAGCAGCGACGTCGGGCTTCAGATCCTGCGCAACTTCGTCGGGGAGGCCGGCCGCCAATGATCGTGATACCAGCGATCGATCTTTCAGAGGGCGAGGTCGTTCGACTCGAACGCGGCGACATGGCGAAGCGCACGGTGTACTCCGACGACCCCGCCGCGATGGCGCGGCAGTGGGAGGCTCAAGGCGCCGGCCGCATGCACGTCGTGGACCTCGACGGCGCGATCGAGGGCAGGCCGATCAACCTCGACGCGCTCGCCGCGATTTGCGAGGCGATCGAGATCCCGGTGGACATGGGCGGCGGCCTCCGGACGCTCGACGACATCGAGTCCGTGCTGAGCCTCGGCGTGCGCTGGGTGCTGCTGGGGACGAGCGCACTGACGAGTCCGGAGGTGCTGGAGGACGCGATCGCGCGCTTCGGCGACGCGGTCTGCGTGAGCGTCGATGCCCGCGACGGCCGCGTTGCCATCGAGGGATGGGTGGAGACCAGCGACATCTCGGCGCTGCAGTTCGCCCGGCAGGTCGAGTCGATGGGCGTGCGGGAGATCGTGCATACCGACATCTCCCGCGACGGAATGCTGACCGGCCCGAACCTCCCGGCGCTGCGGGAGATCGCGGAGAACACGAATCTGCGGATCATCGCCGCGGGCGGCGTGAAGTCGCTCGACGACATCCGCGCGCTGAAAAAGCTCGAGCCTGAGGGCGTGGTGGGCGCGATCTCCGGCCGGGCAATATACACCGGCGATCTGCCGCTGCGCGAGGCGGTCGAGATCGCGGCTAACGGCAGCTAACGACGGCTCACGGCGGCTAACGGCAGCGAACGACAGCGACGGCGCAGGACCATCGTAGGTCGATCCCGCAGTAACACGCAGGAGCAACCAACCATGCTCGCAAAACGAATCATCCCGTGCCTTGACGTGAAAGACGGTCGCGTGGTCAAGGGCGTCAACTACGTTGACTTCCGCGACGCCGGCGACCCGGTCGAGCAGGCCGCGTGGTACAACACCCAGGGCGCCGACGAACTGACATTCCTCGACATAGGCGCGTCGGTCGAGGGCCGCGACACCGTGCTCGACATCGTGCGCCGCACCTCCGAGCAGGTGTTCATCCCGTTCACCGTCGGCGGCGGCATCCGCACCATCGAAGACATCCGCGACACCACCCAGGCCGGCGCGGACAAGGTCTCGATCATGACCGCCGCGCTCGAGAATCCCGAGCTTATCACCGAGGGCGCCGAACGCTTCGGCTCACAGTGCATCGTGGTGGCGATCGACGCCAAGCGCGTGGTGGGCGACGAGAAGAACCTCGGACCCGCCCCCGATGAGCACATCGAGTGGCGCGTGCATACCCACGGCGGCACGAAGCCCACCGAGGTCGATGCGCTGGAGTATGCGCAGCGCGCCGAGGAGCTTGGCGCGGGGGAGCTGCTCGTCACGAGCATCGACGCGGACGGGACGAAGTCCGGCTACGACGTCGAACTGCTGCGGCGTATCAGCGAGACGGCGAAGATTCCTGTGATCGCCTCGGGCGGCGCGGGGAACGTGGAGCACCTTTACGAGGCGATCGACTACGGCAAGGCCGACGCGGTGCTCGCGGCGAGCATCTTCCACTTCCGCGAGCTTACGATCCGCGCATGTAAGGAGCAACTGGCCGAGCGGGGTGTGCCCGTGAGGCTTTGATCGAGGGGCACGTGGAGGGGTTGGGATGGCATACGAGCAGCTTTGTCCGGAGCAAGTTGTTGATAAGCAGGAGTGGCGCGATCGCGAGCAGATCTTTGAGGACCGCGCGGAGGCCGGTCGGGCACTCGCGGAGATGATGGACGCGCTGCGGGGGACCGGCGCGCTGGTGCTGGGCGTGCCGGCGGGCGGGGTCCCGGTCGCGGCGACGCTGGCGGAGGAGCTTGGGCTCGAACTCGACGTGGCGGTGGTGAGCAAGATCACGCTGCCGTGGAACCCCGAGGCCGGCTACGGCGCGGTCGCATTCGACGGGACGGTGCGCATCAACGAGCCGCTTCGCGAGCGCCTGGGCCTCAGCGACGAGGACGTTGAAGAGGGCATCGCGGCCACCCGTGAGAAAGTAGAGCGCAGGGTGTGCGAGCTTCGCGGCGAGCGGGCCCTCCCGGACGTCTCGGGTCGCACCGTCATCCTCTGCGATGACGGCCTCGCATCGGGCTTCACGATGATGACGGCAATCGACGCCGTTCGTGCCGCCGATCCGGCGCAGGTGATCGTGGCCGTTCCCACGGCGCACACGCAGTCGGTTGAGCGGATTGTTGACGACGTGGACTGCGTGTACTGCTGCAATCTGCGCGGCGGCATGCGCTTCGCCGTCGCCAGCGCCTACCGCCACTGGCGCGATGTCCCGCTGGAGGAAGCGAAGGCGCTGCTGGACGAGCACGGTGGAATCACGAACGAGGAGTAGACAGGAGGACTCACGTGTACATCGATGAGCTGACATTCAATGACCAGGGCCTCATCCCGGCGGTTGTTTGCGACCACGAGTCGGGCGAGGTCCTGATGGTCGCATGGATGAACGAAGAGGCCGTGCGCAACACCGTTGAGACGAAGAAGGCGACGTACTGGAGCCGCTCGCGGCAGAAGATGTGGGTGAAGGGCGAGACCTCCGGCAACACGCAGGAGGTCAGGTGGATCCGCACCGATTGCGACGCCGACGTGCTGATGCTTGGCGTGGTGCAGGAGGGCGGCGCCTGCCACGTCGGCTACCGCTCCTGCTTCTACCGCGAGCTGCGCGACGGCGAGTGGGAGACATTCTGCGAGAAGTGCTTCGACCCCGATGAGGTGTACGGCGGCTAACGGCGGCTAACGGCGGCTAACGGCGGCTAACGGCGGCTAACGACTGCTAACGACTGCTAACGACTGCAACGACTGCAACGACAACGGCGTGGTGAGCGCCGTTGTCGTTTGTCTTTTGCTGGTAGCTGGTAGCCGGCCGCTGACCGCTATCTCCCCAGCCAGATCGGACTCGACCACGCCATGTTCCCGTCCGCCTCGATCACGCGCACGTAGTAGAAGACCA
>JBKHFA010000331.1:0-3607 GCA_046540615.1 Armatimonadota bacterium | reverse complement strand
CCGACCGCATGATGACCTTTTACAACCAGATCGCCGAGCAGACCTCGGCGGTCTTTCCCGACCGCACGCTCGGCGCCTACGTGTACTCCTACTACTCACTGCCGCCCGAGCGCGTGAAGCCGCATCCGAACCTCGCGCTGGTGCTCGCGATCAACTCGGCGTGGCACGGCGGCACGCCCGACTACTGGGCGCGAGACCGCGAGAAGATCGATGGCTGGGCCGAAGTCCACGACTACATGTTCATGTACGACATCTTCTACCACGGGAGCCGACAGATCGGCTTCCCGGCGCCGATCGTCTCACATACGAAGAAGTACATGAAGCACATCGATCAGTTGGGCTACCAGGGCGGCTACCTTTACATCGGCCCGACGTGGGAGGTCCTTGGACCGGGGCCCTACCTGCTCGCGAAGCTCCTGTGGGACCCGCAGACGGATGCCGACGCGATCGAGGATCAGTACTACGCCGATCTCTACGGCGACGCGGCCGACGCGGTACGTCAGTACTACGAGTTGATCGAGGAGCGCTGGGTTGGGGCGATGGCGCGGGATCTCGGTGATCCGGGCGTGGAGGCTGATTACTTCATCGAAAAGGGCGGCAGGAGTGAGATGTACGGCGTGCTGCTTTACGCCTGGCAACCTGTCCTCGATGAGACGCGCGGTCTGCTTGAATCAGCGATGGCGGCTGCCGAGACCGACGATTCTCGCGCCCGTGTGCAGCGCGTGGTCGATCAGTTCGAGTTCGCTGAGGCGTCGGCGAGGGCGCTGGCCGGCATCGCGCGGTTCGAGATGTCGCGTAACCCCGATCCGTCGATCGGCGCGGCGGTGCGCGAGGCAATTGACAGGCGGGAGGAGATCATCGAGCGGATCGGCGAAAGCTGGTCGCCGCACTTCCGCGACTGGGTGCGTAGCACCGACGACCGCACGCGCTCGCCGCTGCGCCCCAGTGCGGCGTACTTCGCGCTGGCGGGCGAGGCCGCGCGGGAGAGTCTGCACGCGCCGCGTGTCGCCGAGGCCCCGGTCATCGACGGCAGCGCCGATGATAGCGGGTGGGAGCGCGCGCCACGCGGCGAGATGCGCGAGAACATGGGGGCGCAGGAGACCGAGGCGGAGACCGACGTCGCGATCGTCTTTGATGACGCTGCGGTCTACGCGCTCTTCGAGTGCTCCGAGCCGAACATGGAGGCGCTGAAGGCGGAGCGGCTCGCCCACGACAGTTCCGAGCTTTTCAAGACGGACAACGTGGAGTTGATACTCGACCCGAGCGGAGACGGCACGGACTACTATCAGTTCGCGGTGAACGCGGGAGGCTCAACCTGGGACGGCTTCCACGCCGACGCGGAGACTTCCGACGCCGAGTGGTCCTCCGACTGGAAGAGCGCGGTCGAGATCGGCGAGGACGGGTGGACGGTCGAGATCGCGATTCCACTGGATGCGATCGGCGTCGAGAAGGTCGGCGAGGGGGATAGCTGGCGCTTCAACGCGCATCGGACACGTCGCTCGACGGCCGATCGGGACGAATACCAGGCGCTTTCGCCGACACTGGGTGGCTTCCATCAGCCGGAGATGTTCGCTGAACTGGACTTCGGCGCGCCTCCGACAGGGGAGAATGTGCTGCGCCGCTGGGATGCGGAGCGTTACGAGGCGGGGCAGGACATCGAGAAGGAGCTTCGCGTCGGCGGCAGCGGGGAGTACTCGGTGGAGATCGCGGATGACCGCGCGTATGAGGGCGAGAAGTCGATCAAGGTGACGGTCGGCGAGGACTCCCACGCCAGCTTCACGTACTATCCGGCCAGCGTGGAGCCGGGCAGCTACCGCCTCGCGATGCGTTACTACGCCGACCCGCTCGGGCCGGCGCAGGAGAATGAGAATGCCGCAAAGCTGCCGACAACGCGTATCATCTTCCGCGACGCGAGCGGCCAGGCGGTCTCGGAGAGCAGGGATTACTCGTGGGAGCACTCGTCGGCGGAGGCGGCGGACGGGCAGTGGGCCGATCACATCCACGTGTTCGCGACGCTTCCCGGCACGGAGCGCTTCACGGTGACGGTGTTCATCCACCGGGAGGGGACGTACTGGATCGATGACGTGTCGCTGGTGAGGTTCTGAAGATCGACGGGCCGAAGCCACAGCCGCGCGTAAACGCGAGGTGCGCCGCGGGATCGTGTTGCCGATGAAAACGGCGGGCCGGTCAGGCGACTGTGTTCTGCTCGCAAACGACGCTCGCAGACACAGCCCCTTCGGGGCCGGCCCCTCCGACGGCAACGGCACTCCGACGGTGACGGCATAACGATCGGCTGGCCTCGTAGCGTTACAACGCGGCGGCTATGTACAACACAAGCGGCGCGAGGGCGATCGCCGCGACGTTCGTCGTCAGCCAGGCGGAGTTGGCGAGTTGCTCGTCAAGGTCGAAGAGTTGGGCGAGGATCAGGCCCATGATGGCGGTCGGGGTGGTGGACTGGATGAAGACCACCTGCAGGAGCGTGCGATCCTCCATCGCCCAGTACCCGGCGAGCCACGCCAGCGAGAGGCCGACCACGGGCGTCACGAGGAACTTCACCGCGCCGATGGCCGCCGATTCGCGCCAGTACGTGACCACGGAGGTCAGGCGCAGCGACAGGCCGATGGCGAAGAGGTAGATGGCCGTTGAGAAGGGCACCAGGAAGTCCACGATCGCGCCACCGACTTCCGGCCGCGCGGGCGCCAGCGCGTAGAGAATGCCGCCCAGTGCGAGACCGAGCAGCGGATTGCGGCTCTCAGGCTCGCGCATCACGTCGATGAGCGTCTCGCGGACGCTGCGCTCCCCGTCATGCCCGTAGCGGCGGGCGACCACGAAGCCGAGCGTGTAAAGCATCGGCATGAAAGCGATGCACCAGATCATCCCCAGCGCCGCTCCCTGCTCGCCGAGGAGAATGAAGCACACGAATGCCCCGTAGGTCAGGCCCATGTTGGAGTACATGCAGGAGACGGTGAATGCGCCGGCCTGTGCGCGCTTGAGGCCGAGGATGCGGCCGCCGAGCGCGCCGACCGGCCACATGACCGTGATGAGCACGGCCAGCAGCACCGGCAGCAGCGCCACGCGCCACCCGGGCGCCTCAAGCCCCCAGATCAGCAGGGCCAGCAGCGGCGGCTGGATCCAGACCATCGCGGCGCGGGTGATGTTCGGCGACAGCTCGGTCGGCAGCCAGCGGAGCTTGCGGGCGGCATAGCCGAGGGCGAGTGAGCCCACGATCACCGAGACCATCAAAATCAGTCGGGACTGCATGAGGGCGTAGACTCCGGGGCGTCGACATGGAAAGGCGCCACGGGAGGCCGTGGCGCCGGGTTTGTTTGCGGGCTCCATGATACTGCATCACCGGCGGGATGGCAACGCCGACCGCGGCAAGGGTCTGACCCAATTCTGCAGGTAGCTTTGGGTGAGCGGCCACGACAACCTCACCCCCGGCCCCCTCTCCCTGGAAACCGCAAACGACGCGGTTTCAAGCGGGAGAGGGGGAGAACACAACTGTGAGCGCAGAGGCCAATCGATGCGGCCTTGCGACAATGTGGACTACGTCCCCCTCCCGCCAGTCCCGCCCCCCGGCGGGGCAAGCTATGCATTACGCACATCT
>JBKHFA010000330.1:0-3627 GCA_046540615.1 Armatimonadota bacterium | reverse complement strand
CGGCGCGGGCGACCAGTGGCGGATTTCCATGCCCCACTTCGTGAAGATTTCACCCGGAAGCCCGACGATCATCATCTCGCCGAAGCGCATGACCTGCACGGGCACATCCGCGATCTTCCCGTCAAGCTCATAGCCCTCCACGCGCTTGATCGTCGCTTCCTCGAAGTACTCCAGGTCGTCGCGCTGCTTCATCTCCTCGATCTCGGCCATCAGGTCCTCGTCGCGCGTGTAGTAGGGGATCTGCAGGTCCTCGAACTTCGAGCCACAGCCCGCGCTTTCCATGGGCTCAGCGACCTCGACGGCCGCGACCGCGAGGCCCGCGTAGGCGCGGCCCATCTGCACGGCCTTCGCCTCGCCCTCGCCCGGATGGCGGGATTCGCGCCACAGGCGGTGGTTTATGTCACCGCAGGGGGCGTTGGCGAAGAGCGTGATGGCCTGCTCGCCGTAGACGCCCGCGACGGCCCTCTCCATCTCGCCGGGCCAGTCGGCGGAGACGAAGTCGGCGCTGCCGCCGCCGATGACATCGACGTGCATCCCGTAGTTCACGAGCACCGCGCGCACCGTTCCATCGAGTTCGCGGACGCCGACCGCGATCAGTCGGGGATCCACCGGACCGGCGTGGCCGATGACGCCCTCGGACGAGAAGACCTCGTCACCATCGCGGGTGCGGCCGAGGCGGTTGCTCGCCAGCAGGTATTCCTCCTGCACGCCGGGGAAGAGCAGCGCGTCGAACATCTCATCCGCGGCCGCCTCGGCGGTGTCGGCGATCATCTCCGGGAGCTTCTCGATCCACTCCTGCGGGGTACGCTTGCGACCGCCGCCCGTCGCGGGGCCGGTGTGGGTGTGGGTGGCGCAGATCAGGACGCGGTCGGCGGGGATGCCGGTGCGCTCGACGATCAGATCGCGCGCGGCGTCCCCCCACTCGCGACTGACGCTGATGAGGTCAAGCGTCACGAGGCAGATGCCGCAGTCGCCGTCTTCGAGCACGAGCGCGCGGCAGTGCAGATCATCGCGGACCGTCTCGCCGATGCGCTCGTGGAAGTACCCGGCGAGGTAGGGTTTGCCGTCGGGTGTTATGACCGAGCGCGCGACTCCGGCGCGGATCTGCGGAAGGCCGTCGGCGTCGTACATTGGTTCAGGCATTTCAGGAGCCTCCAGTGATGGATTCTTCGGCTGCAACTATCAATCTGTCCGGGCGAGGCGCCCGGACTCCGTATTCTCTGTCCGACAGTGTTGCTGCGGAACAGTATGACCGCGTGACCGTCCGGCCTTACGATTCGGAGTCCAGGCGCCCTCTCCTGGACAGCATTGCGAATCGGAATGATACGCTCAACGCGCCTCCCACTCGACCTCCGCGCCCTTCACGAGGGCACTGTCGTCGTCGAAGCGCGAGAGCACCAGCGTATTGTCGTCCGGTGCGAACGGCGCGTCCGGGCGGTCGAAGTTGCCGTCGTAGCGCGCCACGTCGGAGACGCGCAGTTCATCGACGTAGAGGCCGGCGCGGTCCGCCGGAATCAGCAGTTCTTCGCCCGCCCATCCGTCCTCGGGCTCAATGTGCCGGTTGTACGACGTCTCGACGCGCACGCCGTCGATGTAGATCGCGACCTCCGTCTTCCCCTCGTCGGTGGGCGAGGGGCGCCAGGTCGCGGCGAGGTGCGCCCAGCGGCCCGGTGGAAGGACCATCCCGGTCTGATGGCCGGGACCGATGTAAATGTATGTGCCGAGGTTCAGGCGCCGGTAGAGATGCAACTCGCCGCAGCGTATGAGCGCGCGGTTGTGCAGGTCGGTCGGCTGGCGGGTATCCCGGACCCACATCTCGACCGTCCCCTCTGCCTCGTTCATCAGCGGCGTACCATCCGGCGATTCCAGCGCCACGCCGACGTTCGGGGGCAACGCGAGCGCCTCTCCGCCGTCAGCCAGCGGCGATTCGACCCGGGCGGGCCCGTCACCCTCGGGCTCGGGGATCGCCGGCATCTCGACGGTGCGGTCGGGCACGAAGAGCGCGTCACCGGATGCCGCGACATACGGCGGCACGCCCTCGAAGCGCAGGTAGGTCGCCATCGGGGGCAGGAAGCTGATCGACCAGATCTCATTCTCAGCCGGCGTGCCGGCGTTCAGTTCGAGGCGCTCCCAGCTGTGCCGCGGGCTGGAACTGACCGTCCACTCCGCCGACGCGACCTCCTCGCCCTCGGCGTCGCGCACGACCACGCCGACGTTGGTGCGCATGATGATCGATTTGACCTCGATCGCGAAGTCCTCCGTCCCTGCGGGGACCATGAACGACTGCGTGGCGCCGTAGACCCACGAGTCGCCGGTCTGATGCACGTGCTTGTTCAGCGAGGTCTCCGCGAGCTTGAGGTTGACGCGGACGATCTCGCTGCTCGGCGCCACGGCGTAGGCGCCGGTCTGCCCGTCGGCGGGGATCGTGAACTGCACGACGTCGCGCGTGCCGCTCGGGCCGATGTACATCGCGGCCTCCTGCTCGCGCTCGCCCAGCAGGTCGAAGCGCGCGGCCTCCGAGCCATCCGGCGCGGTGACTATCAGCGCCGGGCGGTCCTCCTCGGGCAGGCGCTGGACCCACTGCTCCCAGTTGCTGAACGGGGCCGCGCTCTGCCCCGGGATGCGCTGGTAAAGCTCGACCTGCAGCTTGACGGTGAATTCGCCGTCCTCGTCCTCGCGCAGATAGATCGGCCCGTTGCCAGAGCCGGTCGGGCCCGATGCCTCCGGCGGGTCATCGAGGTCGGCGAGCAGCGCCGCCCACGTCGGAAGCTGATTGCCGAGCGTGGACTGGTAGGCGTGCTCGAAAGTCCACCCGACCGCGCCGATCTCGTGCGGCTCGCCCTCGGTCGGGATGCGCGTTGTAGCGATATTGTGCTGCCACATCGCGAAGGGCAGAAGACTCCGGTCGCCTGTGAACCAGTACGCGTGGGCGAGGCCCCAGAGGGTCGTCGAGCGGGTGTCCGCGAAGACGTGCGCGTCCTTCTCCTCGGAGAGTATGCGCATGTCATTGATGAAGAGATCGCGCATCCGCTCGTCGCCGGTCATCTGATAGTACCTGACCTTGCCTTCGTTCATGTAGACGTCGTCGTAGCGCGTCTGCCCGAGTTCCTCCTGCGCATCGTAGAGGATGTCCGCGAACTGATGGGCGATGGAGAGGTACTCGGGGTCCCACGTGGCCTCGTACGCCTCGGCGAAGAAGCGCACACTGCCGCCGGTCATGCGATGGCGGTAGACCTGGTTGTAGCCCTCGTGACGCAGGCTCGCGAGATGGTCCATGAACTCGTGCATGACCTCCCACGTTCGTGGGGTGCCGTTGAGGTAGTAGTCCCACATCATGAAGCGCAGGTGGCTGTCGCAGCCGATGATGTATATGTTCGCGGCGTAGTGGCAGATGCCACCGTTGCCGCCGTAGCGTCCCCCCTTGAATTTCTCGAACCGGAAATCAAGCTCGCCCCTATCATCGAGGTGACAGATGTCGATGTCGGTGATATGCCGCGTATTCACGCGGGCGAAGTCCCACGCGTCGCGCTCACCTGAGCGCATGTAAAGCAGCGGAAAGACGTTCGGGCCGCCGTAGAACATCTGCGCCCAGTGCCGCCAGTGGACGTAGTTGATCTCCTCGGGATC
>JBKHFA010000329.1:0-3648 GCA_046540615.1 Armatimonadota bacterium | reverse complement strand
CGAGGCCCGCGACCTCGTCGTCGGACGGGCAGGGGTTCGCCTGGCGGATCGTCCAACCGTGGCCGTCGGTGGTGCGGAGAGTGCGGTTGATGATCCAGCGATCCTCGCGGCCGCTGCCCGCGCCGACAGTGACTTCGACCATCTCCTGGAAGGCGCGGCGCACCGCGTCGAAGGCCCGCTCGACCTGCTCCGCATGCTCCACCAGCAGAGGGCCGGGGGGGTGGGTATGCGAGGCGTTGACGAGCACGTTGCCGCCGGGGATGCCGAGTTCGGCCTCGATGCGCGCCCGCAGTTCGGGCAGGAACTCGTCGCTGATGTCCGCGATTCCGCCGATCGCGACCGCGTCCATCGCGATGATTGCGACCCGCGTGGTTCCGTCGTCGAGCATGAGTGCCTTCGCGTAGAGCGGATCATGGACGTTGACGGCCGGGTCCTCGGTGGTGATGTTGCTTTTTGCCACGCCTGCGCGTAATGTACTCACGAAGTACTCGCCTCCCGCGGCCGCGCGGTCAGAATCAGGGAATCTTCTGCGCACCATGCCCCGTCCGACCTCTGAGCAGGGACAACAAGCCGCGTCATTCGGAGTGTATGATGGTGAGAATCGGGGCTTTCCTTCCGTCCGTGGTGGGCATTTCCCTCCTGTGCTTCGCGATCGCGCATGCGCAGCCACCCGCGACCGGTCACAACCGCCTGGGTGAAGAGCCGCAGTGGGTTACGAGGGCGATCGAGGCGCCCGGGGTTGACTTCCGCACCTTCGACAGCGCGGCGGTTGGCTGCGCGGTGAGCTACCACGTCTACCTGCCCGCCGAGTATGCGGCTGAGCCGGACCGCCGCTTCCCCGTGCTCTACTGGCTGCACGGCTCGCTGGGCGGGTTGCGCGGAATCGCGCCGCTGTCGGCGCATTTCGGAAGCGCGATGCGTGAGGGACATGTCCCCCCGATGATCGTCGTGTTCGTCAACGGATTGCGGCTGAGCATGTGGGTTGACTTCAAGGACGGATCGATCCCGATGGAGACGGTCGTGATTGACGAGCTTGTGCCGGAGATCGACGCGAGCTTCCGGACCATCGCGTCACGCGAGGGGCGCATCGTGGAGGGCTTCAGCATGGGCGGCTACGGCGCGATGCGCCTCGGTCTGAAGTATCCGGACGTGTTCGGGGCCGCCTCCTCACTGGCCGGTGGGCCACTGCAGAAGGAGTTCACGCACTCCCCGCGGATCGATCCGATCCGCCGGGAGACAGTACTGCGCACGGTCTTCGGCGGCGACCACGACTACTACCGCGCGCAGAGCCCGTGGGCGCTGGCCGAGCAGTACGCCCGGGGAGACCGCGATGACCTCCTCCTGCGCGTGGTGATCGGCGAAGAGGAGATGCTGGAGGTGACACAAACCTTCGTCGAGCATCTCGAGGAGCTTGAGATTCCGCATACGTTCAGTTTGCTGCCGGGCGTGGGCCATGACACCCGTGATGTGCTCCGCGCGCTGGGGGAGGGCGGGTGGGCGTTCTACCGCGAGGCGCTCGGGGGTACTGTGACAGCAGACTGAGTTCCGAGCCCGGAACCAACGGTGTCGGGCGTGGGCACACCCGGCCCCTGGGGACGACAACGGCGACGGCACAGGCGGGAACGGGGTCCCCCGCGGTATGAAAGGAGGAACGGTGGAGAATGCGGGCGAATGACGCTGCGAGGCGACTGAGGCCTGAGCCGGAGGTGTGCCCATGTTGATAGGCCGGCCGACCAGCCTGATGGCGTTGTTGTGCGCGATGATTAGTGCGGGACCCGCAGTCAGTGCCGCGGAGCTGCCCGATGATCCGACTTTCCTCCGGCAGACGCAGGTTCTTGCTCCGCGCGCCGACTTGAGCTTCGTGATCGACGGGACGGTCTCGGAGGAGGAGCGGGCGGTCTGCGCCGCCATCGATGGCTTCATCAGCTACGATCCTGAGGCGGTCGGGGTCGAGGGGGTCACCGCGTGGCTGGCGCACACCGGGGAGGCGCTTTACATCGCTTTTGCGTTCGATCTGCCGCCCGGCGTGGAGCCGATCGCCTCGGCGAAAGAGTTTGATGACATGGCGCTGTGGAAGCAGGATGACGCCGCTGAGTTAATGCTGACGGTCGGGGAACGCACCTTCGACTTCATCGGCAATTCCGCGGGCATCTCCGGCGATTACATGCAGCGCCCGTCAAGCTGGGAGTTCTCCTCGGACGCGTGGGAGTATGCGGGGCGGACGACCGATGCAGGCTGGGAGGGCGAGTTTTTCATCCCGGCCGAGGTCATCGGGCTTGACGGCTTCGGTCCGGACGTGGAGATGCAGTTTGACCTGATCAACAACGCGGAGAATGTCTCGATGAGCATGCTGTCGTTCCGTGGCGGATCATGGCATGCGAACATGCAGTTCTACCCGGCCCTTCGCTTCGGCGCCCCCGGGCAGGCGTATCAGACCACGCAGCGGGTGGGCAGGCTTGGGGATGAGAAGATCGGCCTGCGCGCGACGGTGGCGAACCCGTCCGATGAGGCGTGCGAGGTTGAGGCATGGGCGACGTTCTACCGCGCGCCCGATGACGAGGACATCTCGTGGTTCAGCGAGGTTGGCGGACTCTATCAGACGGAGGGGATCGCGCTTCTGCCGGGCTCGACTGACGAAGAATTCATCGAACTGCTGGCGGGTGGCGCGCTCGATCGCTACGTGCAGGCGGGCGTGGTGGATGAGACGCTGACGGTGCCTGCCGGCGGGAGCGCCGACGTCGATCTGTGGCGGCATCTTTTCACAGGCGACTACGTGGTGGCGCACCTGCTGCGCGATGCGGCGACCGGTGCGGTGCTGTCGGGCGGCGTCTATCCCTTCGCGGTGGCGCCGCCGCTGAAGACGGACATTCATTATTACTACCTGACGAGTCAGCGGATATACGCTCTGACACTTGTGCCGTCCGAGCCGGGGATTGCGAGTCTGCGTTACGAGGTCACGCCCGCGGGCGGCGGGGAGGCGGTCGCAGATGCGGAGGCGACCGACCTGCAGCCGGGGGCGCGCACAAAGACCGCGATCTCCTCGGCCGACTGGCCCGCGGGTGATTACACGCTGACCGTCGAGGCGCTGAACGCCGGTGGAGGAGTGCTGCAGAGCAACACAGTGACATTCAGCAAGCCTCAGACGCCCGAGTGGTTCGGCAGCGACGCGGGCAGGCAGATCGCGGTGTCATACCCGTGGACGCCGGTGGAGGCTGAAGACGGCGCGGTCGAGGTGTGGGGGAGGCGTTACGAGTTCGGCGACGGCCCGCTGCCGGCGCGGATCGTCAGCCAGGGCGAGGATATCCTGACGGGGCCCGCGCGGATGCCGGTGAGCGTCGGGGGCGCGGAGGCGCAGTGGACGGGCGATGGTCCCTCGCTCGAGAGCGCCGGCGAGGCTGAGGCCGTCTTCCGAACGCGGTCGAACGCGTCGGGGCTGGCGATGGACGCGCGGACTGCGGTGGAGTTCGACGGGATGATGCGCGCTGACCTCACGCTGTCGGCGGAGGAGGCGGTCACGGTTGACCGACTCTTCGTGGAACTGCCGGTGCGTCGCGAGGTGGCGGCGATGTTCAGCCGCGAGGCCCTCGGGCTGATGGCGCCGAATGAGCGGCCGGCGGAGTGGGCGGACCTGCCCTTCGCGGGATGGAT
>JBKHFA010000328.1:0-3654 GCA_046540615.1 Armatimonadota bacterium | reverse complement strand
GGTTTGTCATGAGGGCCTGATGCACGATCACTCTTTGAGTCAACGAACCGACAGAGGAGCGGTGGATATGAAAATTGGGATGTTCGGTCTCGGCAAGATGGGCGCCAACATGGCGCTTCGACTGATGCGTGGAGGGCACGAGGTCTCCGGCTGGAGCCGCAGCCAGAGCACCGTCGATGAGGCAATCGCGGATGGGGTTGAGCCCGCCACGAATGACCTCGAAGAAGCCGTCGCAAGGCTTGATACGCCGCGCGTTTTGTGGCTGATGATCCCGGCCGGCCTGCCTGTCGATGCTATGATCGACAGACTCCTGCCGCTGACCAACGAGGGTGATATCATCATCGATGGCGGCAACTCGCGCTACTCGGACACCCTCCGCCGCACCGAGAGACTCGCTGCCGCGGGCTACCACCTCGTTGACGTCGGCACCTCCGGCGGCGTCTGGGGCCTCGATGAGGGCTACTCTCTGATGATCGGCGGCGAGGAGGACGTCATCGAAAAGCTCCGGCCGCTCTTCGAGACTCTCGCGCCCGACCCGGAGAAGGGCTGGGGGCACATGGGTCCCACCGGCTCGGGGCACTTCGTCAAGATGGTGCACAACGGCATCGAGTACGGCATGATGCAGGCCTACGCTGAGGGCTTCGCGCTGATGAAGCGCAAGACGCAGTTCAACCTTGACCTGCATCAGATCGCGGAGGCATGGCGCTTCGGCTCGGTGGTGCGCTCATGGCTGCTCGACCTCATCGCAGAGGGCCTTGCGGGGGAAGGACAGGAACTCACGGCCATCGCACCGTGGGTGCATGATTCCGGTGAAGGTCGCTGGACTGTGGAGGAGGCGATCGACACCGCGACCAACCTCCCGGTGATCTCGATGGCCCTGATGCAGCGCTTCGCCTCACGTGACGAGGACCAGTACGCGAACAAGCTGCTGGCGGTCATGCGCAATCAGTTCGGCGGACATGCGGTGAAGGCAGCAGAGAAGCGCGAGGAGGAGTCAGGGGATGGCGAAGGAGATTGACCGACATCTGATGATCGTGCCGGGTGGCACCGGCGATCTGATGCAGCGCAAGATTCTCCCTGCCATGCGCCGGCTCACCGAGGAGGGCGCGCTGAAGAGCAAAGCCGTCATCCTCGCCGCCGGCCGGCGCACGACCTTCGACGACGAGAGCTACCGCGAGTGGGCCAACGAGGCCCTTGAGGAAGCGGGCCTGCCGCCGGACGCCGAGTCCTCAGGCTGGTGTGAACGCTGCCTGCACTACCAGTCGGTCGGCGATCAGGAGAAGGAGGACTTCGAGGCGCTCAAGCAGCGCATCGAGGAGCTTGAGGAGGAGCATGATCTCCCCGGGAACCGCATCTTCTACATGGCGACCCCGCCCGGCGCTTTCATCGACACCGTCGAGCGCCTCGGCGAGGTGGGCCTCAATGAGGCGCCCGGATGGACGCGGATAGTCATTGAGAAGCCCTTCGGCCACGATCTCGACTCCGCCGTCGAGTTGAACCGGCGCATCCACGAGCACTTTGATGAGGAGGAGGTCTACCGCATCGACCACTACCTCGGCAAGGAGACCGTGCAGAATCTGCTGACATTCCGATTCGCGAACACGCTCTTTGACTCGGTGTGGAATCGCGACCGGATCGGCTCGGTGGAGATCACGGTCGCGGAGGATCTCGGCGTGGAGGACCGCGGAGAGTTCTACGACTCGGTGGGCGCGCTGCGCGACATGGTGCAGAACCACATGACGCAGCTTCTGACACTGACCGCGATGGAGCACCCCGCGGAGTTCAAGGCCGACGCGATTCGCGATGAGAAGGTGAAGGTCCTTCGCTCACTCGCCCCGATCGACTCCAGCCAGGTCGTCTACGGTCAGTACGCCGCCGGCGAGGTCGATGGTGAGGAGGTCCCCGGCTACCTCGACGAGGAGGGGATCGCGGCCGACTCGAACACCGAGACCTTCGTGGCTCTGCGCGCCTACGTGCAGAACTGGCGCTGGCAGGGCGTCCCCTTCGTCCTGCGGACGGGCAAGCGCATGCCGGCGAAGCAGACGCAGATCGTCATCAACTTCCGCTGCCCGGCGCTGGCGATCTTCCAGCGGCACTCGGAGGCCACCGTCCACGCGAACTCACTGGTCATCACCCTCCAGCCTGACGAGGGCTTCGACCTGAAGTTCGAGGTAAAGGCCCCGCGCGACCCGCTCCGGCTGAAGACAGAAAGCCTGTCATTCCGCTACGATGAGGTGTTCGACGACCTGCCCGACGCCTACGAGACGTTGCTGGTGGACATCGCAGAGGGGGATCAGACGCTCTTCGTGCGCGGTGATGAGGTCGAGGAGTCGTGGCGGCAGTACACGTCGCTGCTGCAGAAGCAACGCAGCGTCTACCCGTATGAGGCTGGGACGGTGGGGCCCGCGGAGGCCGACCGCCTGATCGTCCCGCGCGGGGAGGCGTGCCCGATATGAGCGACACGGAGGTGCGGGTCTTCCCGACGCTCGAGGACGCCAGCGACGCGCTGGCTGAGGAGGTGGCGCGCCAACTGGGTAACGCGGTGGCCGATCGCGAGACCGCCACGCTGGCGCTGTCCGGCGGCAGCACGCCGCGCCGCCTGCACGAGATACTCGCACAGGAGCATCCCGAGGTTGACTGGCGGCGCGTTCACGTCTTCTGGGGAGACGAGCGTTTCGTCCCGCGCGACTCCGAAGACAGCAACTACCGGATGGCCCGCGAGACGCTGCTGGGTGCGATCCCGATCCCCGACGCGAATGTTCACCCATGGCCGGTCGAGATGAGCGAGCCCGAGAGCGCTGCGCTGGCGATGCAGGTCGAGATGGAGCGGGTCTTCGGCAGCAGCGCACTGGAGGCTCCCGCGCCGCGCTTCGACGTCATGCTGCTCGGGATGGGCGATGACGGGCACACCGCGTCGCTCTTCCCACACTCGCCGGCGTTGCGCGCGCGGGATCGCTGGACCGTCCGCTCAGAGGCGCCGGATGAGCCGCGCGATCGCCTGACCTTCACGCTCCCGGTCCTCAACGCCGCGCGCCACATTCATTTCCTCGTGGCCGGTGAGAGCAAGCACGCGGCGTTGCGTTGCGCGATGGACGATCCCTCACCGGACTGCCCGGCCTCGCTGGTGCGGCCGGAGGAGGGGACGCTCAGCTGGTGGCTCGATGAGGAGGTTGCGCCATGAGAGCAGGCGAGATCGCGCGCCTGGTGGTCAGCATCGTCGTGTGCTTCTTGCCGGCGGTTGTCGGCGGCCTCGGGATGCAGAGCGGCGGCGGTGAGTGGTACCGCGAACTCACGAAGCCCGCGCTGAATCCGCCGGGGTGGGTCTTCGGACCGGTCTGGACGGCGCTTTACCTGCTGATGGGGATCGCGCTTTACCTCATCTGGAGCCGCGCGGGTGATCCGGGCGTCACCCTCGCCGTGGGAGTCTTCGGGATTCAGCTTGTCCTCAATGCCATGTGGACCCCCGCGTTCTTCACGATGCAATCACCGGCGGCGGGACTGGCCGTCATCATCCCGCTGGTCGGGATGATTGCGCTCACGACCGTGCTCTTCTGGCGGATCCGGCCTGTCGCGGGGATGCTCCTGGTCCCCTACCTCGCCTGGGTCAGCTTCGCGACCTACCTCAACGCGTCGATCTGGTGGCTGAACCGCTGA
>JBKHFA010000327.1:0-3656 GCA_046540615.1 Armatimonadota bacterium | reverse complement strand
CGAAAGGACCCGCCTTTCGTGCATCTGCAATCCCTGACGCTCGAAAACTTTCGCTGCTACGAGCGGGCGGAGCTTCATTTCCGCCCCGGCCTCAACGTGGTCCTCGGCCCCAACGCCTCGGGCAAGACCACGATCCTTGAGGCCGTCTACCTGCTCGCCACCACCACCTCGCCTCGCAGCGGCCGCTCGAAGGCCATGGTCCGCCACGGCGAGACGTGGGGCCGCGTCACCGGCAGGTTCATGCTCGATGACCGCGCGCTCACCATCCGCGTCACCCTCGGCGATCCCACCGGAGAGCGCTCCGGCGCGAAGACCATCGAGGTGGACGGCCGCGAGGTCGACTCGGCCCGCCACGCCATCGGCCGTGTGCAGGCAGTGCTCTTCTGGGTCGGCGCGCTGGACGTCGTGAAGGGCTCTCCCTCCGATCGCCGGCGGTTCATGAACACCGCGATCGGCCAGATGAGCGCCCGCTATCTCGACGACCTCGCCCGCTACCGCCGCGCGCTGCGCCAGCGCAACGAGGTCCTCAAGGGCATGGCTCGCCGCGGTGGTGACGGAGAGACCCTCGCCCCGTGGACACACGCGCTTGTCGAGGCCGGCGCGCCGATCACCGCCGATCGCGCCGACTACCTGGCGGCTCTCGCCCCCGAGGCCGCCTCGCTCCACGAGCGTCTCGGCGTCGGCTCCGAGGAGTTGACGGTGCGCTATGCCGCCGCGATCGAGTCGCTCGGGGGCGTCGAGGAGATCGCCGATGAGTTCTACCGCCGCCTCGAAGACACGCATGACCGCGAGCTTCAGCGCGGCTCCACGCAGGTCGGCCCGCACCGCGATGACATCGACCTGTCGGTGGATGCCACCGATCTGCGGCGCTTCGGCTCCCAGGGTCAGCAGCGCACCGCCGCACTGTCGCTGAAGCTCGCGCAGGCGCGGGTGGCGCTCACTCGCACCGAGCGTCAGCCGATCCTGCTGCTCGATGACTGCCTTTCTGAGCTTGATGTGAACCGTGGCGCGGCGATGCTCGATCTTTCGCGCGATCATGATCAGATGATCGTCACCAGCGCCTGCTGCCCCGAGCATCTCGCCGACCGCCTTGACGACGCGCACCTGATCGGCACCGGCGGGGAGTCGGTGGCCTGCGAGTGTGAAGACGAGGTATAATCATTTTCGGGGACGCATCTTCAGACGCGTCCCGTCGTTGCCGCGCGGTCTGGAGGGACGGGACCCGCTCCCGCCTGAGACTTTTGTCGTTGCCGTCCGCCGTCGCCGCCCGCCGCGGAAATGCGTCATCGCCCGTCGGAGGGTCGCCATGTCCGACACCGAACGCACCAATCCGACGCGTCGCGCCGCCGACGCCCTCGCGACCTTCCTCAAGAGCGCGGGCCTGCTCGAGCAGTCGCGCGAGGGCCTCTGCGCGCTGCTCTGGCCGGAGGTCGCCGGCGAGTGGTACGCCCGGCACACCTACGTCACCAGCGTGCGCGGCGACACGGTGTATATTCGGTGCGAATCCGACTCGCCGAGGGCGCAGCAGCTTCACCTCGACTCCGAAGCGATCATCGAGCGTCTGAACGAGGCAATCGGTGAAGAGGTCATCCGCGAGATCCGCCCAAGCAGCGGCGGCATCGGCCGCAACATCGAGGACGTTAAGATCGACGAGCCGAAGGGCCCGCCCGTCCCGACCGAGGACGAGCTTGCGGAAATACGCGTGCCGCCCGAGCAGATCCAGGAGATACTGGAGCTTGCGAGCGACCTTGAGGGCGAGTTGGCCGACCGCCTCGAGTCGCTTCTGCTCGCCCAGGCGAAGGTGGACATCTGGCGCTCCGAGCACGGCTACGTTCAGTGCCCGGGTTGCGACGCGTGGCACCTCGACAGCGAGGACTACTGCCTCTCGTGCCGACCGCCCGACCCGCCTACGAACGCCGGCGGCGAGGAGGGCCTGAGCGCCTTCTTCGACAGGGATTAGCGTGCAGCCGGGGAGACAGTGGAAGTCGTTGCCGTCGGAGGGGCCGGCCCGAAGGGCTGCGCTGGTGCGAATGTTGTGTATTCGCGGAAGCGCAGTCGCCTGACCGGCCCGCCGTTCTTGCCGGCCCCCCGCGAATCATGACGACGACATAACGGGCGCGGCTGGTCGTTCCGTGGCACGGGCCTCTCGCCCGTGCGCCGTTCGCAACTCGACGAACCCACCGGTCTTCCGCCGCAAAGGAGGTCCGTCCCATGGCCCGGGCATACGAAGGTCCGCTCGAAAAACTCGACGACCACCGCTGGCGCATCCCGCGCGAGCGTGACTACGGCATGCTCACCGACGGCATCGTCTACGCCGACGACGTGCTCATCGAGGACCTCCGCACCGACGCCGCGATGACGCAGGTCAAGAACGTCGCCTGCATGCCCGGCATCGTCGGCGCGTCGATGGCCATGCCCGACTGCCACTACGGCTACGGCTTCCCGATCGGCGGCGTCGCCTCATTCGACTGCGCCGAGGGCGTCATCTCCCCCGGCGGCGTCGGCTACGACATCAACTGCGGCGTCCGGCTGCTGCGCACCGACCTCGAGGAGCAGGACGTCCGCGACCGCCTCGATGCACTCACCGACCACATGTTCCGCGAGATACCCGCGGGCGTCGGTGAGTCCGGCAGGGTCCGGGTCGATGAGCGCGAACTGCGCCGGCTTCTGGAGCAGGGCTCTCGCTGGGCGGTGACGAAGGGGTACGGGACACAGGACGATCTGGAGGTCACCGAGGAGCGTGGTTGCCTCGATGGCGCGGACGCCGGCGCGCTCTCGGAGCGCGCCATCGAGCGCGGCCTGCCGCAGCTTGGCACGGTCGGCTCGGGCAATCACTTCCTCGAGATCCAGCGCGTCGATCGCATCGATGACGCGGATGCGGCGCTTGCGATGGGCATCGAGGCGGAGGGTCAGGTGACGGTCATGATTCACACCGGCTCCCGCGGCCTCGGCTATCAGGTCTGCGATGATTCGCTCAAGCCCATGCAGCGGGCCGCGCAGAAGTACGGCTTCGACCTGCCCGATCGCCAGCTTGCCTGCGCGCCCGTCAAATCGCCCGAAGGCGAGCAGTATTACGCCGCGATGGCCTGCGCGGCCAACTACGGATGGTGCAATCGGCAGATCATCACACACTCGGTACGCGAGGCATTCGAGCGAGTTCTTGGCATGGGTACCTCGCACATCGGCCTCAAAATGGTGTATGATGTAGCGCACAATGTAGCGAAGTTCGAAGACCACGCGGTCGATGGCGGCGTGAAGCGCCTTTGCGTACACCGCAAGGGCGCCACGCGCGCCTTCGGTCCGGGCCGCGAGGAAGTGCCCGGCTGCTACCGCAGTCTCGGTCAGCCGGTGATCGTCCCCGGCGACATGGGCACCGCCTCCTGGCTGCTGCTCGGCACCGATGGCGCGATGGAGCAGACCTTCGGCTCCACCTGTCATGGCGCGGGGCGCGTGATGTCGCGTACTGCTGCGAAGAAGCGCCAGCATGGACGCGAGGTGCAGTCGGAGCTTGAGGCGCGGGGCATCCGCGTCCGCTCCGCTGGTCTGGCGACCCTTGCCGAGGAGGCGTCGTACGCGTACAAAGACGTAGACCGGGTGGTTGCGGTGACGCACGAGGCCGGGATCTCCCGCCGCGTCGCGCGCATGACCCCCCTCGC
>JBKHFA010000326.1:0-3657 GCA_046540615.1 Armatimonadota bacterium | reverse complement strand
CGCTGCTGATGTCGATCGCCCGCCGCGTGGTCGAGGGCGACACGTTCATGCGCAACGGCAACTACGTCGGCTGGGCGCCGATGCTGCTGCTGGGCAGCGATGTCTACGGCAAGACCCTTGGGATCGTCGGGATGGGGAACATCGGCCAGGCCGTCGCCCGCCGGGCGATGGGCTTCGACATGAAGATCCTCTACTCCGACATCTATGAGTTGCCGCCGCTGGCTGAGAATCTCATCAACGCGGAGAAGGTCGAGCTTGACGAATTGCTCGAGCGCTCCGACTTCGTCAGCCTGCACGTGCCGTTGATGGACGAGACCCACCACATGATCGGCAAGCGCGAACTCGAACTCATCGGCGAGGATGGCTACCTCATCAACGCCTCGCGGGGACCGGTCATCGACGAGGTCGCACTGGTTGAGGCGCTCAAGGATGGCACCATCGCCGGCGCCGCTCTCGACGTCTACGAGGATGAGCCGGAGATGAAGCCGGGACTCGCAGAGTGCGAAAACACCGTGCTCCTCCCCCACCTCGGCAGCGCGTCGAAGGAGACGCGGACGAAGATGGCCAACCTGGCCGTCAGCAACATCCTCAACTTCTTCGAAGAGGGAGAAGAGCCGCCCACGCCGGTCAATCCCGAGGTCCTCGACTGAGGGCTGGTCGAAAAGCCTGCACACTCGCGCCCCCGCGATCCCGCGGGGGCGCTTTCTGTGTACATGCAGGGTTGCGAGTATGTGAAGCGAAGATAGGCACACTGCGCCGGATCGGGAGGGCGAGGTCATGTCGGCAGATGAAATCATTATCCGCGAGGCTCGGGAGACGGACTTTCGCATCATCGCGGGGTTCGTCGTCGCGATGGCATCCGACAGTGAGGACGTGGAGCTTGACGGAGAGACCGTCGAGGCCGCGGTGCGGGCGGCGCTGAGCGACCGATCAAAAGGCGTATACTACGTGGCTGAGGCGGAGGAGGGGCTGGTCGGGCAGGCGCTGGTGACGACCGAGTGGAGCGACTGGCACTGCTGCGAATACTGGTGGCTGCAGAGCGTCTACGTGACGCCGCAGTGGCGCCGCAGAGGGGTCTTCGGGCGGATCTACCGCCACATCCTCAGCCGCGCACGCGATGCCTCCGCGGCGGCGGTGCGACTCTACGTCAGTCGGGAGAATGAGCGCGCGCTGCTGGCGTACCGCCGTCTCGGCATGGATGAGACGGATTACATTGTGCTCGAGCAACGTCTGTGACGCAGAAAGGGGCGCCATGAGATTGCGTGTACTGAGAGGATACACGGTGGTCGAGGCAGTGATGCTGGCGATGCTTGCGCTGGGGCTCCCGACCGCGGGTGTGTCCGCACCGATTCAGCTCACATCCCATGCTGGCGATGACACCGAGGCCGCGTGGTCGCCGGACGGCGCGATGATCGCATTCCAGCGTGAGAGTGACGGTGACGTGGACCTGTGCGTGCTCGATGTCGAGAGCGGCGAGGTCACGACGCTGGTGGACGGCCCCGGGCATGCGCTGCATCCAGCGTGGTCGCCCGACGGCGAGACCATCGTCTACTCATTTGCGCACTTCACGAGCACCGCGGCTGAGGGCATTGAGAGCGGGTATAACCTCTTCGCCGTCCGCTCCGACGGCGGGCAGCCGAGGCGTCTGACCGAGGGGCAGGTTCGGGATTACACCCCCGCGTTCGCGCGGGATGGGGATGCGATCGTCTTCAGCAGCACGCGCGGGTTGGAGGAGGCCGGGGCGGCGTTGATGCGCATTCCGCCCGGTGGCGGTGAGCCTGCCGGCTTCGATCTCGAGCAGGGGCGAGACACCGGATTCGTGGAGCCGGACTTTTCGCCCGATGGATCGCTCATCGTCTGCAGTTACATCCCAAACTTCCGCGAGAACTGGACGCTGCGGCTGCTGCGCGCCGGTGAGCCGGAGGAGCAGTTCGGCCTCACCTCGCCCGAAGCCGCTATGTACGCGCCCGCATGGTCGCCCGATGGACGGCTCATCGCCTGCACCGGCTACCGCGCGGGCGACCCTGGCTGGGGAATCTACCTGGTGGAGGTGGAGAGCGGACTGTCGATGCGCCTCGACACCGGCCCGGGCAATGCGAGGTCGCCGGCGTGGTCCCCGGAGGGGGATCGGCTGGTCTTTGAAAGCAATCGCGGCGGCTCCTACGATCTTTACGTCGTCGAGACGCCGCAGACGGAGTTCGGCCCTCCACCCGATGTCCCGGCCGACGCGACGGTGCTGTCGCTTGAGGTTGATCCCAACGAAGGCACCGTGCGCGACGGCTCCGATCACTCGAACGAGATCGTGACGGCAGGCGAGCCGGAGATCGATGAGACCGGCATTGCCTTCAACCCTGGCGACTTCATCGCTGCCGAGCAGCCCGGGGGGATGGCGTTCGGCGATGACGCATTCTGCGTACGCGCCGACGTCAGCATCCGCGAAGTGACCGGCGACGTGCAGATCATCGCGGTGGGCGACTATCCCGAGCACCGACAGGGCTGGCAGCTCTTCCTGAACGATGAGGGCTACCTTTACTTCAACTCAAGGGATGCCGAGGGGACGTTTATCAGCGCGCGCTCGGACCTGCCGCTCGGGCCGGGAGGGCGGCTGTTGATCGTTGCGCTTCGACGCGACACCGGGCGCGTCGAACTGTGGCTCGACGGCCTCCGCCAGCAGCTGACGGGCACGGGAGCGACTATGCGCTACGGCGAGGCCGCGCAGGTGCGCATCGGCTCGCAGCACTCAGGGGGGATGGACTTCGCGGGCACAGTGCATGCCCTTGAGATCCTCAACCAGGCCCCCTCCGACGAGGCCATCCGCGCGCCGCATCTGAAGGAGTTTGTGCAACAATGAAATCAGCCCGACCTTTCATCGTGACGGCAGCGATCGTGCTGCTTGCGGGTGTCTGCCCGGCACAGGAGGAGGGCAGGCGCTTCGAGATCGCGGCGTGGGTGGATCACTTCGACTTCGTCGGGGTGCGCGACGACGGCGAGTTGCTCTTCGACACCGAGAAAGTTATGGGCTGCCGGGGCGTGCTCGATCATGTGCAGGAGACCGGCGCCACCACCATCCTCTGGCGCAACTGCGCCGGCGGGAATATGCGCTATCAGAGCGCGGTCGAGTCGGGGCATCATCCGGAGATACTCGACAAGCGGCGGCTCTGCGACGTGAGGCCGCTCTACGGCTGGGTGCGCTACGGCGAGGCGGAGCCGGACATCGTGCGGTCGATGATGGACGAGTGTCGGGACCGAGGTCTCTCCGCCGGAATCCACTGGCCTTTCGAGGAGACGCACTGGGCCGTCTGGACGATCTCGCGCTTCAACCTTGAGCACCCGCAGTTGTGGTCGCGCACCGGCGACGGCCATCCGTGGTGGGGACGCTGCTCGCTGGCGTATGAAGAGACCGTCGAGCACAAGATGGAACTGGTCGATGAGTTGATCGATCGCGGGATGGAGACGTTGTTCATCGACTTCCACCGCAGCGGCGGATGGGGGCCGAGCTACGAGTTCACTCCGCCGGTGGTCGCCGCCTACCGGGAACGCCACGGTGAGGACCCGTCCGCGCAGACGACTGATCGCTGGGCAGAGCACGTTGCTGGCTATGTGACCGACTGGATGCGGAATCTGCGTGAGAGGCTGGACGCGTCGGGACGCAAGATC
>JBKHFA010000325.1:0-3687 GCA_046540615.1 Armatimonadota bacterium | reverse complement strand
GCGATCATGTGCGTCTTCGTGCCGGTCATCCTGCTGGGGATGATGACCGCGCGCCTGCGCGAGGACCGGCACTTCTTCCTCGATGCGCTTCCCTTCGCGCTCTTCTCCGGCGTCGCGCTCGGTGTGCCCTTCTACTTCGCGAGCTTTCTTGGCATTGAGTTCCCGTCGATCATCGGCGCGCTGGTGGCGATGGGCCTGGTGCTGCTTGCGCGGAGGCTCGGCATCCTGCTGCCGAAGCGCGTACACTCGATCAAGGAGCACTCGCTTGAGCGGGCGGAGCGCGGGGTGGCGGAGATCATCGCGCCCTACGCGCTGCTGCTCGCGGCGCTGGTGGTCGCGAGGTACACGCTCCCGTCGATCGAGTACCCGCTCTTTGCTGACCTGACGCACTCGGTGAACTTCTTCAATCCGGGCCTCGTGCTGCTTCTCGTCTCAGCGATGCTGATGCTCTGGTACAAAGTAAGCGGAAAGACTGCGGGCGAGGTCGTAGACAAATCCGCGCGTTCTTTGCTGCGTCCGGGGCTGACGATCTTCTTCATCGTGGCGGTCATGCAACTGATGATCAACTCGGGCGAGAATGCCCGTGACCTCGACAGCATGCTCTTCTACGCCTTTGCGAACATCCGCAACGTGGCGCTGCCGGCGATCGCGCCGCTGCTGGGGGCTTTCGGGTCATTCGTGACCGGGAGCGTCACCGTGTCGAACCTCACATTCGGCGCCGCGCAGGCATCGGCGGCCGAGGCGGTCGGCTACCCGGCGATGGTCATCCTCGCGCTGCAGATCATCGGCGCGACGGGTGGGAATACGATCTCCATCCCGAACATCATGGCCGCCCAGGCGGCGGGGGACATGGTGGGTCGGGAGAACGAGATTCTGCGGGGGACGCTGCCGTGGGTGGCGGCGTATCTGGCGCTGGTGATCGTGCTGGGCCTGGTGATGCTGATGGTGTTCGGTGGGTAGGGTGGCACGGGCCTCACCCCCCTCGGTCCCCCTCTCCCTGGCTCGGCAAACGACGCCTCGCAGGCGGGACGAGGGGGGAGGAACGACCCTCGGATTTCGGTTAGCGCGATGCCGTTGGCCCGTCCCCCGTCCGCAAGGTCCCGGCCCCCAGCGCTCCCGCGACTGCAACGCCTGCCGCCAGCAGCATCGCAGGCTGCAGCGAACCCGCGGTGTCGGCCATCGCGCCGGCGACCGTGGGGCCGGCCGCCTGCCCGACGCCGAAGAAAAGTGTGACGAAGCCCAGCGCGGCGGGTGCGAGCTTCGGGCCCACCACGTCCCCGCAGGCCGCCGCCATCACCGCCGGGATGCTCCACGCGGTGAGGCCGAAGAGGATCGCGGACGCCGTCAGGGCGAACGTGCTGTCGGCCTGCGTGAAGAGGCCGAACGCGAGCGCCTGGATGAGGTAGACGATCACGAGCGCGCCCTTGCGCCCGATGACATCTGAGACGTGCCCCCAGATCACACCGCACAGCAGGCTGAACCAGCCCATCAACATGAAGAGATTGCCCGCCGCCGCGTCCGTGTACCCGGCCTCCGCCACGAGGAGTTTCATGAAGAACGTCAGATAGATGATGTACGAGAATCCGAAGGCCACGTAGACGAGGCCGAGGTGCCAGACGGCGGGCGCGCGGTAGACCGCGCTCCAGTTCAAACGCGATGGCCGCGAGGTCGCGTCCGGGGCGGACACGTCTTCGATGCAGCCCACCGGCCGCAGTCCGACGTCCTCCGGGCAGTTGCGCAGCAGCGCCCACGCAAGCCCGGCCAGCACGATGGTGACCGTGCCGAAGAGCCACCAGCAGACGCGCCATCCGCTGTCGGCGTACGCCCCGAGCACCGCCGGGACGCTCGGCCCGAGCGCGATCAGGGCGACCGACGAGCCCGCGACCGCGACCCCCGCCGCCAGTCCTCGCCTGCGCGCGGAGAACCACGCGGCCATCAGGCCCATCACCGGGACGTTGCTCGCGCCCGAGCCGATGCCGGTGACTGTCCGCCAGAGCGCCGCGCCGAGGAACGTGGTCACAACGCCCGTCAGCAGCATGCTCGCGCCGGCGAGAAAGAGTCCCGCGGCGATCACAACGCGCGGACCCAGCCGCGAGGCCAGCGCGCCGCCGATCGCGGAGAGGGCGAGGTAGCCGATGAGATTCGCGGTGGCGAGCGCGCCGGCCTGCGTGTTGTCCATCGCCAGCCCGTCCTGCATCGCGGGCAGGACCATCGAGTACCCGAACCTCGCGAGGCCCAGCGACGCAAAGACGACCAGCGTGCCGATGAGCAGCACGATCCATCCGTGGTGAATGCGGCGCGATCGCGTCAAAGTGCGCTCTCCCGGCGGGACGTGATGGACTGCGGATGGCGACTTCGCCTGAACCCGCCACTTCTCCTCCCGTGCATCCGGCCAGAGCGCCCTGCCTCCAGCGCCACCCTGCCCCACGCGCGCTCAGCCCGATCCGTGGTGCGGACGCCCTCGTCCGCACGTTGCCGATGATGCGGCACGTGATTATCTGCCCCCGCTCAGGATAGACTTGACAGCGATCAGCAGACAGAGTATTATACAAGTCAGTTGAATACTGAAATAACTCGGGAGCAGATCAGTGACCCCCTGCGAACTGGGCGGAGACGAAGCGGTCTACGAACAACTCGCGCGGATCGGGAAGGCGATTTCAAATCCGACGCGCCTGCAACTGCTGCACCTGCTCTGCCACGGGAAACGCACCGTCCAGGTGCTCGCCGACGAAGCCGGTCTCAGCGTGGCGAATGCGTCCAACCACCTGCACGTGCTCAAACAAGCGCGGCTGGTGGAAAGTGAGAAGGACGGCCTCTACGTCACCTATCAGATCGCCGACGAGAGCGTCGGCCGCTTCCTGATGGCACTGCGTCAACTCGCCGAGGGGCGACTGCTGGAGCTGGATCGCATCGCCCGGATGCTCGCGGAGGCGACGGAGGGGATCGAGGCGCTCAGTGCCGCGGAGCTGGCGGAGCGGCTGCGGGAGCGCGACCTGCTGGTGATCGACCTGCGCCCTGCCGAGGAGTACGAGGCCGGGCACATCCCCGGAGCGGTCTCCATGCCAGCGCGCGAGTTTGAGGCGCGGATGGACGAGTTGCCCAGGGGCAGAACGATCGTGGCCTACTGCCGCGGGCCTTACTGCGCCACGGTGGCGGAGGCCGTGCGTATGCTCCGCGACCGCGGGTATGACGTGATCCGGCTCGAGGACAGCGTGCTCGACTGGCACGCGCTCGGAATGCCGGTCGCGGCCGGAATGACCGAGCAATCCTGACGATGACTTTAAAGAAGGAGACGAGTGGAATGTCAGATTGCACCACGGGGAGTTGTGAGATCGAGGCATCTCAGCGCGGCAAGAACACGCTGCGCTGGGTGATGGGCGGCTTGTTCGTCGCGCTGGTGACGGCAGGCTGGCTGGTGCCGTGGTTCGGATACTTCGTGCCGGTGTGCATGATAGGCGGGCTGGTCCCCGCGTTCTTCGTCGGGCGGAAGTGGTGTGACTGGACCTGCGCGCGCGGCAGCTTCCTCGAAAGCGCCGTGGCCACGCTGGCCGGCGACCGCCCTGTGCCGAAGCTCCTGCGCAGCACCGGTTTTCGCGTCGCCATCATGGGCGTGCTCTTCGCGACCTTCGGCTACCGCATCACGCAACTGTGGGGCGACTGGGCGGCGCTTGGCGGATTCTTCGTTAC
>JBKHFA010000324.1:0-3709 GCA_046540615.1 Armatimonadota bacterium | reverse complement strand
CGTCAGCCGTTGTCGTTGTGGGGGAGTTCGGAGAACTCACGGCGCCTCGCCGGGGAGCCGTTGTGAGACCCCCGAGTGGCAACGGCCGGCGGGCGCAGGTCCCCCGCCCTGCAACCTGTCTTTATGCGCTCTTCGCGCGGACACGCCTGGCTGCCGGCCGACGTCTTACCCGCCCGCGGATGCTACGAGGTAGATCGCCGGGTGTGTGCCTGACAGGCTCAGATGATCCTCCCTCACGATCTTCAGCCGCGAACTCTTCCTGACGAGCCGAGTCATCAGCCGCTTCTCCTGCGTCAGCAGCGCCGCCCGCCCGCCCGGCCGGAGCACGCGGGCCAGTTCGCGGACGAAGCCCGGGTAGAGGTGGCGATTCACCGTGTGTGACCCGATCCGCCTGCCCCACGGCAGATTGCTGATGACCGCATCGACCGAACCTCTCGCGAGCGGCAGATGTCGGGCGTCCCACTGCATGACCTCCGCGGCCACGTCCGCCGCGCTCGTATTCGTGCGCGCCATCTTCACCGGCTCGATGAAAAGGTCCCCGCCGATCAGCAGCCGCGGCCCGGGGAGCCGGGCGCGCTCCACGAGGATCGTCCCCGCGCCGCACATCGGGTCCACGACAACGTCTCCGGCGCGTGGCTCGGTCAGCCGGCACATCGCGTGCGCCACAGTGGCGTTCAGCGACGCCGCGCCGTGCCGCACGCGCGAGCGCCGGTGCAGCGGCTCGGGTGTCAGGCGCACTCCGGCCACCGCCGTGTCATCGCTCACGTAGACCCTGACATCGTAGTCGTACTCCTCGAGATCCACGTCCCAGCCGTAGCGCTCCACGACGCCCGCGCCGGCCGCCGCCGCGACCTCCATCGAGTTATGTTCATGCTCGCCGGCGCGGTGGGCGGTGATGCGGAAGCTCGGACACTCGCGTGGACCGTGCAGCGCCTGGTGGACCTGCAGCGCGCCATCAAGGTCCATCCCCGCGAGCCACTGCTCGATCACCTCAAGGCCGCGTCGCGTCCGTGGCAGATCGTGAAGCTGATCGACATGGGCGAAGAGATTCTCGATGGTGCGGAGGGTCAGCGCGGCGTCGGGAGGATCGACCGTGGAGAAGAAGACGCGGCCACGCGAGGCGCCGAGGAAGGTGGCCTCCGGAAGGCGCTCGCGCAGTTCATCGACCACCACCGCCTCGAGTCCGGCGATGAGGCTGACGAAGTACGCGGTCTCGCCCGGAGGAGGTTCGATGGCGAACGGCTCGCTATGAACTTCGATTACGCGCGGTCCCGCTCGCTCCATGCGCTCACCTCCGCCCTGAGTTCGTCGAGCGCGTCGGCGGCGATGGCCTCGCGCACGCGCTCGAGCAGTTGCGTGTAAAAGCGGATGTTGTGCAGGCTGAGCAACTGCCAGCCCAGCGCCTCTTTCGTGCGATGCAGATGGCGCAGATAGGCGCGCTCAAAGCCGCCCGCGCACGCCGGACAGTCGCACTGCTCCGAGAGCGGCCGGGTGTCGGTCTCGTAGTCGGCGCGCTTTATGCGCACCGGTCCCTCCCAGGTCATGATGCTCCCGTGGCGCGCGTTCCGGGTCGGCAACACGCAGTCGAAGAGGTCCACGCCCTCTCCCGCGCAGTCCACGATGTCAAGCGGAGTTCCCACGCCCATCAGATGCACCGGCCGATCCTCGGGCAGGCCCCGCTGTGCCGCGCGAAGAGAGGTGAGCATGTCCTCGCGGTCCTCGCCCACCGACAGACCACCGATGCCGAAGCCGGGGAAGCCCATCGCGGCGGTCTCTCTCGCGCTGCGCTCGCGCAGGTCCGGGTAGACCCCGCCCTGCACGATGCCGAAAAGCTGCTGCCACGGATGATCGTGCGCCTCCCGCGACCGCTCCGCCCAGCGAAGTGTGCGCTCCAGCGAGCGCTCGACGTACCCGCGCTCGGCCGGGCACGGGCAGCACTCGTCAAGCGGCATCGCGATGTCGCTGCCGAGCGCCGTCTGGATCTGAACCGAAAGCTCGGGCGTCAGGAGTATCTCGTGGCCGTCAACGGGCGACTTGAAGGTGACGCCCTCCTCGCTGATGTCATTGCTGTCGGCCAGTGAGAAGACCTGGAAGCCGCCGCTGTCGGTGAGGATCGGGCGCTCCCAGCCCATGAACCTGTGAAGCCCGCCGCACGCGGCGACCACGTCCTCACCCGGCCGCAGGTGCAGGTGATAGGCGTTGCCGACCAGTATCTGCACGCCCGCAGCCGCAACCTCGCCCGGCGGGCAGGCCCGGACCGCGGCCCGACTCGCGCATGGCATGTACGCCGGGGTCTCCACCACGCCATGCTCCAGCGTCAGGCGCCCCGTCCGGGCGCGTCGATCCGCCGACTGTGCATCTATCTCAAATATCACGTGCTCCACGCCTTCACTTGATCAGCATCGCGTCGCCGTAGCTGTAAAATCGGTAGCCGCGCTCAAGCGCCTCCCGGTAGGCGTCCATCAGTTCCTGACGACTGCCGAGGAATGCAGAGACCATCATCAGCAGCGTTGACCGGGGGAGATGGAAGTTTGTGATCAGCCCCTCGATCGCGCGGAAGTCGTAGCCGGGATAGATGAAAAGCTCCGTGTCCCCGCAGCCGGCATGTATCTCCCCGGCCTCATCGGCGGCGCTTTCGAGGGTCCGCGTGACGGTGGTGCCGACCGCGATCAGGCGACCCTCGCGCCGGTTCGCCCTCAAGGCGAACTCCTCCGGGACGCAGTAGTATTCCGAGTGCATCTGATGGTCCTCCACGCGCTCGGCCCGCACGGGGCGGAAAGTCCCGAGGCCGACGTGGAGTGTCACGTAGCCGATCTCAACTCCGCGCTCGCGGAGTTCCTCCAGCAGTTCCTCGGTGAAGTGCAGGCCGGCGGTCGGCGCCGCCACCGCCCCGGGTTCGCGAGCGTAGACCGTCTGATAGCGCTCGCGGTCGAGGGCCTCGGCATCCCGGTCAATGTAAGGGGGCAGAGGCGGCTCGCCGATCGTCTCCAGCAGTTCGAGCAGTTCGCCCTCGTGCTCAAGCTCAACGAGCCGAATCCCCTCCTCCTCAATCCCGAGGACCCTCGCGGTGAGCCGTCCATCGCCGAATGAGACCTCACAGCCGGGCCGCAGCCGCCTGCCCGGACGACCGATCGCATGCCAGCGGTCGGGCTCAACCTGCTCGAGCAGGAGCAGTTCGACCCTGCCACCGGTCGGCGCCTCGCCGAACAGCCGGGCGGGGATGACCCGTGTGTCATTGAGAGCGAGGAAATCTCCCGGCTCAAGCAGTTCGACGACATCGCGAAACTCTCGATGCTCCCGCTTGCCCGTCGAACGATCAAGTACAAGCAGCCGCGACCGGTCACGGCGCTGGGCCGGGTACCGGGCGATTCTCTCCGAGGGAAGCTCGTAGTCGTAGTCGCTTACTTTCACGGGGGGCACCGTGAAGGCAGTTCGCCCTCCGGACCCATCCGACCTGCCCCGGGGCGGCGTATCAACGGTTGAGGAGGCGACGACAAGAGCCGTTACGCGGCGCAGCAATGCCAGAGACAGGAACGAGGACGTCCGGGCGGGGCGCCCGGACTCCGGGTCTTCTTGCGATTCCGGACTCCAGGCGCCCTCGCCTGGAGAGTCGTTACCCGCGTCACCCCAAACCTTCACCGCTGATACTGAGCCTCCGGGCGGGGCGCCCGGACTCCGGGTCTTCTTGCGATTCCGGACTCCAGGCGCC
>JBKHFA010000323.1:0-3729 GCA_046540615.1 Armatimonadota bacterium | reverse complement strand
GCCGTCAGCATGGGTCTCGACAGCGGCACCGACAGCGTCTGGCTCTCGGTGGACGAGGGCGATCCGGTGGCGGTGCATCTGCCGCTGAACGAGTTCGGGCGCCCCTATGACAGCGGCGTGAATCCCAAGTCCGGGCCGATGCCGCGCATCACCGTCGAGGGCGACGGTGCGCACCTCGTGAAGATCTGGCTGCGCGAGAAGCCCGGGGTCTATCTCGATCGGCTGGAGTTCATCGACGTGGAGAGTGAGGAAATCGTCGCGGCGATGGAGGCCGAGGACGCGCCTGACGCCGAAGAAGCGATCCCGGACCTGCCGGATAAGGTCTTCCACATCCGCAACAGCGGCCACTCGCGGCTGGTGGAGAGCACGCGCATCAATCACGAGCGCATCCCGATTCGCTACGTGCATCACACGTTTGGGGCTCCCCTGGCGCAGGGCGAGACGATCAGCAACCAGGCGCTCTTCTTCAACACGGACACGCAGGAGAATGCGGACTGGGGCGTGCAGCGGATCAACGACGCCGCGATGCTGCTGACGGAGAACGGTGAGGTCGCGGCGGCGCTTGCGGCGGGCGCGGAAGCGCTGGACCTGCCCGGGGCGCTGGCCACGGACGCGGCGCTGGTGTGGCTGGGCCGGCGCGAGGCCATCTTCTGCGACGCGACGCGAGTGGGCGACGCGCTGACGTTCGCGCAGCCTGCGGATGTGCAGATCGACCTCTACTCCGGGGAGGTGATCTGTTCGCTGCCGGGCGAGGGGACGCTCTCGGAGGAGGAGACGGCCACACTGCGCCGGGCGGCGAAGTCGGCACTGGACGCGCTTGCGGACGCCGCGGAGGCGGGCGAGGGCGCGGGAGCGGCGGTCGCTGCCGCGGAGGGACTGACCGAAGCGTGGGCGATCGACGCTGCTACGCACGATGGCGCGCGGCAACCGGCGATCGAGATGCAGACGCATGACCTCGACGCGGATGGCGCGGAGGAGACGCTGGCGATTCGCGGGCGCTACCTGACGGTGATCGACGCCGATGGAAGTGTGCGCTGGCAGTTCGACGGCACCGATGAGCTTTACGCGGTGGGCGCGTACGACATCGACGGCGACGGTGGTCTCGAAGTGTTCACGGGTGGCAAGAGCAAGGTCCTCTACGTGCTCGACACCGACGGTACGCTGCTCAAGGAGCACCCGATCGAGACATACTGGCGCGTGTCGCGGACGACGATTCACGAGCCGCGACTGGATGACGTGCTGGTGCGGGACTTCGACGGCGACGGTGAGTGGGAGGCCGCGCTGGGGACCGTGGACGGCTTCATCCAGCTCATCAACTCCGATTACTCGCAGCGCTGGATCTTCGGCGAGGTCAACCACGGGACCACTGAACTTTCGGCGATCGATGTGGACGATGACGGCGTCGAGGAGATCGCGGTCGGGAATCGCTACGGAAAGCTGTTCGTTCTTGCTGCGGACACCGGTAAAGCCGTGGGCAATCGTTCGTCGGAGCTTGGCGATGTGCAGATGGCCGTCGCGGATCTCGACGGCGACGGGACCGTCGAGATGATCAACGGGTCGGCGACCGGGGCGTTCAAGGTCGGGCAGGTGGGCACGCGCGAGGTGCTCTGGCAGTACCCGAACTTCGGGTACGCGTGGCGGGACATAACCACGGCGAATCTGACCGGAGACGAACATGTCGAGGTCATCGCGTCTTCGGATACAGGTTACGTGTACGCCATTGGCGCGGGCGGCGAGACGGTGGCGACCGCCAACCTGGAGTCGGCGGTGCTGAATCTGGCGGTGGTGGAGATTGATGATGGGGCGATGGTTGCGGCGGGCACGCTTTCGGGTATGGTCTACCTGCTGGACGCGGGCTTGAACGTGGTCGGGCGCTATCCGCTGGGCGCGCAGGTGAACTGGGTGAGCGCGGCGCGCACGGGGGAGGGCGCACAGATCGTGGCGGCGCTTGAGGACGGACGGGTGGTCGGCCTGCGCAGACCGTAACTGCTCGCTCGTCAACTGAGAGGAGGATGGCAGAGATGTCCGATGGAGCGTGGCGGGTCATTCGGACTTTCGCAGCGGTCATCGTCCTGATGACCGCGGGAGTCGCTGTCGTGGGAGGTCAGACCATGGATCGCGAGGCCCTGCTGCCAAACGCTGACCGGATCAGGCCGTGGAATGAGGACGCGCGCTACTGGCAGTACCGCGGAGAGCCTGTGTTGCTCATCGGCGGGTCCCGCGAGGACAACCTCTTTCAGATCGCCGACCTCGAGGAGCAGCTTGATCTGCTCGCAAGCGTCGGCGGAAATCAGATCCGCAACACCATGAGTGACCGAGATGAGGGCGACGTGTACCCTTACGCCCGCCTCGAGGACGGACGCTACGATCTGGATCAGTGGAACGAGGAGTACTGGGACCGGTTCCGGCGTTTGCTGCAGCTTACGCACGAGCGCGATATCTTCGTGCAGATCGAGGTCTGGGACCGCTTCGATCTGAGCCGCGACAACTGGCTGCGCCACCCCTACCGTCCCTCGAACAACGTGAACTACACCGCCGAGCAGACGGGTCTCGCCGACGCCTACCCGGACCATCCGGGGCGCGACGTGCAGCCCTTCTATCACTCGATCCCGGGCATGGAGGAGTATCAGCCGGAGTACGACCGGATCCGCGGCTATCAGGAGCGGTTCGTGGCGAGGATGCTGTCGCACAGCCTGCCCTACGGCAATGTGCTCTACTGCATGAACAACGAGACGTCAACCGACCCACGCTGGGGGCAGTACTGGATGGCCTTCATCAAGGAGCGAGCGGCTGAGGCGGGAGTCGATGTCTTCGTCACCGACATGTTCGACGATGGTTACCGCCCGGAGCAGTCGCGCAATATCCGCCTCGTGCTTGATCACCCCGAGCTTTATGACTTCATCGACATCTCGCAGGTGAACAGCCGCAACTTTGGCGAAGATCACTGGAGACGCCTGCGCTGGGTTGTCGACCAGGCGGCCGAGCATCCGCGCCCGATCAACCACACGAAGATCTACTCCGCGGGCGAGACCGGCTTCGGCTCAGGGACCCCGCAGGACGGTATTGAACGCTTCTGGCGCAATCTCCTCGCCGGCTCCGCCTCATCCCGCTTCCACCGGCCGACCTCGGGGATCGGCATAAACGAGATCGCACAGGCCTGCATCCGCTCGGCGCGGCTGGTGGAGGAGCGGGTGCGCTTCTGGCAGATAGAGCCGCGTATTGACCTGCTGGGCAATCGCGAGGAGAACGAGGCGTATCTCGCGTGCAGTCCGGGTGAGGCGTACGTGCTCTTTTTCTGCCGCGGGGGATCGGTGTCGCTCGACTTGAGTGGCCACCAGGGCCGTTTCAACGGGCAATGGCTCGACATCACCGCCGGCCGGTGGGCGGAACCCTTCGAGGTATCGGGCGGTGGCGCAGAGACTCTCACGGCTCCCGGGGAGGATCCGTGGGTCGCTGTCGTGACTCGGCAGTGAGCACGGATTGCGGGCGGCGACCGCGCAGGACGTCGAGTTCGTGCTGAAGCACCTGCGCGCTGAGTGATCGCAGGCAGGGAGACTTGCGTAGGCCATCGAAGGTTTCTCCCAGACGGTGTCGACTGCTGCAACAAGGAGAGGGTTTCAATGAGACGCGCGCGACTGATGGTGCTGCTCGTGGCGCTGGCGGTCTTCGGGCTGGTGCTCACTGGTTGTGGCGGGGAGACCTACCTGATCAGTAAGAGCCAGGAGATCG
>JBKHFA010000322.1:0-3743 GCA_046540615.1 Armatimonadota bacterium | reverse complement strand
TCGATGAGCAGGTCGATCTGCTCGCGCTCGGCGAGGAACTGGCGCGGTGCAATCTTCGCGAACTCGGGGAAGACGCGGTCGAGCGCCCATCCGCCGATGGCATTGATCGCGCTGCGCCAGTCGCCCTCCATGGCGGAGAGTTCGCCGCCAGGAACCGCCTCGCCGAATGCGGCAAGCACGGAGCCCTCGTAGTACGCCGCGCGGACGACCTCGCGCACCTGTGCCCCGAGACGCGCCTCTTCCTCCTCGAGGCGCCCGGCGAGGCCGCGCTCGTGTTCGAGCGACTGCGGCTGGCTCAGCAGGAGTCGGCAGGCCGCGCAGTCGCGCAGCACGTCGAGTTCGCGCTCATGAAGCTGGCGTGGCAGCCAGCAGAGGATCGAGGCCGACCAGCGCCCGGCGAGCGTCCCGTCGGTGATCTCCTGCCAGCGCGCCCTCTGCTGCTCCGCCGACTGCAGCGTCGCCACGCGGAGATGGACGCTGGCAATGTTCGCAGGGTCGGTCAGTTCCTGGACGCGCCGATCGATCTCAAGCTGGTCGAGCGCCTGCACGCTGCCAACTGACGCGGAGATCGCTCGACCGGTGTTGCGCCAGTGGATCTCCAGCAGGGCCTCGTCCGCAAGCGTCTCCAGCGGCATCGCGGGGCCGGCATGCGCGATCGCAGCCTGCATCAGCCGCGGGTCGTCGCGCCCGATGCCCTCGCGCGCGAGCGAGAGGCGTTCGCGGAGGGTGTCGCCGATCGGCGTATGAACCTCGACGTAGTACACGTCCTCGGCTTCCTCGCGCCCACGGCGGACCTCGACGAAGCGCCCGTGCAGGCGCGCGGCCTCAAGCACGTCGTGCAATTCGCCGTGGCTCACCAGCGGCGCGCCCTCCGCGTCCATCCCCAGCGCCTGGCGCACCTCACCCTCGCCCGGCCAGATGTTCGCCAGTCGCAGCGCAATCAGCACGCGGATGACGCGGAGCAGCAGTTCGGGGTCGGCGGGGTAGACTTCTGAGCCGTGCGCTTCGTAATACTCGAGCGCCTGTCCGAGGTAGGGGGCGGCGTCGGGATTCGAGCGAAGCTGCGGGCGGAGCAGGTCGAAGACATCCGCGGGCGAGAGCGGCTGCAGGTGCGTCCGCTCCTCCAGCATCCCGGCCTCGTCGGCGTCACGCAACACCGACAGCAGACCGTCGGCGCGGCCGAGGGCCCGTGTGCCGATCTCCTCGGCGCAGCGCGCCGCGAGCGGGTGGAGCGGGAAGCTCGCGACAAGCTGCTCGGCCTCCACCGCGTCGCCGAACGCCTCCTCGTGAGCCTGCACCATCTCGTCGAGCGCCTCTCCGCAGGCGGCGTCGGAGGCCGGTCGCACCGCGTCGGCAACGACCCATCGCATGTGCGTGGACGACAGCGCCAGGCCGCCGCGGTAGAGATCCGAGATGCGGCGCGCGAGTGGGGCCTCGATGCCCGGGATCTCCCTGAGCGGCACCTCGAGGTTCGCCACGGTCCAGATCGGCGCGATCTTGCCGCGGTGAGCGAGGAACTCGAGGAAGACGAGGTCGCCCTGCATGGCCTTCGCGTCCACCGAGGCGAGGAAGTCGCCGAGGTCGTCGATGAGATAGAGGACGCCCGAGAGACGCTCGCCGTCCACGATCTCAAGCAGCCGCGCCATGCGCTCGACGCGCGATTGCCGGAAGTCCAGCGGGTAGTTCATCGACTGCGCGAACTGGTGACCGAGCCGCACCGCGGCCTCTTCGTCGCGGGCGCACAGTTCCTGCCATGACTCGCCGCGGGTCGAGCGTTCGGCGGTGTATGCGTCAAGCTCCTCCTCGAAGCGCGGGACGACATGGCGCTCGATCAACTCCAGCGCGTAGGAGTGCTGAGACAGCGGCACGACGATCTCGTAGGGCTGGCGTCGCAGCTCCCACTCGGTTCGCTCGAAGATGATGTCCTCGAGCAGTTCGTCGCGGCCGGAGTGCTCCTCGAGTGGCAGCGGCACCACCAGCAGCGGCGCGGACTCGTGGAGGAGCTTCAGGTCATCGGCGAACTGCGTCTTCTGCCGGGCGAGGCGCTTGCGCGCGTGGTCGGAGCCGGCGAGCAGCAGGAGCGTGCCGAGCAGGTGGGTCTTCCCCGCGCCGGCGGGGCCGCTGATGAGGAAGCCGTCGCCCTTGCCATCGGCGCGGGCGAGGCTGCCGAGCAGTTCCGACAGCGCCTCCTCGATCTCCGGGTCGTCGCGGGTGTACGCCGAAAGAGCCGCCTCGAGGCGGTCGATCGTCACCGGGCCGGGCTCGCCGAGCAGTTGACGGCGCAGCAGCGCGGCGTCGCTGAGTTCAAAGCTGTCCTGAAGGCCCTTGATTGTGATGAGTTCCGAAAGTGTCATCGATTCTCCGGTGAGAAAGTATCTTCATACGCAAGGAGAGGGAACTTCTGCCCGGCGACGCGGACTCCTCCGCGGACACCTCGCATATTCGCTCCGATGGTGGCGGTGTCCTTCGTGGGCGACCATCTGAAGCGCCGCGGACGTCGATGGCGATGGATGATGGCCTTTTCGTGATCATGTGGCGCGGCCTTTGAGCCCCGTGGTAGTTTCTCCGGCAATCCGGCCATCACGTTCGCAGGACTCCCCGCATCCTTCCGCGAAATACTCCGCACTCAGCCGCTCCGCAGATCAGGCTCGCTTCGAGCGTGATACATACTCAAGGAGGAGACAGGCGATGGCCGACACACCCACGATCCCCGATTCGGAGTTTGAGCAGCGGTGGAAGACGCTGCAGCAGAAGATGGACGAGCATGACCTCGACGTGGTGATCACCCACGGGCATGAGGCCGATCCGGCCAATGTGCGCTACCTCTCCGACTACTGGCCGCTCTTCGAGACCGGCGGCGTGGCGATCGGCCGCGAGGGCGATCCGGCGCTGCTGATCGGCCCCGAGTCGCTTACATTTGCGCAGGGCCGCAGCCGCATCCCGCAAATCATGCAGATTCTGCAGTACCGCGAGTCCGCGGAACCGGACTACCCCGGGATGGCGCTTGACACCTTCGAGGATGTCTTTGACGCGGTCGGTGGCGGCGACGTCAAACGCATCGGCATCGCCGGCATGTCGATCCTGCCGGTCACCATCCACGAGGCGATCGTGGAGGCCGCCGGGGACGCGGAGGTCGTCAAAGCAGACGACCTGCTCACCGACATGCGCATGGTCAAGTCCGAGAACGAGCTTGCGTGCATGCGCGAGGCGTTCCGCATCAGTGAGATCGCCACCCGGGCGGTGCTCGACAGCATCGCGCCGGGGATGACCGAGCAGCAGGTGGTCGGGATCGCGCAGGGCACGATGTACGCGGAGGGCGCGGAGTATGAGGGCCACCCGACGTACTGTCTCTCGGGAGAGGCCAGCACCCACGCGATCGGTCGGCCCAGTCCGAAGGTGATCGAAGAGGGCGAGATGATCCAGCTTAACATCGGCGCGCTGGTCAGCGGCTACTCCTCGTCAGTCGGGCGCCCGATCTGCATCGGCGAGATGCCCGCGGATATGCGCGAGCTTGTCGAGGTCGGCCTTGAGGCCCATCACAAGACGATGGAACTGATGAAGGCGGGCGTGCCTGCCGCCGAGGTGGTCATCAAGTACGAGGAATTCCTCGAGGAGAAGGGCTACGCGCAGTATCTGCTCTACGGCCCGTGTCACGCCATCGGCCTGATGGAGGTCGAGCGGCCGTGGATGGAGACAAGCTCGGAATACGATCTGCTTGAGAACATGACCTACCAGGTGGACAC
>JBKHFA010000321.1:0-3751 GCA_046540615.1 Armatimonadota bacterium | reverse complement strand
CGCCGAGGCGCGCGGTGCCGATGAAGGTCTTCGGCCGGATGATCGAGACGGTCATATCACCGTCCTGAAATTCGTGGCAGACTTCCTCGGCCTGAACCTTGCTCTCGCCGTAGGGCCCGACGCCGACCATCGGGTGGTCCTCGTGGAGCGGATGGACGTCCGGGACGCCGTAGACAGCGGTGGACGAGATGTACACCACGCGCGGGATGCCGAGTTCGCGGCAGACGGACATGACGTTGCGCGTGCCCTCGACGTTGGTGGAGAAGATATCCTCAACCTTCCACAGCGGCAGGGCCGCGGCCGCGTGGATGAGCGTGTCGACCTCGCGGTCGGCGAGCAACTCGACGAGTCGCTCCCGATCGCGGATGTCGCCGGTGAGGAACTCGGTGCCCTCGGGGTAGTCCGACTCAATGTAGTCCGCGATGTCGATGAGCGCGAACTGAAACTGATCGTCGTGGTCGTGGAAGTAGTTGACAACGTGGTAGCCGAGGAAGCCGGCGCCACCGGTGAGAGCAATCATCAGGCCCGATGTCCTTTCGAGCGGAGCGGTCGTCTGGGCGTGTATCGCGGTGAGTCTTCCACCTGCAGCGGCCAAATCCTTCAATCCCGGGCGGAGGGAGGAGTGAAGGGAAACCACGGACGGCCCCGTCGCCGTTGCCTTTACGTGGCACGGGCGTCCCGCCCGTGCGCCGCGAGTTCTCCGAGTTCCCCCACAACGACAACGGCTTCACAAGCGAACCGCCCGCGGCTACCGCCACGGTGGGAGGTCCCGGCTCGTGGGCAGGGAAGGAATCCTGACCCACGCACACAGCCGATCGTACACGCCGAGGAGTTGCCGATGAAAGCCGTCATACTCTGTGCGGGGCATGGCACGCGCCTGCGCCCGCTCACGCATTACATCTCCAAGGCGATGGTGCCCGTCGCCGGGATGCCGATCCTCGAACACATCGTGCGAAAGCTCGTCGAGCAGGGCTTCGAGGAGCAGATCATCGCACTCTCGGCGTTCTCCGAGCAGGTGCGGCACTGCTTCGGCGACGGCTCGCGCTTCGGCGCTGAGATCGAGTACTCGATCAACACCGAACCGAGCGGCACCGCGGGCGAGGTCGCGCGGATGGGGCCGCTGATCGAGGGCGAGACCGACGTGCTCGTGCACTACGGGGATATCCTCAGCGACCTCGACGCGCGGGCGATGGCCGACGAACACCTCGCAAACGATGCAGCGTTGACGATCGGCCTGGTGAAAGGCGTGGAGATACACGCCGGCGTCGCCGATGTGGAGGCCGACGGTCGGGTGACGCGTTTCGTGGAGAAGCCGCCGCTGGAGGCGCCGACGAATGCCGCGATCTTCGTGCTCGGCGCCGAGGCGATCGAGCGGTGCGCGCCCGGCAGAGATTTCTCGCATGACATCTTCCCCGCGATGATCGCCGACGGCGCCAGTGTGCGTGGCTTCGTTGACGAAAACGCATACTGGCTCGATGTGGGCCGACTTTCTGATCTTGATAAAGCGAATGAGTTCCTCGAAGGAGCGGACCTATGAGCAGTGAGACGCGGGATGAGCAGATGGGCGCGACCGACCAGGCACTGACGGCGGCGCTGAAGTCGAAGGCGCTCGACCTTGGAGCAGACCTCGTCGGGGTGGGGCCGTGCTCGCGCTGGGAGGGCGCGCCGATCCAGATGCACCCACTGGGGCACTGGCCGGACGCGACGAACGTGGTCGTCGTGGCGATCCACCATCCGGACGCGTGCGTGGAACTGGGCGGGATTCCGACCGCGCACGACACCGGGCCTTACAACGTGCAGGGCAAGATGAACGAGCGGCTGGAGTACATTCAATTTCACCTCGGCCGCTGGCTGGAGCGACAGGGCCACCACGCGATGCCGATCCCGGCGACGAACGTCTGGCGCTACCGCCCCTACGGCGAGGTCGAGCGGCCCTTCGGCCCGGACCTGTCGGATATCCACGCGGCCGCCTGCGTCGGCCTCGGCGAGATCGGCTATCACGGTCTGCTTATGACGCCTGAGTTCGGCACCTGGCAGCGTTTCTGCTGCATGATCACTGATGCGCCGCTTGAGGCCGACCCGATGTACGACGGCGCGCCGCTGTGCGACCGCTGCGCGAAGTGCATCGTCAAGTGTGACGAGCAGTGCGGCGGAGCGCTGGCGCATGAGGTGACCGGCGAGGTCGTGCTGGACATCGCGGGCAAGGAGTTCCGCTACGCCGAGAAGAATCTGTGGCGTTGCGCGTGGAGCGAGCACTTCGGCCTCGACGCCTACCTCGACATCCCCGACGTGGTGACCGAGGAGGTCATCCTCGAGCAGCTTGAGGAGCACGGGCGGCGCGGCGGCACCGAGGGGCCGTGCCTGAAGTACTGCCGGCCGCCGCACCTGCGTGGGCAGTACCTGCACAAAGAAGTTCCCGCGGATACTCCGGCGGATCGCCGCCTGACCGAGCGCGTCAAGCGCATGGCCGGCGAGCGCGGGATGGCCGTGATCGGCATCGTGCCCGCGTCGGAGTGGGCTGAGGGCGAGGAGGGCGACCCGCGCGAGATTCTGCCGGGCTGCAACTCGGTGGTCGTCTTCGCGATGGACTGGCCGGCGGATTCGGATGTGCACCAGTGCGGGCCGCTGGATGAGACCTGCGAGGTGTCAAACTGGGGCGCGCGCCTGCAACTGGACCACCTCGAGCTTGACATGACGCGCCAGCTTGAACGCTGGGACTACTACTCGGTGTGCAACACGAAGCTCCAGCCGCAGGACGCGGCGGAGAAGGCCGGGCTGCTGGAGCGCGTCAACGGCGAGCTTTTCAGCGAGCGCTTCGGCCAGCGGCTGAGCTGGCGGGCGGTGCTGACGCAGGCGCCGCTTGCCGAGACCGCCGCGGAACTCGTGATGGACGCGCCGCAGACTGCTCCGACGCTCGAGGAACTCCAGGCGATCGTGGCCGAGGACGGCGCGGACGTGATCGGCGTGGTGTCGGCGGAGGATCTCGCGGCGATCGCGGAGGAGCTTCGCGGGCAGATCGACGAGGACGCGCTGAAGGTCAACGTGCTCAAGACCGGCCCGACCCACGGGCCGCTGGAGCCGACGATCGCGAATCGCGAGGACGCGCGCGTCTTCGACGCCGAGGACTGGCTGGAGGGCGCGAAGTCGGTGATCGTGCTGGGGATGGCGATCCCCGCGAAGACGCTGGAGCGCGCGGGCGAGTCGCCTGCGGATGCGGTCGGCCCGTGGGCCTTCGCGAACTACCAGGTGACTCGCGACGTGTGCATCGACGCGCTGAACATCGCGCGGGAGCTTGACCACCGCGGCTTCGGCGCTGCGACGACCTTCGACGTGACCGGCGTCGGCAGCAAGACCGAGAACCCGCGCTTCGACACGCCGGACATCTTCTCCGGGCGCTTCGAGGCCGCCGCGGCGGGTCTCGCGACGATCGGGAGGGGCGGCTTTTCGATCAGCCCCGAGCACGGCGTCCGCATGCGATGGGTGGCGGTGGTGACGGACGCGGAGATCGCGCCCACCGGAGACGGTGAGGCCTTCGACCCGTGCGCGGGCTGCGAGGCCCCGTGCATCCCGGCCTGTCCGGTGAGCGCGCTGTCGGAGAGCGACGAGGAATGCGTGGGCGACCGATGCTGGGCCGCGCGCGACCTGTTGCGCTGCGACTGGGCGAAGCGCTACGCGCTGGTGGCCGACGAGGGCATCAAGTGGATGGGCTCGACGACGGACGTGGAGCCGCCGGAGGGCGAGATCACCGCGG
>JBKHFA010000320.1:0-3793 GCA_046540615.1 Armatimonadota bacterium | reverse complement strand
ATCGACGTGCGCACCGCGCTCATCGGCGGGATGACCGACGACCCGCTGGAGCTTGTGGTGCAAAGAGAACTTGACGTGAGACTACGCTCGGCGCGATGGGGCCTCGGCGGCTTCATCGGCCTTGTCGCGGAGGTGCAGACGTGACTGACATTCCGGACGAAGAACATGATCAGAAGAAGTGGCTGGCCGAGCGCGCCGAAGAGGTGCTCGCCAGCGTCCCGGTGGAGAAGGGCGACGTAGTGGTGGACTTCGGCTGCGGCGCGGGCACATATGCGCTGCAGGCGGCGAAGATGGTCGGGCGTTCGGGCACCGTCCATGCGATGGACTGCGACCTCGACCGGATGGAGCCTGTGGCGAATGCGACGCGCAGGAATCTCGACGCAATTCACGGCGATGGCACCACTGACATCCCGCTGGAGGACGAGTCCTGCGATGTCGGACTGCTCTACGACGTGCTGCAGAAGCTCGATGACCGTCGCGCGGTGATGCAGGAGATGCACCGTGTCATCCGTCCCGACGGCGTGCTGTCAGTCTACCCGATGCATCTGAACCCGCGGGCGATCCGCGCCGAGGTGCTCAGCGCGGGCTTCCGCTATCGCGGCGACTACGCGGGGCTGGTGCTTCACTTCGTGAGGAAGTAATGCCGTCGGTGCCGTGAACCGTGGCACGCACACTCCTGTGCGTGCAGAGCATCTCCGTGGCCCGGGCAGCCTTTCCGTGGTGCGGACGCCCTCGTCCGCACGTTGTTAAGGAGACGTCCAGGCGGTGCGCCTCGAATCCTGACAGAGCGTCGATCGAGAGGCAGTGAGCGCGATGAACGTGATCACCGCACAGGTGTCGTTGTATCCGCTGCGCACCGAGCACCTTGGCCCGGCCATCGACGCCTTCGCCGAGGCGCTGCGGGAGGCCGGGCTGCACGTAGAGTCGGGCACGATGAGCACGCTGGTGGTGGGCGAGGCCGACGCGGTCTTCGATGCCCTGCAGCGTGGCTTCGAGGTGGCTTCCGAGGAGGCCGACGTGGTCATGCAGGTCACGGTCAGCAACGCGTGCCCACGGGAGGACGGGGATTGAGCTTTTCCATGGCGCGGAGAGTGCGTCCGGGGAGGAACGACAACCGCGTCGGCTCCCTGTGCGCGAAGGATTCCACGCCGGTTCCGCGAAATGACGCATCGGACCGCATCACTCACAGAATCGAGGCGCTGCCATGGAGCGTACACTGCTCGTCATTGCCCTGATCGCATCAACCGCCATCTACGTTAGCTGCGCGCCCGTCACGATCGTCGAGGATGGCGCCAGCGACTTCGCCATCGTCCATGCGCAGGACGCGCCGCCGAGCGTCATGCAGGCGGCGTCGGAATTGCAGACGCATATCCGTGAGGTCACCGGCGCTGAGTTGCCGATCGTCACGGACGCAGCCGGGCCGGCGATCCTGCTGGGCGCGGCTGCCGGGCTCGATCTCACTGACCTGCCGGTCGAGGGTTTCCGCATCGTGACGCGTGACGGAAACGTCCTCATCGCCGGGCAGGACACCGCGGAGGGTGAGCGCACCGCACAGGGCGGAACCTCGTTCGGCACCCGCCACGGGACCTACGCGTTCATTGAGGATTTCCTCGGCGTGCGCTGGCTGCTGCCCACGGAGATCGGGATGGACGCCCCGCACACCCCCACGATCACGATCCCCGAGACGGACACGATGGACGCGCCCTTCTTCCCGAACCGCCGGCTCCCTTACATCCAGGCCGGCAAGGACGCCGTGGACACCTGGGTGGATCGCCAGCGCATCGCTCGGGGTCACGGGCCCGAGGGGCAGTCGCTGCAGATCTTCCACGGGCACAACTTCCGGCGCACGATTCCCGCGGAGTTGTTCGACGAGCATCCCGACTGGTTCCCGATGTTCGACGGCGAGCGCGTCCCTCCGACCGGACGGTACAAGCTCTGCCTGAGCAATCCGGAACTGATCGAGGCCTTCGCGCAGCAAGCGATCGAGTACTTCGATGAGCGACCGGACGCAGTGACGTTCTCGCTCTCACCGTCCGACTCGGGTGGCTGGTGCCGCTGCCCGGACTGTGAGGCGATGTATGAGACCGATCCGGAGGGGAACCTCTCAGTCACCCCCGCGGTGCTGCACTTTTACAACGGCGTCTCGCGAATCGTCGCGGAGAAGTACCCCGACAAGGTTCTCGCGGGTTACGTCTACGCGGCCTACGTCTACCCGCCCTCCGAGCCGATCCCGCTGGAGCCGAACTTCTTCCCCGTCTGGGCGCCGCACATGGACTACGGGTACACGCTCTTCCGGCCGGAGCTTCAGGAGACGTGGGAGACGCTCGCCGAGCAATGGACCGATCTGACCGACAGGCTCATGTACTACGACCTGCCCAACCGTCTCAGCAACCAGGCCGGCGCGATCTCCCCGCCGGGGCTGGAGATACTCGAGTTCATCTACCCGCGGCTCAAGCAGCACGGGATGCAGGGCGTGTACGTCTACGGGGAGCCCGCGTGGGGCGGAGGGGGACCGAGCAACTACCTGCTCGCGAAGCTCGCCTGGGACCCGGACGCGGACGTCGAGGCGCTCTTCGTCGAGTACATTGAGCGCAGCTACCACGAGGGCGCGCCGGAGATCGAGGCGTTGTACCGGCTGCTCGACGAGGAGATGAAGCGACACTTCATCGAGAACGACGACGCGCGCTGGACGCTCACGCCGAAGATCATGCGGGACGTCTACGCCCGCAACTTCGATGAGCTGGAGCGCCTCTACCGCGCTGCCGAGGCGAAGATCACCGATGAAAAGGCGCAGCAGCGACTGGAGTGGATGGGCTGGAACCTGGCGATGCTGCACTGGAACATGCGCCAGTTCGACATGCTTGACGACCCGGAGGCCTCGAGCTTTTACATGACCGACGCGGACTTCTTCGAGTGGCTGAGCGAGCACAGGGACTCGCCGGCGATCAACGCGCCCAGTCCCACGACCGGCCCGGACGACATGCAGCAACTCGCGGTCGCGGCCGCCGACGATGTCCCGAACGCAGAGCCGGTGGAGCGCCATCTGCTTCGGGGCGACCAGCATCTCGTGATCGAGCCGACCGAGGCCGTCACGACGATCAGTTTCAGCAGCATCACCGCGCGCGGGCGGCTGCTGCAGTACGTGGTCCTTGGCGCCGATGGTGGCGAGATCACCTCCGGACTGGTCAGCGATGAGGTGCCGATCGAGCTTGACGCGGTCGGCTCGGCGCACTACCACCTCCTGATCACCGCCGGCCCGGCGACGTTCCGCGTCGATGTTGAGGGAGGCGCCTGGGCGGCCTCCAGCGATGCCGACAGCAAGGGCCTGCATATGCTCGGCAAAGCCGCGACGCCGCTTTACTTCGAGGTTCCCGCGGGCGTTGAGTCCTTCCACCTGTCACTGCAGGGCACGCCTCCCGGCGAGACGGTGCTGGGGACGCTCGTCGCTCCCGACGGCCGCGAGGTGGAGAGCTTCCGCGCCGTCGAGCGGCCGATCGATCGCAAGCAGGTGGTCGTCGGAGCGAATGACGCGGGATGGTGGAAGCTGGTGGTCGAGGAGGCCGAGGTCGGCGTGCTCGACGACTACTGGGTGATGCTCAGCGACGAGATCCCCGGCTGGATCTCCATCGACCCCGAGGCGGCCCTGAGTGTCAGGGAGCAGTAGGACCAGGCGATGCCGCGGAGCGTTCGTCACGCGCCTCCACTGATCGTTGAAGACTGGAGATTGCAATGTCTGAGATCACCGTCGTATTCGGCTTCGACATGGAGACCGACGTCGGAAGCTGGTCGCCGT
>JBKHFA010000319.1:0-3794 GCA_046540615.1 Armatimonadota bacterium | reverse complement strand
AGGGGACACAATGTCCGAGCAAATCGAGACTGAAACTCAGGCGGGTGGCCTGTCCACCCGCGCGCACGTGCTGCTGCTCGCGAGCACATTCTTCTTCATCTTCATGGGCACGGGCGCGCAGCAGGCATTCCTCGTGCCCTACCTCGGCGAGATCACCGACTGGAGCCAGTTCCAGCGCGCGCTGGTCATCGCCACCGTCTACTTCTCGATGATGATCTTCCGCCTCGGCCACGTCTATCTGCTGCGCGACTGGCCGCAGTGGAAGTGTTCGATCGTCGGCGGCGCGATGTACGTGGCCTTCCCGATCGCGATGCTGGGCCTTTACTTCCTGCCGAGTTACCCGCTGGCGCTGGTGGCCGCCGCGGTCTGGGGGTGGGGCGGCGCGGCGATGTGGATGGGCACCGCGTTGCAGATACTCGCGCTTGCCGACCGCGCGAAAAAGCACGGGACGGGCGTCGGCGTGCTCTACGCCGCGACCCATGCGGGCTGGGCGGTCGGCGTCATCGTCCTCGGGGCGGTCTTCAGCTACGCTCAGGCGGCGGGTACCACGTGGCTGCTCTACGCGGTCGCCACGGCGCTGGCCCTCGTGGGCTACGGGATCATGCTGGCCCTCCCGCGCAGGCCCGAGCCGCTGCCCGAGATGCCGACATGGGCCGCGCTGATGGAGATCATGTCACGCGCAAAGGCGCGCATCGCGGCGTTTCTGCTCTTCTCGGCGGCCCTCGCCTTCGGCTTCGTACTCGGCAGCTTCACCGACTATGTCGGGCGCACCCACGGAGCGCAGTGGCTGTGGGTGGCGACGTTCTTCTACCCGTTCTCGCTCTTTCTGCTGAGCTTCTCGTCGGGGCTGCTCAGTGAGCGTGTCAGTCACGGGAGCGTGCTCGCGCTGGGCTTCTTCGGGGGCGCGGCGGGGATGCTTGTGCCGCTGCTGTGGGAGCATCCGGCGGGGCTTGCGATCACCGCGCTGACGCTCGGGCTGCTCAACGGCGCGGTGCCGGTCGTGAGCACCGCCCTGATCGGCGGCTCGGCCGACCGCGCGCGCCGGCCGCTGGTCTACGGCGCGATGTTCACGTGGCGCGACCTCGGCGTGGTGGTGGCGACCGTCGCCGGCAGCCTACTGGGCGTGCAGGCCGGCGGCGTCGCCGTCACTTTCGGCATCTTCGCGGCGGCTTTCGCCGTCTGTGGCGTGATCGCGCTCGTACTCAACCGCTACGCGAAGGAGCAGTTGTGAACCACACGTCGCGCGAGCCTACTCTTTCTGCGGCACCGGTGTCCTCTGCAGTCTGCTGGCATATTCGCGGGCCCGCCTGTGAGCGCTGCTTCGAGCCCGCCGGTCCACGGTGTCGGCGGTCACCAGCAACACCGTCATCTTCTTGACCTCACGCTGGCCGGGGATCACGCCCACCGCGACCGTCTGGCCGGGCAGGGCCGCGTACTGCACGGTGCCCGAGCTTGATGGCCGCTGATCGCCCTCGCAGCGGAGGCCTACCTGCACGGTGATGAGGCCGTTGGCGCCCACCAGCGCGGCGAGGCGCAGGCCGGGAAGCCCGGATGGCATCGTGTGCTCACACTGGAAGGTCACTGTGCCGCCGAGACCCTTGTGCTCGACGAATCGCGGCTCCCACGGCATCTCCGCGACGCCGTCCTCGATCATCTGATCGACCTCGTCGGGGTCCACGTATGCGTTGACTACCACGATGCACTCGTCGGCGTACTCGGGGGCGACCGGGCAGAGCTTCCCCACGTCAAGCTGCCCCTCGGCCGGGTCGAACTCAGTCCCGTCAGCGCGTTCGATGATGTTCGGAACCCGTGGCTGGCAGAGGAGGCGGTGGGGCTGGGTGGTCTCCACCGAGATGCAGGACAGTGAGATCGTCGCGGCGTGCGGGACGTCGAGACGTTCGATCAGCACCTGGAGGCGATCGAGCGCTCCGGGTTCGCCCGTCACCAGCAGCGCGTTGTCCTCCGGGAACACCCTGATTCGCCGGATGTCCCCGGGCTGGATCCCCTGCAACTGGCGCTGCGAGAGCTTCCAGTAGACCCACCCCGCGACCGCTCGCGGGTCAAGGTGGAAAAGCTCGATCTTCGCCCGGTGGTCCGTGTCGGCGTAGCGGGACGCAGCCAGCAGATGCTTGAGGGCGGAGAGCTTGTCAGACATGGGGCCACCTCCTGTCGGACCTCGATCACGACCGGTTCCGCGAGGCGGCATGAGCCGGCGCCAATGCCGGTGCTGCCAGACGTTCACCCAAACCACCTGACGGAAGCTCCGTCGTCCGGCGAACGTTCGTCTGGCTCAGCAACGCTCCTGTGTACTGTCAGTGTTCCCTACTCGGTGCCGATGCGAAACGGCACAACCCCCGCGTCCTCACCGTTGACGGTGAGGCGAACCTCGTAGTCGCCCGGCGCGAAGGTCGTCGCCCGGGCGGGATAGAACGTCACGGCCATCCTCCGGTCGCCGCTCACGCGCACGAGGCGCCGAGCGACGATCCCGGCGTCGTTCTGGATGGCCACGCCGACAATTGTATTCTGTGGCGCGCCATCCGTCTGTATGTATACCATCAACTGCGACGTGTCGGCGTCAAACTCCTGTCCGGCGTTGAGCAATGCATTGTCTCTGCCGAGGCCGGTGCCGATCGCCACCTGTGCGATGGGCGTTCCGCGCTTGAGGCTCGGCTCGGCGATCGCCGCCGGTTCGGTGGCTTCGGGATCGGACGCGATCCCGCCGTCATCCGGCGGGATCGGCGCCTCGAAGTCCGGGAGATCGCGTTCCTCAGGAATCGGACCGACACCCTCGGGCATCTCCATCACGTCGCGGAGCCTGTCGATTGTGACCTTCGCGAGCCAGTACTTCTCGTAGCGGTAGTTGGGCTCATCAAGGCCCTTCGCGCGCTTGAGCACCGACCGCGCGCGGATATTCTCGGTCATCGGGGGGGCGCCGCAGTTGGGGTGCCGGTACGTCCACACCGTCTGCAGCATCGCCCGTTCCATCGCCGGCAGCATCTCCTCGAACTCGTCGTCGGTCGTCTCGCGGGCGGCCTCAAGTATCCCCGCGACCTCGCGCACGAGCGGCAGGTCTTCGGTCGCCGCGCCATGTTCGCGCTGGCCGCTGACCGCGCCGCCCTCATCCGCGTGCGGGTCCTGCCACCACGACGGCACGTGGATCGGAGAGACCGCTCTCGGAAGCTGTCGCTGGAAATTCATCTTCCACTGCTCAATGAGCGCTCTCGTCGTGGTCCCGGCTGCATCTTCGGGATACGCCTGGATCAGCATTGTGTTGCCGATGCTCAGCGTCCAGCGGCCCTCGGACTGGTAGACATCGAGGTCCGGGACGCCGGTCTCCTGCACGAAAATGCTCGGCCGCTCCTCGGCCAGCGCCTGCACGACGCGCTGGTCGATTCGCGCCTGCCGCTGATAGATGCTCCCGTGGGGGCCGGCGGTGCGAATGCGAGCGACGGTGTCGCCGCCGACGACGATATTCGCGTAGTCCTGGGCGATGGCCAGTCCGGCCGTCGCCAGGATTGCTGCGATGCAAGCTGCGATTGTCAGTCGTGTCACAGTACCACAGTCCTTTACCTTGCGCCTCGCGTTGCGAGGCATAGAAGATGGATTCGCATAAAGTTAGACTCCTCTTCGACGGCTCATGTTCCGCGACCTGCGGGATATCTCGAATTGCTCACAGGGCGGCCTCCCGACAGCCCCACTCGGTGAGGCCCTCAGAATCGCACACAGCGGGGCGAGAAGGTCTCATGCCGCATCCGATTGCATCACAAGCGGGCTTGTGGCATAATGAGCAAAGG
>JBKHFA010000318.1:0-3813 GCA_046540615.1 Armatimonadota bacterium | reverse complement strand
GCTCCTCCAGCCAGTTGGCGATGATCCGGTTGTGAAAGCCCGGATCGCTCACACACATCGAAAAGCGCGCGCCCGGCGACCGTGGCCCGCGCTCGCCGTTGACAAGCTGGAACCACTCAGGATGCTCGTCGCCGTAGCGATCCCACCACGGGTTGAACGCGTGACCGTAGCGCAACTCGTGATTACGCCCCATCCGCTGCCGCCGCAGGAAGACCGCCTGATCGCGCAGATAGTCCGCCCGCGCCTCGTCGCTGAAGCGGGCCGTCACCGGCTCACCACGCTTCATATTCCCAGCGCGGATATTCCGCTGCAGCAGCCACGGCTCGAAACGCTCGTCCGTCTCCTCGATGATCACGTCCGCGGCGGGGGGCACATGCGTCCCACGCTCCCCCGGCCACATCCACACCACGCCGAGTTCGCGCTCGATCAGCTCATATACCCCCCACAGCGTTCCAGCGTTCGTGTCATTGTGCAGCGGGTCGCCGTCCTCATCCTGGCCGGCGATGATCAGCGTGTTGCCCCCCGCGCGCAGCACCGTCTCCTCGAAGTCCAGCGCGTCCACGTCAATCCCGGCTGCTTCAGCGGCCTCCGTCGCGCCGAGGTAGACGTACGCCTCCGCCTCGGGCACGCCGGCCTCAGCGACGACCGGCAGTTCGACTCCAGTCGCCCGCTCCACGTGATACGAGAGTTCCTCGGCGGCATACTGCACCACCGGCAGCGGTGCATCGGGCGTGACGATCACCGCTCGCGCCTGCCCGTCAGTGACGAGCGGAACATCGGCGGCAACCACGGGAGTGAGAGCTGTCAGAGCCAGCGTGATGAGTGTAATTGTGCGCATGAGTAACCTCCGGTCGGTGAAAATGATCAGTCCGTGGCACGGATGCAGCCTACCTCGGCACAACCAGCCTGTCCGGCCCGTGCGACCAGTAAGGCGGAAGCCCATCCGTGATCTGCACCGCGTAGTCCTCGAAGACGCCGACGCTCGGCCGCGTGATGGCGATCTGCCACGCCGCCCCACGCTGCGCTTCCGGGACCTCGACCGTCATCGGGATCTCCTTCTGCTCCCCCGTCTCCGCTTCGAGGACCGTCGTCCCGTCCGGCGCGATGACAGCGCAGTGCGCGTTCTCCGGCACCTGGCTGCTGATGGTCACCGTGAACTGCTCGCAGTCCTCCGGCGCCCACACCCACAGCGGCGACCCGGGCCCAAGCATGTCGATGCGCTCGCCAACGAGCGCCGCGTGATCATTGAGCATCGTCACGTTCGCGAGATTCCGCGAGGTCTGCACCATCAGCATGTACGCGCCTGCTGCAGGCGCCTCGATCTCGACGTCGATGGCTTCGCCGTGCTCCAGCGCGCCCCCGTCGAGGTGCGCGTCGTCCGGCCCGATCAGGTGCCAGCCGATCGGGGCGGGATTTCGCCCGACCTGCTTCGTTGCGATCCTCGCCCGGAAATGCTCGCCCTCGCCCAGCAGCGCCACGAAGTTCTGCCCGCCGCGGACGGGGATCGCCGGCGTACCCTCAAGCTCCGCGACCTCCTCCGCCACCGCCCGCAGCGGCTCCCGGCGCGGCGGCTCGGGAACCTTCCAACTGTTCTTCTCAATCAGCGAGGCGAAGCTCAGATTCGCGAACATCTCGCCCTCGTGGGACAGACGAAACTGCCTTAGATCCTCGATCCGATCGTACACCGTCAGTGGCGAGGCCGTCGGATCAACGCCCGCCAGCAGGCGACTGATCTCCGCACACAGCTTCGCGTGCTCCCAGCCAAGCCGGATGTACGCCACTCGCTCAGCGAAGACGCCATCGCCCGCGGCCTGCTCCGCTCGATCGAGGATGCGCCCGGCCTCCGCAAACTGCTCCGGGCCGTAGATCACGTGCTCGCCCGCGCCGAATGACAGCCAGAAGAGCAGGCCGCGCTTGCTCTCGTCACCGAGGATCACATCATCCAGCCGCTGCTCCCAGAAGTCGAAGTACTCTTTCATCTCCGCCGCGGCCGGGCCGAAGCCCGAGTAATACTCCGCGAGCATCTCGTCGGTCTCCAGCCCGGGCTTTGTGTGCGCGCGGCAGAGGACGTAAAGCGTCGAGCCCATCGCCGCCCACTGCCCCGGCAGCGAATCGAAGTCCGTCGCCGCGCAGCCGTTGTCCACCACGAAATCCATCATCCGGCCGATCCCGTGCGCGTAGTTGTAAGGCATCGCGTGGCCCACCAGCGTCGAGTTCGGCCGAAGGAAGAGCCGGGCGCCGGTCTCCCGCCAGCCCATCCACTCCGACTCGACACGCGCCCACATCTCATCCGTCAGCGGGAAGCTCACGTAGGGCACGAAGCCCACGAGTATGTTCTCATTCAGCTCAATCTCCGCGGTCGGCGGCTTCCGGTAGTTCGCGTAGGCGTACGCGGTCACCATCACATCCGGATCGATCGGTGCCGCGAGATCGTACACCGCCTTCCAGAAGCGCGCGTAGCGGTTCGACACCGAGCGCTGCTCCACCGATTTCCCCTCATCCTCCGGTCGCAGCGGCTCGTCCCACGCCTGACAGTCCTCACACACGCAACGCCCGGGGCAGTCGTTCTCACAGATGTTCAGATTCATCCAGCGATCCGGAGTCTCCTCTCGCCGCTCATGCCACCGGCGGATGATCTCCTCGTGGAAGCCTGGCTCCGAAACGCACATCGAGACATTCCACGCGCCCGTCTCAGTCAGCGGCCCACGCTCGCCGTTGTCGAGCAGTTGGAACCACTCCGGGTGCTCATCCCCCACCTGATTCCACCACGCGCTGAAGGCGTGGCCCCAGCGGAAAGGATACGTCTTCCCCATCCGATGCCTCCGCAGAAACACCCGCTGCGCGTGCCGGTAGTTCTCCAGACCCTCCTCCGTGAAGCCGGGGAAAGGTGACTGGGTGGAGATGATCCCGTGACGCACCTGCCGTTGCAGCAGCGCGGGCTTGAACTGCTCGTCCCGCTCGCCGATGATGACCGTCTCCGCCGCCGGCACATGCGCCCCGAGATCGCCCGGGAACATCCACACCGCGCCGAGGTCCCGCTCCAGCAACTCATACACGCCCCACAGCGTCCCGGCGCGCGTATCAAGCTCCAGCGGATCAGCGACATCGTCATCGCCGACGATGAAGAGCGTGGTGCCCGAGGTGCGGACGACGGCGGCTTCCTCGTCGAGCGCATCGACATCGATGTCCGACTCCTCCAGAGCCGGGACTGGACCGATGCATACTCGCGCTTCAGGCTCGTCGGGCGCCTCGTCCGCCGAGTAGATCGACAACTCCACGCCGGTCGCGGTCGCGAGGTGCTTCACGAACTCCTCGGCGGCGTACTGCGCGACGGGCGCAGGCTCCGATGGGACCACGATGAACGCCCGCGCCTCGCCATCCACCACCAGCGGAACCTCCGCGAGGGCCGTTGACGCAAAGATGAGCACAGGCACAAGGATGAGCAGTTCAGAGCGCATGGTATTACCCCCGTGCAGACAGGCCGTCGCGATGCCGCTCTCTGTCAGTCGTCGCTATCCGCTGTCCGCCGTCCGCCGTAGCCGTAGCCGTAGCCGTTAGCTGGCAACTGGCAACTGCCAACTGCCGTTCACGTATACACAAACTGCGCCGTCGCCTCACAGTCCCTGTCCGCTACCACCCTCACCCAGTGAGCCGAGAAGCCCGGCGGGAAAACGTGCGTCCGCTGCTCGCCCGAGCCGACGGTGAACGCGTCGGTCTTCATGAAGCTCCCGTCGCCGAGCACGTCCGCCTCCAGCGTAAACTCCACCGGCCCGCCCGAAACCTGCGACAGGTGCAGGCACTTGTGCTCGAAGC
>JBKHFA010000317.1:0-3843 GCA_046540615.1 Armatimonadota bacterium | reverse complement strand
TGGTCCGCGCGATCGCCCTCTACCACGACATCGGCAAGCTCAAACGCCCTTACTTCTTCATCGAGAATCAGTTCGGCGAGGAGAACCCGCATGAGAAGCTCAAGCCTCACCTCTCCGCGCTCACGCTGATGGCCCACGCCCGGGACGGCTACGAGATGGCAAAGGAGATCGGACTGCCCCAGGAGATCTCGGACGCCATCCGCCAGCATCACGGCACCTCGCTGGCGAGCTACCCCTACCATCTCGCCGTGCAGCTGGAGGGCGAGGAGAACGTCAAGGAATCCGACTACCGCTACCCCGGTCCGAAGCCGCAGACGCGCGAGGCGGCGCTGCTGATGCTCGCGGACTCCGTCGAAGCGGCGGCGCGCACCCTCGTAGACCCGACGCGCGATCAGATCGAGGAACTGGTGGATCGCATCATCGAGTCGAAGATGGAGGACGGGCAGCTTGACGAATCGCCGCTCACATTCAATGATCTGCGCACCATCCGCGACAGTTTCATCAGCACCCTGCACGGGATGTTCCATCAGCGGCTGAAGTACCCCGACCAGGAAGAAGCAAACGAGGAGGAAGCTGCAGTGGAGCCCTCGCTCGAGGAGATGGAGCGAAGCTCGGCGGCCCGCTGAATGATGGAAGTGCTGATCCGCGATCTTCAGAACCATCCCCTCGACGAGGAACTGCTCCGCGACGCGGCGATGCAGGCCGCGCGGGTGGGCCTCGAAGCCGGCGACACCCCCTCGGATCGACTTCCCGACACGGTGAGCGTCGCCATCGTGGATGATGACAGGATTCGTGAGATCAACCGCAGCTTTCGGGGGACGGACGCGACCACCGACGTGATCGCGTTCGAGGCGGAGGACGAACCCGACCGTGTGGCCGGTGAGGTGATCGTCAGCGCCGACACCGCCCGGCGGCAGGCCGCGGAATACGGTCACTCGCCGCAGCGGGAACTGTGCCTGCTGGTGGCGCATGGAGTGCTGCATGTGCTCGGCTACGAGGACTACGACGAAGATGCCCGCGGACGAATGATGGCGCTTCAGCAGGAGGCGCTGAGGCGCCTGGAAGGTGGCTCAACCGACCTTGGATGACGTGACGCGCAGCAACGAGACACAGGGGGATCGGACGTGCGGTGAAGGCGAGGACAGGCCGTGGAAGAGCCGGTCCACGGTCGACAGCTTTCACAACGCGTTCGAAGGGCTTTACTACGTCTTCAAGACACAGAAGAGCCTGCGTATTCAGTCGGTGATGGTGGCGCTGGTGCTGCTCGCTGCGTGGGCATTCGGGGTCAGTCACATCGAACTGGTGATTCTTCTTCTGACGATGATCACCGTGCTGGTGGCCGAGGTCTTCAACACGGCGATTGAGTATGTCATCGATCTGAATGTTGAGGGATACAGCGAGAGGGCGAAGATCGTAAAGGATGTCGCCGCAGCGGGGGTTTTGCTGTGCTCGATAGCCTCGCTGCTGATCGGCATTATGATCTTCGCAAACAACGAGAATTTCATGGCGATCTTTCAATTCCCATCCGAATTCCCATCCCGCCCGGTGCTGGGGCCGCTGCAGATCGTGCTGGTGGGGATGTTGCTGCTGGCGGTGATCATCGTCTGGGTGAAGCGCGCGACCGGCTGGCGCTCATTTCTCACCGGGGGGCTTGTGTCCGGGCACACAGCACTTGGCTTTATGATCGCGGCCTCGATCGTCTTCGTGACGCAGAGTCCGGCCGTGGCGGCGCTGGCGTTCGCGCTGGCATTGCTGCTGGCGCAGAGCCGGCTGCAGGCTGATATTCACAAGCTGCACGAGGTGGCGCTGGGGGCGCTGCTGGGGCTGCTGCTGGCCCTGCTTCTCTTCGCATGGCCGATCCTCTCCTGAACCCACCGCTACCGTCGTTGACGAAGGTGCTTACATGATTACACCGAGTGTTCAGAGACCGAACATCTACGAGTTTGACTTTGTCATCGTCGGGTCCGGCGTGGCCGGACTCTTCACGGCGCTGCACCTTGCCGAGCGCGGCAAAGTGGCGGTGCTGACTAAGGACAAGGTGACCGAGTGCAACACTGAGTACGCGCAGGGGGGCATTGCGGTCGCCCTGGGCGAGGATGACTCTCCGGAGGCTCACGCCCGCGACACCATCGAGGCCGGCGCGGGGCTGTGCGCCCCCGAGGCTGTCGAGGTGCTCACCGCGGAGGGGCCTCCGTCGGTCAAAGAGCTGATGCGGCTGGGCATGCGCTTCGACCGGGAGGACGGCGACTTGCTGCGCGGCCGAGAGGCGGCGCACGGTCGCAACCGCATCCTCCACGCCTCCGGCGATGAGACCGGGCACGAGGTCGAGCGCTCTCTGTCCCGCCGAGCGCAGGTTCATCCCGCGATCGACATCTTCGAATACACGCAGATGACCGATCTGCTGACTGTCGAGGGCCGCTGCGTCGGCTGCGACGTGCTCTCACTCGAGGATCAGCGCCGCATCCGCTTCGTGGCCTCAGTCACGATCCTCGCGTCGGGCGGACTCGGCCAGATATTCGCGGTCACCACGAATCCGCTGGTCACCACCGGCGACGGGTTGGCGGCCGCATTCCGGGCCGGCTGCCGGCTGATGGACATGGAGTTCGTGCAGTTCCACCCGACCGCGCTCTACCACGAGGGCTCGCCGAAGTTCCTGATCTCCGAAGCCGTCCGCGGCGAGGGAGCCGTGCTGCGTAACGCCGAGGGCAAGCGCTTCATGCCGGACTATCACGAGCAGGGCGATCTCGCCCCGCGGGACATCGTGGCCCGCGCGGTGTTCGCCGAGATGCGTTCGGACGGCCGCGACTTCGTCGAACTCGACTTCTCCTCGATCCCGCTCGAGCAGTTCCTCTCGCGCTTCCCGGGGATCGTCGCCGAGCTGCGTCGCCAGGGCTTCGACATCTACTCGGAGAAGGTGCCGGTCGCGCCCGCGGCTCACTACGCGATGTCCGGAGTGCTGACCGACCTGCGTTGCCGCACCGATCTGCCCGGCCTGCTGGCGGTGGGTGAGGTCGCGTGCATGGGCCTGCACGGCGCGAACCGCCTCGCGTCCAACTCGATCCTCGAGGGGCTGGTCTTCGGGCTTCGCTGCGCGGAGATCGCGCCGAAGCTGCCGAAGCTGTCGTACGAGCAGATGGGAGTGGCGGCGGAGCTTGCGCCGCCGCCGGTCCGCGTCGGCGCGCCGGCTATCCGGGGAGAGCTTCAGCGCCTCATGCAGCAGTCGGCGGGGATGGAGCGGCACGGCGAGGACCTCACCGAGGCCCGCGAGCAGGCGGAAAGCTGGGCCGGGCAGATCTCCACGGTGCCCTCGGCGTCTCGCGAGGAGATCGAGGCCGCGAACATGGTGACGGTTGCGCGGCTCGCGCTGCAGGCGGCACTGGCGCGGACGGAAAGTCGAGGCGCGCACTACCGCCGCGACGTCCCCGAGACCGACGATGCATGGCGGCGGCACATCACAATGCGCCCCGATGAAACCGGCGCGCCGATCATGGAGTACGCCCCGGTGGAGGGCCCGAGCGGCTGATCTCACCACCGGCCGCGACCGTCCACGGTGTGCGTATCACCTCGTCGGCAACATCCAGCGGCGGAGACGCGCCTGCCCACCCGCCCGAACCCGATCCCCTGCCCGGGTACGAGGCAGGAACGGCGGGCCGGTCAGGCGATTGATCGTGCGCGAGCAAACGACGCTCGCCCACGATCAACCCCTTCGGGGCCGGCCCCTCCGACGGCAAACGACCTCTGCGTCACTTGTATGCAAAAAGGAAGACCGTGCGGAGGGGCGTATCTTCACAGCCTGTCCGTTAAGTCGAAGGGTATTTCGTTGTGGATGGGGAATGGACCTGT
>JBKHFA010000316.1:0-3849 GCA_046540615.1 Armatimonadota bacterium | reverse complement strand
TACTCGGCGATCTTCCGGCGGATGCGCGAGATCATCGACGAGGGGCTCATCGGCGAGATCATGACCGGGATCGCGGTGGACAACGTCTCAGTCGGCGGCAACTACTTCTACCACGACCGGCAGCGCACGAAGGAGTACACGGTCTCGCTGCTGATGCAGAAGGGCGTACACACGATCGACCTGATGAACTGGTACATGGATTCGGGCGCGCCGACGAAGGTCTACGCGACAGGCTCGCTGGCGTACTACGGCGGCACCGCGCCGAATGACAGGCGCTGCCGCGACTGCGACGAGGCCGACGAGTGCCCGTTCTTTATCTCACACGAGCGCTTTCAGATGGACTACGACGTGACGATCGAGAAGGAGGACCTGTGCGTCTTCGCCGAGGAAGCGGATGTTAACGACAACTCGCAGGTCATCGTGACCTACGAGAACGGCAAGAGCGCGGTGTACACCGAGAATCACTTCACGCCCGAGTACACGCGCGACTTCTGGTTCACCGGCGACGTGGGGAAGATGTACGCGCAGTACAATAACGAGTGCAACTTCGTGATTCGCAACACGTACCGCCACACCGATCACATCGACGAGTGGCATCCGAAGGGCACGCCCGGCGGACACGGTGGCGGCGATCCGCTGATCCAGCAGGCGTTTCTCGACTGGGTGCGCGATCCGGAGAAGATGGACATCCAGATGAACCTCGACGCGCGCCATGCGACATGCATCGGCGCAGCCGGGGAGGTCTCCATCGAGACGGGGATGCCGGTGGAGATCCCGCCCGCGCCGGAGGTCAGTTTCTAAGCTGCGCGCGGGCGAGCAACGTCGGCCGATGCCGTTGCCGGTGTCGTTCGGAGAGGCGGGACCCGCTCCCGCCTGTGCCGTTGTCGTTGTCATCCGGAGTTCGGGTGTGCCCACGCCCGACGCCGTGCTGCGGTCGCGCTTCGCGCGAGGATGGCCTGGGCAGGCCATCCCTCCGCACGGCAAAGGCGAACGACAAACGGTACGCGCGGACTTCCCGGACGTCGGCTGAACTGCGCCTGTCGCCACGCCATGACGGTCATTCCTCGAGGCGATGGAGGGGGACGCGCCCGTCCCGGTGAATAGTTCGTTAAGATACGATGCGCTGATCCCAGGGCAGTGCAGAATCAGGGAGGCGAGAGAGATGCGCAGAGGTTTTACGCTCATCGAGCTGCTCGTGGTCATAGCGATCATCGCGATCCTCGCGGCGATCCTGTTCCCCGTCTTCGCGCGCGCACGAGAGAAGGCGCGCCAGACCTCATGTCTCAACAACGTCCGCCAGATCATGACCGGCATCGTCATGTACAACACCGACTACGACGACGTATGCATCAACCGCTACTACGACGTCGAAGAGCCGCCCGGCTCAGGCAACTGGGTGGACCGCATTGAGTGGTACGAGTCGATCATGCCGTATGTGCAGAATCAGCAGGTCTTCACCTGCCCCTCGAATCCACGCCGCCGCTCGACCTGGCTCACCTACGCCATGAACTGCGAGCGGGAGATCCGATCTTACAGCTACCACGGTGGTCAGAACACCCTGGCGCTGGCCGACATAAAAGCGCCCGCGGAGGTCATCCTGCTCGGGGAGACGCCCGACGGTGGCTCCTCTCATCGCGTCTGCCCGCCCTACCACACGGGCACGCACTGCCGGCCTATCACGCTCAATGACGGTGACAAGCTCCACAACGGCGGCGCGAACTACGGCTTCTTCGACGGCCACGCGAAGTGGTACCGCGTGGACCAGACAGTGGAACCGAGCAACCTGTGGTCACTCGACCCCGACGACTAACGCTGAGGCGCCGGGAAGCCCCGACGAAGACCAACAAATCCGCCGGCGGCAGAGAGATGCCGTCGGCGGATTTCGCGTGTACCTCGATTGTATTGCGCTACCCCACCCACGCCTCGCGGTTCTCCACGCCCTCGGGGACATCAAGGCGTCGCTCCCAGTCGCGCAGCATGGCGCGGTGGTCGGCCACCACGTCCGCGTGTGAGGCGTCATCCGCGAGGTTGTTCAACTCCCCCGGGTCCTCCACCATGTCGAAAAGCTGCTCGACCGGGTCGTCGGCGTAGGTGATGTACTTGAAGCGGTCGGTCCGCACCGCGCGGCCGGTGTTGTTGTTGACCTCCGAGACCGCGAACTCGCGCCAGGTGGTGTTGCGCTGCTCCAGCACGGGCCGGAGGCTCCGCCCGCGCATCTTCGGCGGGGCATCGATGCCCGCGTAGTCGCAGATGGTGGGCATGATGTCGAGGCCGCTGGCGAGGTGCGCGCCGTCCGCTCGACCACCCGCAATCTCACCCGGCAGCGCGGCTATCAGCGGGACCGCGAGCGCCTCGTCGTAGAGCAGGTTCTTGCGCGTCATCTGGTGGTGCGCGGTCCCTTCGCCGTGATCGGCGGTGAAGATCACCAGGGTGTCATCGGCGTGGCCGGACTGCTCCAGCCCGCTGAGCACCCGCCCGATCTCGGCGTCCACCATCTCCACGTGGCGGTAGTACGACCACAGGTAGTAACGCCACTGCTCCTCCGACCACTGGTTGCTCACGCCCTCGTTCCCCTCGCGCCGGGAGGCCACCGAAGCAGGCTCGAGCGGATCGTAGCCGAAGTTGTCGGGCAGCGGCGGAAGCTGATCGGAAATGCCACTGACAGGAAGCTCATCCATCTTCCGGGCATTCAGTCGCAGCCACTGGCAGATGTCATGCGGCTGGACGAAGCTCGCGACCATGAAGAACGGGTCGCTGCTCGCGCGGTTGTGCAGCCACCCCGCGCAGGCGCTGGCGACGGCGGTGTCGGCGATGTTGCCCTGCCCGGAGATGCCCGTGGAGATCACGTCGAAGCCCGGGATGAAGTGTGTCGCGCCCTGCGGCAGATGCCACTTGCCCGAGTAGCAGGTATCATACCCGCCTCGCTCGGAGAGCCACTGGCCGAGGTTCGGGAACTCCGCGCGAATCGGGCGGCCGTTGACATGCACCCCGGCCTCGCAGCTTGTCCGGCCGCTGAAGATCGCGCTGCGGGCTGGCGAGCAGAGGGGATTCGGGGAGACGGAGTGGACGAAGCGGGTGCCGCGCTCGGCCAGCGCGTCGAGCGCGGGGGTGGAGATGTGCGGGCATCCGGCCGCCGAGATCGTGTCGAAGTGCTGCTGGTCGGTGATGATAAGCAGCACGTTCGGCGGGGTCTGCTGCGCGGACGCGGGGCGCGCGCCGACTGCGCCCATCCCCGCGGCCAGCAGGCCCGCGGTCGCCGCGCCGCCTATGCGCAGGAAGTCTCGTCGAGAGATGCCGCTGCGGTCACTCACCATCATCATCCTCCGTGTCGGGCGCGTAGCGCTCCTTGAGCCGCTCGTAGCGCGACTGCTGATTTTCCCGCGCGCCCGCGAATACTTCGGCGGCCTCCGGGTCCAGCACGTACGCGCGGTACTCGCTGATCACCAGCACGAGGCGATGGTCCGAGTCCAGCCAGTACTCGAAGGGCAGGACGCCCTGGCCGACCTGCACGAAGCGGTGGAGCGCGCGCGTGTCGGGGCCGAAGCGGACTTCGTGCTCGCCGTCGTAGCGGAGCGTGTGATCGGTCTTCCGCGCGGTCATGTTGTCCAGCAGGTCGAAGCGGTGCTCGACGCCCTGCTCGAAGGGCAGGCGCTGGACAGCGTCAAAGAGCCCCCAGTGCGTCGCGACCGGCCCCTCGGGTGGCGAGTCAACGCTGCGCTCGAGGCGCAGGTTCGTCTGCTCCTCGCCATCGGCGCCGATGAAGCTGCTGGCGTACTCCCACGCCAGCGGGGTGGCGATGGCGTCGGCGGCGCAGGTGATGCTCGCGGTCTGCACGTGCTGCTGGCCCTC
>JBKHFA010000315.1:0-3923 GCA_046540615.1 Armatimonadota bacterium | reverse complement strand
GACTCCAGACTCAGAGCGAAGTGCTATCGGGAAGAGATAACACAGATCAGCCACCAACAGGTTGCGTCTACGCCCGATTGCCACTCTCGGTGGAAATTCGGCGCGTCGTCGGGTATAATGCACGCACATACGGCAGCCATCGCACTCTACGTCACAGCAACAGGTGCTACCAGTGGAAAACGGAGCGAAGCTCAGGTTACTGGGCGAGGGCGCGCGATTCGACATCAGCGTCCCGTCCACCCTCGCCGCACAGACGCCCCTTGCGGATCGCCCGGGCGGCATCTACGAGGCGCTCTCCCACGACGGCGGCCGCGTCCGCCTGCTGAAGGTCCTGCTGTCCAACGCCTGTCGCCACGACTGCACCTTCTGCGCGACGCGCTGCAGCCGCGACATTCCCCGCGCGAGCTTCCGGCCCGAGGAACTGGCCGGGCTGACCGCCGAGTTGACTGAAGCGAAGCTCATCGGCGGGCTCTTTTTGTCATCCGGCATCGTGGGCGACCCCGACGCGACGATGGCGCGGATGATCGAGACGGTCGAGATACTCCGCCGCAAGCACGGCTACCGCGACTACGTGCATCTCAAGCTGCTCCCGGGCTGCTCCGAGGCCGCGGTGACGACCGCGACGGGTCTTGCGGACCGACTCTCGGTGAATCTCGAAGCTCCCGGGCCCGAGCGCCTCTCGGCGATCTGCCCCGGAAAGAGCTTTGAGCGCGATCTCGTCCGGACGTTGCGCCGGGCGCGGGACAGCATCGAGCCGGGCCAGGTGCGGGCGGGCCTGACCACCCAGTTCGTCGTCGGCGCGGGGAACGAGACCGACCGGGAGTTGCTGGAGACGACCTGGCGGCTGGCGGTGGAGATGGGCCTTGCGCGCACGTATTACTCGGGCTTTCAGCCGGTGCATGACACACCGCTGGCGGACCGTGAGCCGGCGGCGACCGTCCGCGAGCACCGGCTCTACCAGGCGGAGTTTCTGCTGCGCGCGTACTCATTCTCCTTCGATGAGATCGTCTTCGATGAAGATGACATGCTCCTGACCGAGCGCGACCCGAAGATGAGCGCGGCGCTTGCGCGCGAGGACGAGTTTCCGATCGAGGTGAATAAGGCGGAGCGCTGGGAGTTGTTGCGGATTCCGGGGATCGGACTGACCGCGGCCGAGAGGATCCTCGGGCTGCGCGGGAAGCACAAGCTGACCTCGCTCAAGCATCTCGACGTGCTTGGAGCGCGCTCGGATCGGGCGCGGAACTTCGTGACGCTCAACGGCCGCTACCACCCGCGCGAGGAGCCGGCGATGCAACTGTCGATGGGGCTCTGACGGCCCGCGGGGCCGCTCGCTCCGCCGCCATCCTCGCCGGCGCAACGCGCTCGGGCAGGTCCCGCGTGATCCACGCGGAAACATGCCCTCGCATCCAACGCAGGATCACCGGAGGCGAGTGCATCATGCCGGCACGCGGGCCGCATATCTCCGAACTCTTCGACCTCACCGGGCGCGTCGCGATGGTCACCGGAGGCGCGCAGAATCTCGGCCTCGACATGGCCGAGGCCCTCGGCGAAGCGGGCGCCGACCTCGTGATCACCTCCCGCAAGATCGAAAAGGCCGAGCGCACCGCCGAGGAGCTTCGCGAGCGCATCGGCGTTGACGTGCTCCCCCTCGCGCTTGATATCACCGACACCGAACTGGTCGCGGAGGTCTTCGACCGCGTCGCCGATGAGTGCGGGCGCCTCGACGTGCTGGTGAACAACGCGGGCGGCACGCGCCTGAGCGAGGACAGCGGCGTGCGCGTCGAGGATCGCTCGCCCGAGGACTTCGCGCACGTGGTCAACCTCAATCTTGTCGGCACTTTCCACTGCTGCCGCTGGGCGCTGCCGATCATGCAGAAGCGTCAGTCCGGGTCGATCATCAACATCTCGTCGATCTCCGGGATGGTCGGGCGGGATCGCTGGGTCTACGAGGGCTCCGAAGAGATGATCCCGAATTTCAGCGACTACACCGCGGCGAAGGGCGGCATCATCGCCTTCACCCGCGACCTCGCCGCCGAGAACGGGACGCACGGGATCCGCGTGAACTGCATCTCCCCCGGTGGCTTCGAGCGCGGGCAGCCCGAGGAGTTCATCCGGCGGTACAACTCGCACGTGATGCTCGGCCGCATGGGGCGCGACGGCGTCGATCTCAAGGGCGCGGTCGTCTACCTCGCCTCCGACGCGTCGGCCTACGTCACCGCGCAGAATCTCGCCGTCGATGGAGGGTTCACGTCATGGTCGTAATTCCGGACACCACGGTGCTCGTCGTCGGCTGCGGATCGATCGGCAAACGCCACGCGCGCCTTCTCACCGAGGTGCCGCAGGTCGAGGTGCTGGTCTGCGACGTGCTCGAGGAAAACCTTCAGGCCGCGCTGGAAGAGGCGCCCGGCTCGCGGGGGTTCCACGACTACGAGGAGGCGCTGGCGGAGGGGCCGGACGCCGTCTTCGTATGCGCGCCCAACCGGCTGCACCGGCCGTTCGCCGTCGCGGCGCTCGAAGCGGGTTGCCACGTCATGTGCGAGAAGCCGATCGCGGACACGCTGGAGAACGCGGAGGCGATCGAGGCCGCCGCCGAAGCCGCCGACACGATGCTGCACGTGGGCTACTCGTTGCGCTCACACAGCGGCATCCGGCGGTTGAAGGAACTGATCGACGAGGGTGTATGCGGCAACATCGTGGGCGGGCGCGCGATGGTGGGGACGTACTTCACGCTGATGTGCGCGACGACGAACTACCGCCTCGAGGAAGAGAACGCGCTGATCACGGATTACACGCATCTGCTCGACTACATGGCGCTGCTGATCGGCCCGATCGAGCGCGTGAGCGCGGAGTCGGCGACACTCGGCGACCTGCCGATCATGCCCACGCCCAACGTGTTCAGCGCGATCCTCACGCATGAATCCGGCGCGATCTCGCAGTTCCACGCCGACTACGTCCAGCATCCGCAGCGGTCGATGGCCGAGATCTTCGGCGATGACAGGACGCTCTGCTACGACACCTCGCAGTACGAGCTTCGCATCTTCCATCGCGACCGCCCGGACTACGAGGTCGAGCGTGTCGTGACCGCCCGTGATGACATCTACCGCGTGCAGATTGCGGAGTTCCTCGAGGCCATCCACGGTGATATGACGCCGACCTGCTCCGCGGCGGAGGGCGTGGCGGCCCTGCGCGCGGCGATGGCCTGCGTGAAGTCGGCACGCGAGCATCGGTCGGTGGAGTTGAGTGAAGTGTAGCGCATACACAGGGCGGTGCGATCTCGCGGGACCCGTGCCGCCCTGTGTCGTTCGTCGTCGCTGTCGTTCGCCGGCGTTAGCCGAGGTTGGCCGCCGTTACTCGCACTCCTCACTCCACAGTGGCTGGAGCGCTTCGGGCAGCATGCCCTTCACGTCGCCGATCTCGCCGCAGGACACGTGTTTCTCCAGCACGCGGAAGATAGCGCGGACCGAATCCTCCGGACCGACGTCCGCGGGCACCTGAAGCTCCTCGTTGACCACCTCGAAGAACTCCTCCTGGCTGTCGAGAGCGCCCGAAGGCTCGGTGGCCTTCCAGCCCTCGAGGAAGAGTCCGCGGATGAGCATCGGCATCTCAGAGGACAGGTCGGTCACTTCGCCGGGCATAAGCCGATCGCGCAGAGCGTGCAGGACGGCGCGAAGCGAGTGATAGGCCTTCTGCGGATCGTCAGGCCCAAGCTCCTCCATGACGTCCTTCATCCACTGATCGGCCTTTTGAAGCGTTGATGCGAACGGCTGAAGTCGTGGGTAATCCATCTTTTCCATCCCCTCAGTCCAGGTCTGATCGGTGCTGGTACGCTTATGCACCGAGGTGCTTTGTGAACCACACGGCCGCGAGATCCGCGACCTCTTCAAGCTCGCCGGGGCCCTCGAAGAGATGCCCGGCGCCCTCGA